>JALRAS010000189.1 GCA_023262495.1 Bacteroidia bacterium | reverse complement strand
AGATCCCGTTGTCGATGTAGGAATTCGGCAAATTTTTGCTTTATCTTTCTTAATAATTCGGGGGATTTGGGATTACTTTTCTTATTTTCATTGTAATCAGGTTTGATGATTCTTAGAAAAGTAAAAGGATTGGTTTGTATTTTGTTTCTTATTTCAAAGGAGCTGTAAGAGTCGATACTCCTACTGGCAACAAGGTGCACCTTATCTTTTGATGGTAAAATTGCCCTAAAAGGTTTAACAACCGCCACAGAATTATTTTTAAATTTAGGCCCAAATATAAATGAAATGTGCGACACTTAAAAAAAACACAAATTCATGGTCACAGAGGTTGCCGAGGATATCATCCTGAAAACACCATAAACGGCTTTTTATTTGCCTTGGAATTAGGTGTTGATGCCATTGAAATGGATGTAGTAATTTCAAAGGATCACAAGGTGGTTGTGTCACATGAGCCATTTATGCATCACAAGAAGTGTCTTAAGCCCGAATTTGTTGCTTTTAGTGCCAATAATCACCATGATTTTATACTTTATCAAATGGACTATGAAATCATCAAAACTTTTGATTGCGGCACGTTGAAGCATCCTGCCTATCCTAAAAGTATGAGTTACCCCGCTTATAAACCTTTACTTTCAGAAGTGATAGCGGCAACAAAAAGTAATCGAGCGGAGCCTCAATCAAAGTTCTTGTACAACATCGAAATTAAGAGTGAGCCACGGCAGCAAGGCATTTCTCAGCCCGATTATCATACCTACGCTAACTTGGTTTTGGATATAATTATTCAGTGTCAAATTGAGGGACATACTGTTGTTCAATCATTTGATAAAGAAATGCTCAGCACAATCAGAAAAATAAACAGTAATTTACCGCTTGCTCTTTTAATAGAAGATGACAAAGATCCATATGAGCATATAAAGGAGTTAGGATTTAAACCTGATATTTTTTCATGTCAATATCAATTTTTATCTGAGAAAATAGTTGCATCCATACATCAACAAAACATAGCTGTATATGCTTTTACAGTAAATAATCGGCAAGATATTATCAATATGCTCAATTTTAATGTTGAGGGCATCATCACCGATTATCCAGACCTGGCATTAAGGTTGCGCGATACCTACATAAAACCCGAAAAATAGTAGACTACATATCCAAAAAACTCATGCAGTAGCACATCCCAAGCTTGTATGCATGACGTATTTGGAATAAAAAGTTTATAGAATTCAAAAATCATTTCTCCGCTGTAGCGATCGGTGCTGTATGCTGTTGAATGAATACCAAATTTTTCATAACAAGCTTGTGCTCTCTTCATATGAAATCCTGAGGTAACCATCAAAAAGGGGCCTTTCATTTTCAATGAATCTAATATCTCTTTTGTGTATTTAGCATTCTCAAAGGTATTTCTCGAGCGCTCTTCAATAATGATATCTTCATCTTTATATCCAATGTTCATAAGGTAAGTTTTGATTTGCACACTCTCCTTATCCAAAGGATACACCACACTGCCGGAGCCACCAACAATAATTAATTTTTTTACATACCCAAGATGATAAAGCTCTAAAGATTGAAAAACCCTATCGCTGCTTCTACTGAATTGTATTCTGTTGAGTTCATGATCCCAAAACGAAATTCCGCCAAGTACGATGGCAGCTTCGTAGTTTTTATTTAATTGCTTGATTGAGGTAGCAGGCACTTCCCAGGCATGAAGCACAGCATTGGTAATGTAGGAGTTGGTGAAAAACAAGAAAAGAAACACCCCTGCAATGAGAAAACGTTTTTTGAGCTTGACATTTTTAAGAAACAAAGCAAGCAGTAAGCATATCAAAATCCATGTCAGC
The DNA here is from genome assembly GCA_023262495.1 of Bacteroidia bacterium. Classification (GTDB taxonomy): domain Bacteria; phylum Bacteroidota; class Bacteroidia; order UBA4408; family UBA4408; genus CAIKXD01. Next base: position 1,396 of record JALRAS010000189.1, on the reverse strand, counting down.
GGGGTAATCAGGAAACTTAGTAATTTTGACAGCCAGAAAAACATAGCAGTAATTATTTTCATGCAAATTAAATTGCTTAATATGTAAATCGCAAAGTTTGACACATATTTGTGGGATTAATTTTAATAGGTGCAAAAAAAAATTTTAAACGCTGTTGCCATCCTTTGGCAAACCTCTTTATTGATACTTGTCTTCAATGTATTCATAAATCCGGGACTATGGATTTATTTGTTGCGGCAAGCGAAAGGACAATTGACTGTGATAGCCCAAACCCGTGATGTGACACCCTTACTTCAATCATCAGCATTAAGCGAACGCCAAAAAAATAAAATAAGACTAATTCAAGAAGTTAAATATTATGCTGAAACACGCTTGGGATTAAAAAAAACAAATAACTACAGCACCTATTTGGATCATGGAAAGCAACCTGTTATTTGGCTGCTTACAGCTTGTGAGCCCTTCTCCTTGAAGGAGAAAACATGGACCTTTCCCATGCTTGGAGAAGTTTCCTATAAGGGATTTTTTGATTATAATTTGGGCTTGAAAGAGGCCAATGAATTAAGGGTTGAATCTTTTGATGTTGATTTGGGCAGAGTGTCGGCATGGAGTACTTTAGGTATTTTGTCGGATCCAATTTTATCATCTATGCTCGATGACAGTGAAGGTGAATTAGCAGAGCTTATCATACATGAGTTGACACATGCAACGCTTTACCTGCCAAGCAGTGTTGATTTTAATGAGAATTTTGCAAGTTTTGTCGGCCGTAAAGGAGCTGTCAGTTTTCTTGAACAGAAGTATGGGGTGCAAAACGATACCTTGATAAGCTATTTAAAACACCTTGAAGAGGAGGATACAATTAAAGCTTTTGTGCTCAAGCATAAGCAAGTATTAGCGCAGTTTTATAATGCTTTAGATGACAAATTAACGGTGGCACAAAAAAATCGATTGAAAGCTGATGAGCTCAATAAAATAATCACGGCATTGCACTTACTGCCGCTGTCGAATAAGTTAAAACTAAAGATGGCTAAGCGGATTGTTGTAAGCAAGAATGCTTTTTTTATGCATTACAATCGATACGATGCACAATACAAACAACTTAATCAAATTTTTGAGCAAGAGGGAAAGCTATTGCCGGATTTTATCAACTCAGCAAAAAACAATGGATTTAAACGGCTAATAAAAGATACCGATGAGCAATAGCACACAAATGTGGCTTGTTTGATCAGTTATGTCATGCCAAATATTTATTCACAATTTGTTTGAATAACTATTATGATGTTTATGCTGTTGATTATCAGAGTTATAGTCAGTTTCTAAGAAATATTTAAAGAAAAATGCACCTTGAGTTTTGTCACTACAAAAACTGCTACTATATTTGCACCCGCTTTTGAATCTC
>JALRAS010000188.1 GCA_023262495.1 Bacteroidia bacterium | reverse complement strand
ATTGTCTCGGGGCATTATGGTTGCGGTGGTGTAATTGCTTCACTATCGGGTAGTCACTATGGCATGTTAAATAAGTGGTTACGTCACATCAAAGATGTGTATCGCTTTCACGCTGCCGAATTAGATGCTATAGAAAACGAAGAAAATCGTCTAGACCGCTTGGTAGAGCTAAACATCATTGAGGGGGTTTATAATTTGGCAAAAACATCAATCATTCAAAAGGCATGGTCGATGGGTGAGGGGCCTGCTTTACATGGCAGTGTGTATAGTTTAAAAAATGGCTTGTTGAAAGATTTGATTACGGTTGATTCCAAAACTTTTCTCGATCCCATTTATCGATTTGATTTTCACGAAGGACTTGACGACTGATGCAGCAAGAAAACAAATTCACATCAAAAGAGGCACAACATTTTTTGAGCAGTGCCATCAGCAGCTTCAGGTTTAGGGCGCTCATGTTTTTTAAGATACCATTGATATGGTTTAGTGGTATTCGTGTACAGCAATTTAGCAGAGGTTATTGTGAGGTATATTTACCTTTTTCGCGCAGTACTCAAAATCCATTCAAATCAGTATATTTTGCAGCGCAGTGCATGGCAGCTGAGCTCAGCACAGGTCTCCCTGTAATGGCCGAAACCATCGAAACAGGTAAAAAAATATCGATGCTTGTTACCGGTATGAAAGCGCATTTTTTTAAGAAAGCAGACCATACCATTATATTTACTTGCGATGCCAAAGATGTCATTATAAATGCGATAAGTGAGGCGCAACAGAGCGGAGGGGGCATCAAATTTTCATTAATCAGCACCGGCATCATGAAAGATGGATCTAAAGTTGCCGAGTTTGAATTTGAATGGAGTATAAAAGTCAAAACTTGACTACTTGCCCCTGCCTTGCACCACAATAAGCACTGTGTAGATCAAAATTTTAAAATCAACAGCTAAGCTCATATTTTCAATATATAAAATATCATAGCGCAGTCTTTCAATCATTTCCTCTACATTCTCGGCATAGCCATATTTTACTTGTCCCCAACTCGTGATACCCGGTTTTACCTTGTTAAGATGTCGGTAATGAGGAGCTGTTTGCGTGATGAGGTCAATAAAATGTTGTCTTTCGGGGCGGGGGCCAACTAAGCTCATTTCTCCAATCAACACATTATAAAACTGTGGTATTTCATCTAATCTCACCTTGCGCATAAATCGACCAAACTTGGTAATGCGGCTGTCGGTTTTGCTGCTTAGCATCGGTCCATTTTTTTCGGCATCTATGTACATCGATCTAAACTTGTGAATCATAAAGGGTTTTCCGTGTAGGCCAATTCTTTCATGAGAATAAATAGCCGGACCCTTTGATGTAAATTTTACAATCAAAGCAGTGATGATAAACACCGGTGAAAAAACAACCAAGGCAATCAAAGAAATAACAATGTCAATCAATCGCTTAAGCACACGCTGCCACGTAGGCATAATATTATGAGAAATTTCTATCAGCGGTGCCCCAAAAATAGAGGTCATTTTTACGGAGCCACTCAATATATCATACATGTCGGGTATGATTTTAATGATGACATTTAAATCTTCTAAATGATTGATAATGCCTTTTAAAAACTCATGTTCTGAAGATTCAATAGCAATAATCACTTCCTCAATTTGATGCTTCACTACTGCATCGCGCAAATCTGATAGCTCGCCCAAATGCAACAAATGCTTTTCAATTAAATGGGTGCTGCCATTTTTATTTTCGATATGCACAAATCCGATGAACTTATTTCCCGAGGATTTATCCTGCGCTTCAATTTCATTGTACAGCTTAAGTGCATTGGAATTACTGCCTATGATGATGGTAGGAAAGGAAATAATTTTCTTGTGTACATTCTTTACAATAATGGTAACAATAATTAATCGAAAGAAAAATGTAAATACAAAGTGAAACAGAAACAGCGCAAAAAACATCCGGTAATAGGCCTTGTAAGAATATATTTCATCATCAAGTAACAGGGCAAAAAACAATACAATCACACCAATGAGGGTAATCAAAATGGTTTCTCCCAATTCTCGCAATCGCGACTTTCTGAAAATATTTTTATAGGTGCCGATAATGGTGTACAGCCCCAACCAAAAGAGCGGAATTAAAACCAAGGCAGTATAAAAATTATCGTTGTACTCTACCGGAATGATAACCCCGAATTTTGTAGATTCAATTTCTGATTTACGGAAAGAATAAAAGAAGGTCCAGGCAACAGCTGCCGATAATAAATCGCAGAGTATCGACAACCAAATATATAACACCTTCTTCGATTTCATCAAAAGCTGATCAGTTTTACGTTGTCAATATAAAAAAGCGGGTTGCTCACATTGGCATCTTGCTTGGCATAGAAGTATACCTTATAGCCGGAAGCGGTTGTTTCACTCGATACAGCTTCGGTTAAATCAATATAAACTTTCTTCCATGCTGTAGTGCCCGATGAAGTGGTTGTGGCACGAAGTCCTATTACCGAGCGCTGCGATACTTGTGCACCATTTAAAGCAATAACGCCCACCTCCATAACTTGATTGATGTTGTAGTTCATTTCAAGAAAAACACTGGCACCTTGTTTGGGTAGCGTGTAGTATTTATTACTAGCTATGGTTACGTCAATAGTGCCGCTCAGGATTTCAAATTTACCGCAGTTGTTTCCTTCAAAAACAATGTTTGAATTGCTTGTTTTAACAATATCATTCACACTGCTCACAGTTTTTTCAAAATCAATTCCAATACCTTCAAACCCTTCGTTGCAGTGAAATACAGTGCCACTTTTGTACCCGTTGATGCGTGGTTTTAAACTCAATATCTCTTTTTCGGTAAGCTCCAAGGTGGAGTCCCAATCGTTGTAGAACGGATAATCAATGCGGGTAGCATCAATCCCATTTTGCACTATCCCGGCCCTTATGCGTATCGAATTTTTTCCTGATAACAACACCGGAAAGCGAGTGGGCATGGGGTACACACCTTGTAAATTGTCATTGAAATACACCCAGGCATCCGTTACATTTGAAGACGATGAACCTTGCGAATTATCGGAAGGAGTGGTTAGCTCAATATTGGTAATCCTAAGGTAAGCAGGAATGGGCTCAGCTTTATCAATAATGCTGCAAGAAGTTTGCAACAGCATGGCTGATAAAACCAAATACACATAAATGGGGTAACGTAAATATCTAATCACTACATCAATAACGTTGAAAAATTACTTTTATTGTTTTGATTACTCACTTTAAAAGTGCCGCGAAGGTAATATCAATTAGCAATAATTGCTACAAAGCGGT
>JALRAS010000187.1 GCA_023262495.1 Bacteroidia bacterium | reverse complement strand
ATACAACTCAATGGTAATTGGATTAACAACGGAACAGGTGTGAATTACACCCCTAATGGCCGAACGGTATTATTCAATGGTACTGCAAATGAAAATATTGGAGGAACCAATCTTACCATCAATTCCTTTTATCATATGGCGGTGAATAATGCTGTAGGCGTTACGCTTACAGGATCCAATGTTCAAATCAATAACCAGCTTAGTTTGTTGAATGGGAAAGTTAATTTGAACAGCCGCACACTTACCTTAGGTGTTCCAGGGTTTAATGGTATTCTTACGGGAGGAGGCAGCAATGCATACATTAACTCGGGCAATATAGCATCAAAATTTGTGAGGTACACAACTAATCCGGGCACTAATTATACTTTCCCGATGGGAGCAGGCACAAGTTACTCACCTGTTTCGGTAAACCTTTATGCATTCAATACTTTAAACAACAATAGTAATATTGCTGTGCATGTGGTAAATGGCACGCATCCAAATATTGGAACAAGCACCACCTACCTCAATCGCTATTGGGGTGTTGAACCTTCGGGTTTCCCGTCATCAAATGTATTTTATGGGATTAATTATGAATACAATGACGCGGATGTGGTGGGTATAGAAGCCAACTTGAAGCCGTATAAGTACAACAATGCGGGTTGGATTGCAGCAGTGGGTTCGGGTGCAAACTTTGAAATGGGTAGCGGAACAGTGAATCCGGGTACAAACACAATAACTTGGGATGGCCTATACTCATTCAGTGACTTTACAAGTATTGGAAACGGAACACCTTTGCCAATTAGCTTGCTCGATTTCAATGCCCGTCCGGTTGTCGATGATGTGGAGCTTACGTGGACAACAATGAGCGAAACAAATAACGATTACTTTACCATTGAAAGAGCCAAAGACGGAGTGAACTTTGTACCTATAGCCACGGTTGATGGTGCGGGTAACAGTAACACTAGCTTGTACTACAAAACATTGGATGAGGAACCGCTTGAAGGAGTATCGTATTACCGTTTGAAGCAAACAGATTTTGATGGCAGATTTGATTACAGCGACATCAGAGTTGTGAATTTTGTGAAGCCGGGCAGTCGCACCGAATGGGCAGTATACCCCAATCCCACAAACTTGAATGGTGTAAACATTATTGCCGATAATTTGAAGTATGAAACGGTATCTGTCCGACTTACCGACATTGTAGGCAATGTGATATTAGAAAAAGGTATTCCTGCTGTTGGCAATCGTTTAAATGGATTCTTAAATTTTGGAGAAATTGCTGCAGGAGCATACAACCTCACGATTGTTGATGGGAAGGATTTGCGGAACTTCAAAATTGTTGTAACAGGAGGTAAATAGTACCAATCTGATTTATTAATTAGGTCAAGAATACCGGTTACACTTTCATTTTAGTCCAATTTCGGTATGGTCTCATTGTGCTATTTTCAAGTAATATTGTTATTAACCATTGCATATTTATTTATTAGTTGGACTAAAAAAATAAATGCAATTGGCATAATAAGTAAAGATATAAATGCACGAGGGATAGAGCGGATATCCTTTTTTGCAGGTGCACAAGCATGGCAAAAAAGATATGAGTGATAGCCCGGTTGCTGCTGCAGCGCTTTGGATAAGCGTTGGGCAGTAGCAACGTGCGCTAAATGATTATATTTTGGTGAGCCAAGTAAAGTTTGATAATAATATCTCAATCATCGATTTTTGTTATTTGGCTGGCTTGTCCTGATTAACCCAAATTCATGAGGTAAGTTCCGTACCCGCTCTTTAGGAGTGGTTGTGCCAATTGATGTAATTTAATTTTATCTATGAAGCCCATGCGATAGGCCACTTCTTCGATACAACCAATTTTTAACCCTTGTCGTTCTTCAATGACTTGAACAAACTGTCCGGCCTGCATAAGCGAAGCAAAGGTGCCTGTATCGAGCCAAGCGGTGCCTCTGTCAAGTATCCCCACTTTAAGTTTACCGGCTTGCAAATAATGTTTATTCACATCGGTAATTTCATATTCACCTCGGGCACTTGGCTTAAGTGCAGCAGCAATTTTTACCACATCATTGTCGTAAAAATACAATCCCGGAACAGCGTAATTAGATTTTGGCTTTGTGGGCTTTTCTTCGATGCTTACGGCTTGCATTTTATCATCAAACTCAACCACACCATATCGTTCGGGATCTGAAACGTGGTAGGCAAATACGACACCGCCCGATGGATCTTTATATTGTTGCATTAAATTACCCAATCCCGAACCATAAAAAATATTATCACCTAATATTAAGGCAACCTTATCATTACCTATAAAATTGGCACCAATCACAAAAGCTTGTGCCAAACCATTGGGTACAGCCTGCTCGGCATAGCTGAAGCCGCAACCTAAATTTTTTCCGTCACCCAGCAAGCGTTGAAAGTGCGGTAAATCATGAGGTGTTGAAATAATTAGTATTTCATTGATACCTGCCATCATTAACACCGATAGCGGATAATAAATCATAGGTTTGTCGTACACGGGCATCAACTGCTTACTCACTGCTAGGGTGAGTGGGTGTAAACGTGTGCCTGAACCTCCGGCAAGAATAATTCCTTTCATATTAAAATAATAAACGTGGCTAAATTAAAAATAATCATTTTCATTGGCTCTTAAATTACGGCCTATTTTTACATCCTCATTCGTATAATCAGCATCTTGTTTTATTAGATTTGCAGAAAATAATCCTCATGATGAATAAAATTGTAATCGTTATCTTCCTTCTTTTCAGCATCAAGCTGCATGGACAAACAAAAATAAGGGTTAGCGGAAATACCGATGGTAACATTAAAAATGTGAGCATGCGCTGTTTTCCATACTATACCGATGGTCTTGTTTTAATGCAGCCAACAACATTGAATGGAACTGCCTTTATGCTCGACATTGAAACGATGCTGCCACAATGCATTGAGGTAATGGCTGACTCAGCTGTTTATTATTTACTGGTGATTGAAGAAAAGCCCGAAGAAGTTGCAGTAAGAAAAGGTCAAGATGAACTAAGCAGACTCAATGAGGTTAATTTTTATATCAAGAAGGACAAGCCCGAAGGCGTTGGCGGTGGTAAAAATGCCATTCAACAATCTTTCTACAATCAGTTCCGACAGGCCTTTCCGGAGGATTATGACTCGCTCATCAAAAAATCGGCCGATAAAACAATTGATGCTTTTGAAGAAGAATTATTTGCAGCAAAGAAAACCAAACTCAAATGGCTTGAAAAAGCAAAACAGGAAAATCCTTATGCCAATTATATGGCCACGCTGATCAAAAAAGAAATTAACTATGCCTATTACGCTTGTTT
>JALRAS010000186.1 GCA_023262495.1 Bacteroidia bacterium | reverse complement strand
AAGCTTTTCTGAACTGGAAGTTGTCGATTAGTAAGGTGTTATTTAACCACACATCAACAGTAGCAGCAGCGGCATCGGCACAGTTGTGAATAACTTGCAATCTAGTAGAAGATACAGGAGCCGAAGGTAACTGTACTAGTGGACCACCGGCAGCAGGTGCCGCCCACAAACCAAAAGCAGGACCATTGCTGTTGTTTGCAGGATTTAAGAATCCGGAAGCAACCACAACCAAAGCCTGACCTTGTAAATTGAGCGCAGCAAGCGGTGCTTGGTACTCAGCCACCACATCGGTACCTGCAGCATTTCTAACTTGTACGTTGTAGTTAGCTGTAGGCAACTCAAGGTAATTGGCAGTATAAGAAGGATATGATAAATCGTTAACTAAGGTAGGACCAAGTGGTACTTTTACATCCACGGTAGGCGCATCGGTAGCACCATGCATGATCAACACATCTGTATTGGCTGGGTTAGTAGCAGTAAGTCTACCTAAAGCAAAAACTTCTAGGTTAAAAGCAGGAGCAGGATTGTATCCGCTTGGACTTACAATTCCAGATGCTACTAGCACATAATTACTACCGCTCATCAAGTTGTAGTTAAAGGAAGTAATGGTGTCATTCACAGAAGCACTATTGCTGGGAGCAATACCTACGTTAATGTTTACCCCTGAAGGCAAATCCAAAAAAGGAGTTGATGTTCTGAAGGCAAAGTCATCCAAAGTAAGTGCCCCGTTAACGTATACATCCACCTGAGAGGCGGCTGCATCGGCACAGTTGTGAATAACTTGAACCTTGGCTGTTTGAGCCATTGTGGCTGCGCTAATGATGGTTCCAAGCGCAATCATTGATAGTGATTTTTTGATCATAGTTAAAAGTTTAAGTGTTTATTAATAATCATACAACCGCTAGACTTTAATTATGTTTAATATTTGAGTGGAAAGATTAAACAAAAAACAGGGTTAGTGTTGTAAGTAACTGATAATCATATAATAGAAAAATGCTGTTGAATATGTGTTAACTCAAATTAACATTTTAGGGGGCATGTCGATAAAACTTTCAAGATAATCTAATTTCGGCATTGCCTCGTTGTACTATTTTCAAGTATTAGCGGCATTAAACATTGCATATTTGTTTTTTAGTTGGACTAAAAAAAATGCAATTGGTATAACTTACAAAGTCTTGGAAACAAAAAAGCCCGATGAACAATTCATCGGGCTTTTTTTGTGATTAAAATCAATTATTTGATGATCGAAACTTTACCAATATAACGTGAGCTATTATTAGTTAACTCGATATTGTACAAGCCACTGCTGATAGACTCTGTGTCAATCATGTAGTTGCCTTCAAAACCGGCAGGTATATTGCGCGAAAGCACTAATTGACCGGTCGTGCTGTAAATATTTAGTACTGTTTGCTCTGATAAAGATGAAATTGTAAAATTTATTTTATCATGAGCAGGATTTGGGAATACAACGATGTTGTTGTTTGCGTTGGCACTTAATCCTGTAACATCAGGAAGTGGAATTAATGCTCCACCAGTAGGCAAACTCACCCAAATGCCAAAACTTTGTCCGTTACTATTAGATCCGGGATTCAAGAATCCTGAAGCTAAGGCAACCAATGCATCACCTTGTAATCCAAGCGTTGCAAGTGGAGCAGTGTAAGAGGCAAGTATAGTTGCTCCAAAACCTTCTTTGATATTTAAGGTGTAGTTGGCGGTATTTAACTCAAGATAACCATTGCTAAATTGAGAAAACTGCAAGTTGTCAACCAAGGTGCTGCCTGCTGCAACAACATCTACCACAGGTGCGTCTGTTGAACCGTGATATACCAAAACACTAGTTTTTGCTGGATTGCCCGATTCTTCCTTGGCTTGATCATAAACAGCAATATCAAATGGTACAATTGGGTCGTATCCGGTGGTGCTGATATTACCTTCGGCTACGAGGATATATTTTTGTTCACCAAGTTTGTAAAAGAACCTTGCTTTTTCTGCAACAGTATCTGTGCTTAATGAGTCCATGATGGTAATGTCAAAGTCAACTCCTGCCGGCAGAGAAATAAATGGTGTGGCTGTTCTGAATTCGAAGTTATTTAGAACTTTAGTGTCGTTTAACCACACATCAACAAATTTTGCAGCTACATCGGCCGAATTGTGAATAACCTGTATTCTGGCAGAGTCATTAACAATACGAGGAAGTGGAATTAAATTACCTCCTGAAGGCAAAGCAACCCATAAGCCAAATATAGATCCGTTTCTGTTGGCAGAACGATTAAGGTATCCTGAAGCAAGCGTAACTAATGAAGCTCCCTGTAAGTTGAGTGTTGATAGAGGCACACCATATACGGCTACTGTATCGCCCGCAGTTGTTTTCACGGCAATGGTATAATTGGAAGTTGGCAATTCGAGGTAATCATCGCTAAATTGAGCATATGCTAAACTGTCAACTAAATTATTTCCTCCTGCTTCAATGTTTACTTGTGGAGCATCTGTTACTCCGTGATAAACAAGTACGTTGGTATTAGCAGGATTACCACTGGCTTCTTGTGCTCCTGCAAAAACATCAAGGTTAAATGGTTGTGATGGAGTATATCCACTGCTGCTAACAGTTCCGTTGGCAACAATCACATAGGTTTCGTTTGCAGTTAAATTGTAGCTGAAGGTAGCCAAGGGGTTAGAAGGTCCTGTACTATTGCTTGGAGAAATTTTAACAACAATTGTATCAACGGCAGGTGCATCAATAAACGGAGTGCAGGTTCTGAAGGTAAAATCATCGAGTAGTAAGGAATCATTCAAATATACGTCCACCTTTCTAGCGGCTTTATCGGCACAGTTGTGAATAATTTGAACACGCGCTGTTTGATTGCTTGGAGGGTTTACCAGAGGAAGTGGCACCAAGTCACCACCGGAAGGCAGTGCAACCCAAATACCGAAGTTAGGACCATTGCTGTTGTTTGCAGGATTTAAGAACCCTGAAGCAAGCGCCACAGCCGAAGCACCTTGAAGGTTTAAAGTAGCCAACGGAGCACCATAAGAAGCTACAGTATTAGCGCCAGTGGCATCAGTCACCGAAATAACGTAATCAGCAGTAGGCAATTGCAAATAAGCAGTGCTGAATTGAGCATAAGAAATATTGTCAACCAAAGTTGCAGCACCTGCTACAATATCCACAGTAGGAGCATCGGTAGCACCATGATACACCAAAATATTGGTGTTAGCAGGATTTCCTGAAGCTTCTTGCCCTGCAGCAAACACATCTAGGTTAAAAGGTTGAGCAGGGTTGTATCCTGTTGCACTCACAGTTCCGTTAGCTACAATTACATATTTGGTTGTAGCCGCTAAAGTATAGGTAAATCTAGCCAAACCGTTTGTAGTATCAGTACTGTTTGCAGGTTGAATGGTCACATCAAAAGCAACACCGGCAGGCGCATCAATAAAAGCAGAAGCTTTTCTGAACTGGAAGTTGTCGATTAGTAAGGTGTTATTTAACCACACATCAACAGTAGCAGCAGCGGCATCG
>JALRAS010000185.1 GCA_023262495.1 Bacteroidia bacterium | reverse complement strand
ACCGGTGTAAATTTTTAACCCAAATTCCGCAGTAGAAAATTAGGACTATGGTATTATACTGATACAGACACAAAAAAAAGGCCCACTGTATAACAGTGAGCCTTTGCTTTGAAGGATATTGCTAATTACTTTTTAGCTGCCTTTCTTCTGTCGTTGATTTTTTTGGCACCATATCCGGCACAGGCCACCAACAGCGCACTTAACCCACCATCAACAGGGGTTGCATTTGGAGGAGGACCAATTGGCGGTTGAGCCATCGCTGGAAAAAATACAACGATTCCTAAAACAATCAGCAACAATGTTGCGTATTTGAAATTTGAAAGTTTCATATTATTTAATGATTATTTTCTTGGTTAATAATGAATTATTAGACTGGATTTTAACAGTATACATCCCTTGTGCAAGTGTTGGCAATTGAACAGTTGTTAACCCATTCAATACGGTAATTGCATTTTCAAGCACAACTTTACCAGACAAATCGAACAACATCAAACCTGCATTTTGTGTATCGCCACTATTGCTGATGCTTAAAATTTCGTTGGTGTTAAAACAATCAAGTACCTGTACCTGTGCTGAGGCATCTTCCAAACCTAATACCTCTTTGCTGTTTTCATAATTCAAGTAAAATCTGCTTTGATATACATCAGCAGCAAGCGCCACAGTGTATTTGGTATTCGCTTTCAACTTGATCTTTTTATTGGCAACAACGTCAACCAAATAGGCGTTCAAATCATTTTGAGTATTCCCAAATTCAGCAACTTTGAAAGTATATACGCCATCGGTTTTAGCAATTAATTGCAATGGAATACTTCTTGAAGGAATCAAGTTCTCATAGGCCTTAATCGCAAGCACTCGGTTATCAACCATCATTCCCAATTCAGGAAGATTTTCGGTTGGAGCATTCATCATTTTTGCCATATCAATTTCAGGATTATAACCTTCTGTTGCACCTTCTACAGTTCCGATGGCAAGCTGATCGGCACCATCTTGATTTTCAATGTTTAGCTTGAGGATATTTTTAACCTCAGCTTCTCTATTGAAAGTTGGTGCATTAGAACCCCATCTGATTGAATTATTAGTTATTAGCGTACCACCTGCAGGACTATTCAAAGTAATAGCAACTGACTGTGATGAGAAAATAGTATCGGTCATACCAAATGTGCTCAATGCTGGGGTAGCACCATTATAATATCCAAAGCCATCATTTGCTGCCGACCAACCATAATAACCATTTTGTAGTCCAATTTGTCCTGCTAAGTTTCTCAATAAAGAGAAACGAATAGGTGACGGATAAGGATTACCTAATAAATGCCATCCACCGGTTGTGGCAGGTAATGATATAGACAATGCACCGTTATTAGCAGGGCCCGTAACATCTAATGTTCTTGCACCAGTATTATGCAATGAGGCAGCGTAACCAACCAAAGAGTTTGTAATTGGTTGACCAACGGCACTCTCCCAAGGAGTTAGTGGAAGCACATTTGACTCATCGTATGTCCAAATAGTTGGTGCATTAGGAACAGTAGGAAGGGCAACATTTGTAGCGTAGGTGTATGGGAATAATCCCTGAACAATATAGTCATCTCCCCATGCAGAAGTGGTTGTTAAACCGTTAACAGGACAAGAAATATATCTTGTTCTTGAAATAGAAGCTGAAAGAAATCTTTCAACAATCACGTTGCCTGTTACGTTTGCAGTTCCCGATCCACTGATAATACCTTGTCTATTTGCTGTAGAGGCAAGTACTAAAAATCCATTACTGTTCAAAGTTCCATCAGTAATTGTTACAGTACCCAATACCCTTAAAGTAGATAATAAAGTTGATGTTGTGGCAGGAGTATTGATGGTAAGATTGTTTATCGCAGCACTGGCTTTCAATGTACCCACGGTGCCTGTTCCTGTAAAAGAAAAGTTGGCATCAGTACCAAATGGAAGGAAAGAACCTGAACCACTTATTGTTCCTGTAAAACTAGCTGTTAGGCCCGATGCATTAAATCTATAATTTCCGGAACCAACAAGATTAAGGTTTCCAAAATTAATGCTCTTAGTGGTTGAGATTTGACTACCACTATTAACCACAACAGTACCCAACAAAGAAATATTACCATTTCCACTTCCTGAAACTGTATTGTTTGAAGTAAAGTTGATATTACCGCTACCAGCAGTTAATGATAAGGGATTATTGGAGTTCAGGGTAATGCCTCCGTTGACGAAGTTTATTGATGAAGATCCTGTACCTGCAATAGTTAATTGACCTGCTGTACTAAGGGTAAGCGAAGTAAGCGAAAGAGAGGCAGTTAAAGGTAAATTAACTACTGCCCCAACTGTTAGATTTCTATATGTTCTTCCATCAATGTCAAAACCTGTTGCGGTATTAAATGTTTGGCTTGTTCCCGTATTAAAAACTACCACACTAGATGGTTGAAACTTTTGAAAAGGATTTTGACCACCATTATGAACATATGAAGAACCTGTCTCAAATACAACAGAGTTGCTAACAGCGGTTACGCCTCCGAATGGAGTACCTAAAAAACCTGTACCGGCTGTATAAACAGAACCTGATTTAAATCTTAGCCCGCCAGTTAGAACGCTTGTTATACTTGTTCCGGTATTTGAATTGATGTTTCCGAATATATTTCCTGTAGCGCTCGTGCCAAATAATCTAATACTTGAACCAACACCACCATTAATGGTTAGTGTAGAACCCGCTTCAACAAAAAAATCATCTGCTGTTAGCGTGTTTCCGGCAATAGTTAAAGCACTTGCACCATCAATAAATATAGATACGTTAGAATTATTTTGAATCTGAAGCGTTCCAATAGTTTGCACAGGAACTTGATCAATATTAGCTGTACTTGATGCCAATGCACCAATCACCAAACGATCGTCAGGAGCAGGATTTGTTCTTGCAGGGGTCCAGTTTGAAGCTGTATTGTAATTAAAGGTTCCAGGGCCTGCCTGATTCCAATTATAAAGGGTTCCTGTATTTGAGGTTATTTGGTTGGCAGTTGCAGTTGCGGATGTTAAATAGTTCTCTCCTCCGGCACTACCATTGTATTCAACCGCACGGAAAAAATAGTTAGTATTTGGTGTTAAACCTGTAACTGTAACCACATTTCCTGTTCCATTATTGTTGTATACAACCCAATTTCCACCGCCCAAATCATCACCCAATGATATTGCAGCATTAGCAGTGTATGTAATGGCATCTGTTGGATTTACGGATACTGCGCCACCTGCTCTTATGATAAGTAATCTTTTGGAACCATTTCCGCCACTTAAATTAACTTGAATCGAGCTTGAGGTAACCGCACCGAAAGTGATATTGCCATTAGATGTTGGCTCGCCACCTAAAGTTACTCCTAAATCACCTTTGAGTGATGGAATAGATTGCTCACCGCCTGTTGGATTCAGTGCTACATAGTTTCTTACAATTGTACCCGCATCATTAGTAATCTGAAGATTGACTTCATAATGCACTGTACCCGTTGTTGTAACCTGACCAATAAATACACGATTATTTCCAGTTGGACCTGCCATACCTGCGGTACCTGATGCTGTGGTAACAGCAACCGATCCATTGCTTAAAACAAA
>JALRAS010000184.1 GCA_023262495.1 Bacteroidia bacterium | reverse complement strand
GCTGAAAACCAAGCCCGTGGCGTGAGCGACGATGACCTCAAATCCCACACCGCCGAGATTTTCGAGACTGCTTCGAAGAGCGCCCGCGACCGTGTGCGTGCGAACTTCCTGCTCCTCCGCATCGCCAAGGAAGAAAATATTTCAGTTAGCGAACTCGATAGCATCAAAGGTTCTGGCAAAGAGGGGAGGGTTACCAAAGAGGATGTTCTAAAATATATTTCTTCTCGCAAGTCTGCGCCTGTTGTGGCGGTACCAAATATTGAGGCACATGTCAAAACAGAGTCCGTTGCTGCACCTGCTGCAAGTACTGCTCCATCAAAACCTGCGGTAAGTTTGCAAGCCGGTGATGAAATTATTGAAATGGACAGAATGCGCAGACTCATTGCCGATCATATGGTAAAGAGTAAGCATACCTCTCCACATGTGACGTCATTCGTTGAGGCCGATGTTACCAATATTGTGATGTGGCGCGACAAGGTGAAAAATGCTTTTGAAAAAAGAGAGAATGAGAAAATTACTTTTACGCCAATATTTATTGAGGCGGTTGCCCGTGCAATCAAAGATTTTCCCATGATTAATATTGCAGTAGACGGCTATAACATTATCAAAAGAAAGGACATAAATATTGGAATGGCAACTGCGTTGCCAAGTGGAAATTTAATCGTTCCAGTGATTAAAAATGCAGATCAAAAAAATCTTTTGGGACTTACAAAATCTGTTAATGATTTAGCTAACCGTGCCCGCACAGGAAAACTTAGCCCCGATGAAATTGCCGGAGGAACATTTACCCTTACCAATGTTGGTTCTTTTGGTAATGTGATGGGAACCCCAATTATCAATCAACCTCAGGTAGCCATTATGGCTGTTGGTGCCATTAAAAAGAAACCGGTTGTAATCGAAACCCCTCAGGGCGACACAATTGGCATTAGGCATATGATGTTTTTATCGCATAGTTATGACCATAGGGTAGTTGATGGCTCACTAGGCGGCAGCTTTGTAAGGCGTGTTGCCGATTACCTCGAATCTTTTGACTTAGATAGAGTGATTTAGTTATTTTTTAACAATATACTTGTGCAAAATATTATTACGGTCACAAAGGATTTGTTTTGTTTATTTGTCGATTAAATATACTTTTACCTAATTAATTATACAATAATTATATATCAACCTACAATAACGATGAAAAACCTACAATTATTCACCTTTTTCTTCTTAATCAGTTCCTCTGTGATATTTGCACAAAGTCCTGATTTTGTAAAGAAGTTTAGCGATGCAGAATATCACCTTCAGTACAAAAATTACACTGAAGCTTTGCCGCTTTATGTTGAATTAGCTTCTGCTGATGCAAATAATGCGAATGTGAATTACAAGGCCGGCTTTTGTTATTTAATGACAGCTGGTGATAAATCAAGAGCTATTCCTTACCTGGAAAATGCTGCTGCAAATACATCTAGAAGCTTTGAAGAGTTTTCGGCAAGCGAAAAAAGAGCTCCTGAGATTGCTATTTTTGATTTAGCCAGTGCTTACCAACTAAACATGGATTTTACTAAAGCAGAAGAGCAATTCACAAGATATAAAGGTCTCATAGGTAACAAAAATGCTGAGTTAAGCGCGGAGGTTGAACGTAACATTCAAATGTGTATGTTCGCTGCTGCATCAATAAAAAAACCTGTGAACGTAACCATTAATAATTTGGGTCCAAACGTGAACAGTAAATACCCTGAGTACGATCCTTTCTTAACACCTGACGAATCATCATTAATATTTAACTCCAAAAGAGATGGATTTGGTAACTACCAAGATTTAGATGGTTCATTCTTTGAAAGTGCTATGATCAGCAATGAGAAGGATGGCGAATGGACTTCGCCCGTTTTATTAAGTGCCAATATTAATGTTGATGAAAACGATGCTGTAGTTGGTATTTCAGCTGATGGAACGAAAATCTTAAGCTGGCAAAGTCTTAAACTAAATGGTAATATTTACCTTTCTGAAGCCAAGGGAGAATCGTGGAATACCCCTGTTGAGCTTGGTGCTAACATCAACAGCAAAGCTATGGAAAGAGGTGCATGTTTTACGCCCGATGGAAATACCATTTTCTTTGTGAGCGATCGCAAAGGCGGCTTAGGCGGAACTGATATTTATCGTTCCGATAAAGGGGCTGATGGTATATGGGGGCCGGCTATTAACGTTGGAAATACCATAAATACACCTTACGATGAGGCAAGTCCGGTAATGTCACAAGATGGAACCACCTTGTATTTTGCATCTAATGGTCATCAAACAATGGGTGGATTTGATATTGTGATGGCTAGTTATAATGCCACCGATAAATCATTCGGCACGGTAAGCAATCTCGGTTATCCTATTAACTCTCCTGATGATGAAACGTCTTACTATCCTTCTATCACAGGTAAAACTGCTTATTATGCAGCAACCCGTAAAGAAGGTTTGGGTGGATTAGATATTTACATGATTACCTTCAACGATAAGGTGCTTAATCCAATGACAGTTTTCACCGGAAGAGTAATCAACAATATTGATGCTGAAGCAACTATATTCCCAACAATTGTTGCCACAGTTACACAAATGGGTGGCGCAGGCTCATCTAAAACATATACAGGAAACTACAACACAGGTAAAGTTAAGTTTGTAATGATGCCAGGCTCAAAATACAGTGTAAAAGTTGAGGTTGATGGTGTTGAGAAATTTAAAGAAGACTTCGACTTAACAGCTTCTAAAAAGTTTGAAGAGGTGAAACGTGATATATACATGAAGGCAATTGGTGAGTCGCCTGAGCAAAAAGCCGCACGCGAAGCTGCCGAAAAAGCCGCTACACAAGCCGCTGCAGATGCAAAAGCAAAAGCAGATGCCGAGGCTGCAAAAGCTGCTGCCGAGGAAAAAGCAAAAGAAGAGGCCTTCTACAAGGATCCTAAAAATAAAGGAAAGAAATACAAAGGCAAACAAGATCCTAACTCTTTACCCGAGGCCCCTGCTGAATTTAGAACTTACTTTAAGTATAACAAAACTGCTATCGATGCCAGCAACAGAGACTTCATGCAGTTTATGAAACAACTTACAGCAATGGTTAAAGGTGGTCAATCTGTAACCGTAATGATTGAGGCAAGTGCGTCTAAGGTACCTACAAAGAAGTTTGGTGACAACCAAACACTTGCTCAAAAGCGTGGTGATGACGCTAAAGCGAAAATCATCAGCATGTTAAAAGCTTCAGGTGCCGATGCATCTAAAGTTAAATTCGAGCCGGTTAATGCTTTAGTTGGTGGTCCGGAGTACAACAAGGACTTCAACGAAAACAGAGCTACTTACGAGAAATCTCAATATGTTGATATCTCTGTGAAGTAAGTCTCACATAACTAATCAAAAAAGCCTGGTTGAAACATCAATCAGGCTTTTTTGTTAAAATCACCCTAGTAAATAAGGCATCAACTTAGCGTTTATTAGTCAAAAATCATTGAAATTGTCTATATAGGCAATTCACAGATATTTATTTCTTTGATTTTGTAAAAGCGTAGCGTATTAATTGTATCTTTGCACCACATTTATTAAAAATTAAAAAAAGTACAATGAAAAAAGGTAAAGT
>JALRAS010000183.1 GCA_023262495.1 Bacteroidia bacterium | reverse complement strand
GTCGATAGAATTAACAATCACCCAATAGCAGAGTAACCAAAAAAGCGGACCGCACGTAGATCCCTGACCAGGGCCGTATAGCGGAGTATCGGGAGAGGAGCCATAGGTGATATCAGTTATACCATAAATAGTTTTGATCAAAGTCGAAAACAGAAAATACGCAGTTGCTTACAAAACTACTTTTGTTGTCTTTGCTCAATGTTTTAAGGTACTTACCTGTTGCACCTAAACACATTGCTCCTAAATTATTGGTGGCAATCCATAACTGTTTTTGCTTATCGCGATAAATAGACTGCACCATGCTATTTTGCATGTTTACCTGCGTGTTAACAAGTTGAAGAGCAGGTTTTTTATCTTTTAGATGAATGGTGTAGAGTCCATTTCCTGCGGTACCCGCCCAAATAGTGTTTGCTTCTATAAATAATGCAGTAAACTTTTGTTTGAGCTCATTGCCCTTTTGAGGAACAGTATATAACGTAAATTTTTCTTCTGCGGGGTTGTATCGGTTGAGACCGTTGTCGGTGGCAATCCACAAATTGCCTTGTTCATCAACAGCCAAATCGTGAATGTAGTTACTCGCTATGGAATTACTTTCGCGCGGATTGTTTTTAAATACCTTAAAGTGGTAACCATCAAATTGATTGAGTCCATCTTGCGTTCCTATCCAAATAAACCCTTGCTTATCTTGCACGAGGCAATTCACAAAACTTTGTGATAACCCATCGCGAATGCCCAAATGATCGAAGCTGAAATTGTTTTTTTGGGCTTGCCCTGTCAACGAGCCCATAATCAAACAAACGGCAATCAAACATCGGGCGATATGTAAATTCATTGAACCCAAGGCAGTCCGATAATTAGTTATAAAGGAATGTTACCGTGTTTTTTACGAGGCAAATTGTCCACCTTATTTTTGAGCATTTTAAATGCTGTGATTAATTTTTCTCTTGTGTCTTCGGGCATAATTACCTCATCTACATAGCCACGCTCGGCAGCACGATATGGATTCGCAAAATGCTCAATGTACTCCATTTCTTTCTCCTTGAGTTTAGCAGCAGGATCTTTTGCAGCAGCAATTTCAGTTTTAAAAATAATTTCAGCAGCCCCTTTTGCACCCATTACAGCAATCTCAGCAGTTGGCCAAGCGTAATTCATATCAGCACCAATATGCTTGCTGTTCATTACATCATAAGCCCCACCATAAGCTTTTCTTGTAATTACGGTAATACGCGGCACAGTGGCTTCGCAGAAGGCATAGAGTAATTTGGCTCCGTTGCTGATGATGCCATTCCACTCCTGATCGGTGCCCGGTAAAAAGCCCGGAACATCTTCAAATACCAACAAAGGAATATTAAACGAATCGCAAAAGCGCACAAACCTTGCAGCCTTATTGGATGATTTGATATCTAAAACTCCTGCAAGAAAGGCCGGTTGATTGGCTATAATGCCTATGCTTTTACCACCCAAGCGGGCAAAGCCCACCACAATATTTTCGGCATAGTTCTTATGCACTTCTAAAAATGAATCAGCATCAATTACCTCATGAATGACCTCGCGCATATCGTATGGTTGATTGGCATTTTCAGGAACAATGTTGTTTAATTTAGGGCGCTTTTCATTGCCGGCTTCATAGGCAACTGCAGGCGCATCCTCCTCGCAATTTTGAGGCATGTAACTCAATAGCGCCTTGATATTGTTGATGCACTCAATCTCATTGGCACATGAAAAATGTGTCACTCCGGATTTACTGCTATGTGTAGATGCACCGCCTAATTCCTCACTGCTCACCTCTTCGTGCGTCACTGTTTTAACCACATTGGGGCCTGTTACAAACATGTAGGAGGTGTTTTCTACCATCATAATAAAATCGGTGATAGCCGGTGAATATACTGCTCCACCTGCGCACGGACCCATAATTGCCGAGAGTTGAGGAATAACTCCCGATGCTCGGGTATTTCTGTAAAAAATATCGGCATAGCCGCCTAAAGAAACTACACCTTCTTGAATACGCGCACCACCACTGTCGTTAAGGCCAATTACCGGAGCTCCGTTTTGCATAGCCAAATCCATAATACGACAAATTTTTTGTGCATGCGTTTCACTCAAAGAACCGCCAAAAACAGTGAAATCCTGAGAGAAAACATATACCAAACGGCCATTGATCGTACCAAAACCGGTAACCACCCCATCACCTAAATATTTCTCACGCTCGAGTCCAAACTCAGTTGAGCGGTGTGTAACCATCATCCCAATTTCTTGAAATGAACCTTCATCCATTAAAAAATGAAGGCGCTCTCGTGCCGTTAATTTGCCTTTTTTGTGTTGAGAGGCAATACGGGCTTCTCCACCCCCCAGCGCGGCCTCCTTGATTTTTTGCTGAAGTGTTTCAGTTGCTTTACTCATAGATTAAATTAAAATTACCACAAACTTAAATTAATTTCAGCGATTTCACATGTTCAATGAATGAAATTGAGTTTGCCAAAAAATTGAGCAGTATCAGATCGATTATTCAAATTCGTAAATAATCATTACTTCATCGCGCATCTCAATATCATTGGGAGTAAACCCTTGCATACCATTGTTGGAGGAATCTTCCATGAGCGCGCCTCGAGTATTGATCATGGGATAAGGTTGATTGCCATTGTTAAATCCATACTCAATAGTTTTAATCCCCTTGATTTTAACACCTGCTTCGGCAGACAGGATATTGGATTTTTGCTGTGCATCTTTTACAGCAGATTTCATGAGTTGATTTTCTGTTTTTTTCTTTAAGCTATCAGAAAGAATAAAATTGAAATACATGTGGTAGTCAGTTTTACCTTGCGAAAAAGCGGTTAAAATTTTGGCCATCTTGTCTTTACTATACACAAATTTTACCTGCATGTTCTGTGAGGCAGTATATCCGCTATCCTTTACTATGCCGCGATTGTAAACAGTATGTTTATTGATTTGAAAATTATTAACTTTCACTACTTTTTCATCTAATCCGGCTGCAACAATCATTCTCGAAAGTTCTTTCGCTTTTTTATCGAGACCTGCCATCGCTTGGTTTACATCCAAACCAATAAATGAGGCATCGAGCATCAAAACACCTTCATCGGGTTGTACCCTTGTAGTAGCAACTCCTACGACTGAGATGGTGGCACTGTTTTTTTTGTCTTGAGCATGTAACATCATGCTTTGCAGAGCAAGTGTAAAAGCGATTATTTTTTTCATTTGGTTATCCATTTGTTGATTGTTTTAAAATATATTTTGGTCAATGATTGTTGCTTAAATCTATTCCAGCATATTTATTTCTGTTCACACGGCATTGTTGCCATTAAGCAGTCACAAAGGTAGTAGAGATAAATTAATAATAAATGTCTAGCCAAAGCAAAGAGAATAGATCAAACCAACACTTTCCAACCTTCAACTTAATGTTGCCAAAGATTCACAGATTTTTTTCACCGCCAGGAAAGCACAGAGGCCACATAGATGAATAACAAACAAGAAATATTAAATGATGAATATTAAGTAGGCGTATCAAAATAGTGCGCAGGAATTCACCATTCACAATTAAAGGGGGGCGGGGGAAATTCACAATTCACAATTAAAGGGGGGGCATAACTA
>JALRAS010000182.1 GCA_023262495.1 Bacteroidia bacterium | reverse complement strand
CATAGGATTCCGGCTTGTTTTTAAAATCAGATTATTGCCTGTGAGAAAAACAATGAAACATGCGCTCGTACTTTTATTGTTAACTTCATCAACCGCAGGTTTTATATGCGATAATGTGTTGCAGTCTGATTGGTTTTTTATTGGCGGAAATTTTGGGTATCAAATAAATGTTTGGCTCATTTCATTGTTTGGAATGATTGGCACTGCTTTGATGTTAACAGCGTTGATTGCAGGTTATGTTTATCTTGGCTTTAATTGGGCTGCAAGAGGTAAAAATATTGAAGTCAACAATGCAATTACTGAAGCTACTTCAACTAATGCCGAATCATTAGATACAACTGAGCAAACAGTAATAGAGAAAAAAAGAAAGTCGAGAGATTGGAACGAGTTTGAAGTAGAAGAGGAAGTGAAATTATCTCAAACTATCAATAACAGTGTTGTCCATGAAATTGAAGACGAGCAAGATGTTTTGCAAAATGAGGCGGTTATCTCACAGGAGTTTGAAATCACCAATCATCCCAAATTAGAAAAAATTCCGGCAAAAGGTGAGGGAGATCTTGAGTTAATTGTAGAACATAAAGTAGAACCGGAGCCTGAGTTTATAAACCCTATTGACGATATCGAGGAAGAAAGCAACAATGAGTTTATTCATGCAACAGGAGAATACGATCCAAAGGCAGATTTATCAAGTTATGTTTTTCCGGAAATTGATTTACTGGAAAAGCATGGAAACGATTCTATCACAATAAATAATGAGGAACTGCAAGCCAATAAAGATAGGATTCTAGAAACCCTCAAAAATTACAGCATCGACATTGAGAAGATAAAAGCCACCATTGGGCCAACCGTTACCCTCTATGAAATTGTACCAGCTCCGGGTGTAAGAATTTCTAAGATTAAGAATCTCGAGGATGATATAGCACTCAGTTTATCGGCCCTCGGTATAAGAATTATTGCTCCCATGCCAGGTAAGGGGACCATTGGTATTGAAGTGCCTAATCAAAAGCCTGAGGTAGTGAGTATGAGAAGCATTATTGCCTCAGAGAAATTCCAAAATACGGCCTTTGATCTTCCTATTGCACTAGGAAAAACAATTACCAACGATACCTTTATTACCGACCTGTCAAAAATGCCACATTTGCTCATGGCCGGTGCCACAGGGCAGGGAAAATCAGTAGGTTTAAACGCTATTCTTGTTTCGTTACTATATAAAAAGCACCCTTCGCAAATTAAATTTGTATTGGTTGATCCCAAAAAGGTGGAGCTCACCTTATTTAACACTATTGAAAGACATTTCTTGGCAAAACTTCCTAATGCAGAGGAGAGTATTATTACCGACACCAAGAAAGTAATTCATACCCTTAACTCATTATGCATTTTAATGGATGCGCGATATGAATTGCTCAAAAATGCAATGGTGCGCAACATCAAAGAGTACAATGCCAAATTTATTTCACGTAAGCTCAATCCACTTGAGGGCCATCATTACATGCCTTACATTGTTTTAGTAGTGGATGAGTTTGCCGATTTAATTATGACAGCAGGTAAAGAGGTAGAAATGCCTATTGCACGTTTGGCGCAGTTGGCGCGTGCTATTGGTATACATTTGATTATTGCCACACAGCGTCCTTCTGTAAATATTATTACCGGAACAATCAAAGCCAACTTTCCTGCAAGAATTGCCTTCAGGGTTTCCTCTAAAATTGACTCTAGAACCATACTTGATGCAGGTGGTGCCGAGCAGTTGATCGGTAGGGGCGATATGCTTTTATCAACCGGAAATGATTTAATTAGAATTCAATGTGCTTTTGTGGATACACCCGAAGTTGATAAAATCACCGAGTTTATTGGTTCTCAAAGAGCTTATCCACAACCTTATTTATTGCCTGAGTATGTTGATGAAAATGATACAGGTGAAAAAGAATCAATCGATCTTTCTCAACGTGATAGCTTTTTTGAAGAGGCTGCCCGAATTATTGTACAACATCAGCAAGGATCAACTTCATTAATTCAAAGAAGACTAAAATTGGGATACAACAGAGCCGGCAGAATTGTCGATCAGTTAGAGGCAGCAGGTATCATTGGTCCGTTCGAGGGCAGTAAAGCTAGACAAGTTTTGGTAAAAGATGAACAAAGTTTGGAACACATTTTGAAGGGCATTTAGTAGGTTTAAATTTTTTACTAACTTTAAACTTTTACTTTTTATTGTAGTCAAAAAGAAAATTGCAACATGAAAAAATTACTTGTTTTTATAGGTTTGGTTTTATTGAACTTCCAAATAAAGGCACAAGTTGATGCCAAAGCTAAAAAAGTACTCGATGAAGTTTCTTCGAAAACAAAGTCATATACGAGTATCAATGCCGAATTTTCAATCACTGTTGAAAACCTTAAAAATAAATCTACCAGCACGCAATTAGGTAAATTAACATTGAAAGGAAATAAGTATAAGCTGGAGGTCAACAATCAAGTAATCATCAGCGACAGCAAAACAAGTTGGACCATTCTAAAGGACGCCTCTGAAGTACAAATCAATAATGTTGAAGCCAAGGAAAAGGAAACAGGAATCAATCCATCCAACATTTTTACCATGCATGAAAAAGGTTTTAAATCTGAGTTCGTGAAAGAAGAAAAGCAGAAAAATGGGGCAGTTTATCAGATCATAAAACTTTATCCTGAGGATGTGAAGAAAAAGAACTTCCATACGGCTGTACTCACCATCAACAAAGAGAAACAACAAATTGTAAGCATTAAAATATTGGGTAAAGACGGTACAGACATGATCTATCAAGTGAAGTCATTTAACGCCAATTCGGCAGTTCCTGAGACTGTCTTTGTTTTTAATGATAAAAATTATCCAGGGTACGAAGTCATAGACCTAAGATAAGCAATAAACTTTGTCCTCAATTGAAATAGTAGCCTTGTGATTGATAAATTATACCAATAATTTAAAATCTTACATCGGGATTATTGTTAGTACATCAAATTTCCTAGACAAGGGCTTTATAGTAGCTTTGACATCAACTATATTTATAATCGGTTAGTTACCTTATAGATACATTAAACAGGAATCAGTTTAGATGCCAAGGAAAGCTTAGCCCTGAAAAAA
The DNA here is from genome assembly GCA_023262495.1 of Bacteroidia bacterium. Lineage (GTDB taxonomy): Bacteria > Bacteroidota > Bacteroidia > UBA4408 > UBA4408 > CAIKXD01. The sequence continues at coordinate 525 of JALRAS010000182.1, read as the reverse complement.
AAATCAAATGAGAAAATGGTGCAGGGGAAGAAGATTTTTGCAAAAAAAAATCACGAAGCAGCTTTTACCGGCATTGGAACTTCAGTGTGGAACTATGACCAAGACCTTCTGCTTTTTCTATTTTTTTGAACAAATGCAATAACCGAACTGATCAGCAATCCAAAAATAAAAGTCTCTACAACCTTTTGAATCATGTAGTAATTCATACTGAAATAATAGCGCGCATCTTCAATAGCTTTCAAATGATCCTCCCCGCTATGCAACGCTTGCGACTTGGCATAGCTCATCATATTGATAGCAAAGTCAGGATTGATGAAGGTGTAAAAAAGATAAATAATTGGAATAATTAAAACTGTATTGATTATGGTGATGATAAACCCAGTTTTAAAACCTTTTTCAAAGGTGTATTTAGAAGGACTCATTTTCCTTTCTGATATGGCAAACCAGATACCAACAATAGGAACTATGATACTAAATGAAGATACAATTTTATGAAGTTCAATATATTCATCTTGAACACCAGAA
>JALRAS010000181.1:284-3708 GCA_023262495.1 Bacteroidia bacterium | reverse complement strand
TTTATTTCGATATTATCATTTTGCCCCGATGGGGCTGCATTTATTTTCATACTACAATTTTTATTTATTGTTCGGTTTATTATCATTTTGCCCCTACGGGGCTTTTATTGATTGTTTATTTCATTATTATCATTTTGCCCCGATTGGGCTGCATTCGTTTTCCTACTGAAATTTTTATTTATTGTTCGGTTTATTATCATTTTGCCCCTACTGGGCTTTTATTGATTGTTTATTTCGATATTATCATTTTGCCCCGATGGGGCTGCATTTATTTTCATACTACAATTTTTATTTATTGTTCGGTTGGCTTATTTTTAAGAGGAGCAACAATATCAAAGAATTACCGGAAAAATACCCATCGAGAAATGTCCGTCAATGGTTAGCAACACATCACTGCTGCTTGTGGAACGGCCTTTGTAAAAATGTTTGCCATCAAATGTATATAGCACATCGCTACTGCTTGTGGAGCGACCTTTGTAGATTTGTTTGCCATCAAAAGTATACAACACATCACTGCTGCTTGTAGAACGACCTTTATAAAAATAGTTGCCGTCAAAAGTGTATAACACATCACTGCTACTCGTTGATCGCCCTTTAAATATTTGCTTGCCATCGAAGGTAAACAATACGTCACTACTGCTTGAAGAGCGCCCTTTAAATACTTGCTTACCATCGAATGTGAAGATGACATCACTGCTGCTTGTTGATCTTCCTTTATGAATTGTAGTTGCCATATATATCTTGTTATTTGATTGATTAACTTTGAGCAAGCTTACCACCTATGTTCCAAACAAATAAGTTTTAATTTATTTTTTGATTTGGTGCTGCGATGCCATTTTTATTTGCACTCAAAATTAAAAGAAAAAATCATTTTCTACAGATTGATTAGTTGTTTAATAGTCCTCATTAAAATGAGGACTTAAGTATGTTGGGCATATCATTATCAATTTATCATGCGCCTGTAGTTTCTTTGTGTAAATCTTGTATGTCTTGAGGAGTAATGGCAAATTGATCTTCACGCTCTTTGTGCTGCATAATTTGATCGAGCGCATCGGGCACCACATCGCTGCATATTGTAATGAATGCACCTTTAGGTGCTGTGTTCAGCACATAATCAATGGCTTCGCGCTCAGTAGGAATAACCTTATCTAATTTTTTGATGTCGATTTCTGCAATGCCTTTTGTCATCAAGTCAATAATTTCTTGCTCGCTGCGCCCTCTTAAATTTTTATCTTGTCTGATAATGATTTTATCAAACATATGGGCTGCTTGCTTGCCAAGATTATAAATATCCTCATCTCTCCTATCGCCCACCCCGGCTATGATGCCAATCTTTGGCGCTGCTTCAATTTTATCGAGGAACTTGCCTACTGCTTGAAAGCCCGCTGTATTGTGCGCGTAATCAACCATCACCTGGAATTTCTTAAATTGGAACAAATTCATTCGGCCAGGAGTTTGTGTTGGGGAAGGAATGAAAGTTTCGAGTGCGAGACGCAGGTCTTCAATTTTAAAATTTCTAATAAATCCTGCAATTAAAGTCGGCAAAATGTTTTGTATCATGAATATGGCCTTTCCACTAAATGTAAGCGGAATATTCACCACCTTATCTACCCTGATGCGCCATGTTCCTTTGCAAATTGTTACATAGCCATTTTCAACAATAGCCGCAAGTCCGCCCCTATTACAATGCTCAATAATACGTGGATTATTTTCATCTAAACTGTACAAGGCAATCTTACAATCTAAACTTTTACGCATGTTGTAAACAAGGTCATCATCAGCATTGAGAATAGCATATCCTCCGGGCATTACACTTTCGGGAACCACAGCTTTTACGCGGGCCATGTCCTCAAGTGTATTGATATCTTTCAACCCAAGATGATCGGCAGCTACATTGGTTACAATTGCAATATCGCACTTATGAAATCCTAAACCTGCCCTCAGGATGCCACCGCGCGCGCACTCTAGCACCGCAAAATCAACTGTAGGATCTTTGAGGATAAACTCTGCACTTACAGGACCTGTGCAATCGCCCTGCTCAAGCATGCGGTTTTGCACATATATCCCATCGGTAGTTGTAAATCCTACCTTATGTCCCATTGTTTTTACAATGTGCGCCATCAAACGCGTGGTTGTGGTTTTGCCGTTTGTGCCGGTAACTGCAATGATTGGAATACGTGCAGTACTGCCCGGAGGGTAAAGCATATCGATAACAGGTTCTGCCACATTTCGGGCGAGACCTTCGGCCGGGGCAATATGCATTCTGAAACCGGGAGCGGCATTTACTTCCAACACCGCACCTCCATTTTCTTTGATTGGTGTACTTAAATCGGGAGCCATGATATCAATACCGCAAATATCTAATCCTATAATTTTTGCAATACGCTCGGCCATAAAAATATTGTAAGGATGTACGATATCGGTCACATCTGTTGAGGTACCTCCCGTGCTGAGGTTTGCTGTTTTTTTGAGATATAAAATTTCGTCCTTGGGAAGCACCTCCTCAAGCGTTAGATTTTTATCCTTCAATATATTCATTGTCATTTCATCTAACTTAATTGCAGTTAGCACTTTTTCGTGGCCATATCCCCTGCGAGGATCACTGTTTACAATGTCTATTAATTGTTTGATGGTTGACTTTCCATCACCCACCACACATGCAGGTGTTCTTTTTGCTGCCGCAACAAGTTTGTAATTGATCACAAGCAATCGAAAATCGAAACCGGTAATAAACTTTTCGCAAATTACCCCTCTGCTAATTTTTTTGGCCACTGCCAGGGCCTCAACTGCTTGCTCTCTATTTTGAATATTGATGGTAGCACCGCGACCGTGATTACCATTTACAGGTTTCATTACAATGGGATAACCAATGCGTTTGATAGCTGCATCCATGTCCTCTTCATCATAAATAATTGTTCCGCGCGGAATAGGTATAGAGGCAGCCTCCAACAAATTTTTAGTTTCTTCCTTATCGCAAGCAATCTCAACAGCTATATTGCTAGTGGTGCTGCTTACAGTGGCTTGAATTCTTTTTTGATTGACCCCATATCCTAGCTGCACCAAACTGTGTCTGTTGAGTCGAATCCAAGGAATACCACGTGATTTGGCTTCATCCACAATTGAACCTGTGCTCGGGCCTAATCTTTCATCTTCTCTTATTTCTCGCATGGTTTGGATATCATCGGCCAGATCATAATTTTGATTATCGGCAATCGCTTGACAAATTCTAACCGCTGCTTTTGCTGCATAAATGCCTACCTTCTCCTCTTCGTAATTAAATACCACATTATATATCCCATGTTCACCGGTTGTTCTGGTGCGCCCAAAACCTGTATCCATACCTGCCAGCGTTTGTATCTCAAGCGCCACATGCTCAATTACGTGACCCATCCATGTGCCTTCTTGCACACGATGAAAAAATCCT
>JALRAS010000181.1:0-274 GCA_023262495.1 Bacteroidia bacterium | reverse complement strand
TACACTGATGTTCGTACATGGTAGGAAACATTTTTTCTAATCTTTCTGCAAAACCATCAATTTTATTGGTAGGCATTTCCTCCATTTCTTCAAGATCAATTTTCATCACAATTAATTTATGACGTCTGATGCTCCAATAATTTGGGCCACGCATGGCTTTGATATCGATTATTTTCATGTGATTAAGATTTTAGTAGGTTGCGTTGAAATTGTTTTGCAAGGTAACAAAAAACATTTTTAGTACACCACATGCAAATTTTTAGTTTACCTTTAT
>JALRAS010000180.1 GCA_023262495.1 Bacteroidia bacterium | reverse complement strand
GAGGATATTACTGGACTCTCAGCTGGCAACTATGAGTTATTTGTAACCGATAATAACGGTTGCATTGCTGGAACAAGCCTTAACATCAATAATATTGGCGGTCCAAGTGTAAGCACTACACAAGTTGATGCAACGTGCGGTAACAGCAATGGAAGCATTGACTTGACAGTCACAGGCGGAACCCCACCATTCTTATTTACATGGGATAACGGAGCCACCACCGAAGACATCAGCACACTTGCAGCAGGCACATACAACGTAGCAGTAACTGACAATAATGGCTGTTCAGTAAGCACAAGTGTGACTATTATTAATAATGGAGGACCGAGTTCAATTAATACCTTGATTACAGATGAAAATTGTGGAAACTCAGACGCAAGTATAGAAATTACTCTTGTAACTGGTGGGGTTTCACCATTTGAATATGCAATTAATGCTTTACCTTATAATTCTACACCTTTATTCACAGGTCTTAGTGCAGGTGTTAATACTGTTTATGTTAAAGATAGCTTTGGGTGCATTTATGAACAAATATTAGTTGTGGGAGGAACTGCAGCTGCAACTGCTAATGCAGGTTCTGATGTAACAGTATGTGAAAACACTTTGGTGACACTAAACGCTACAGGGGGTGTCACATTCGCTTGGAGTAATGGACTAGGTAATTCATCAACAGCAAGCATCATAGCCTCAGCAACTACGACCTATTCAGTGGAGGTAACCGATATTAATGGATGTACAGCTTCCGATCAAGTTGTTGTTACAGTTAATGCACTCCCTGCACAGCCTGTCATCACGGCTAGTGGGTCAACAACTTTCTGTTTGGGTAATAGTGTTGATTTAACTTCGAGCTATGTTGGCAATAATGTTTGGTCAACGAGTGCAAATACCGATGCGATTACTATCAATGCAGTGGGTAACTACAGTATTGATGTAACCTATACCGATGTCAATGGATGTTCATCTACATCATCACCAATCAGTGTAACAGTCAATGCACTTCCTGCACAGCCTGTCATCACAGCAAGTGGGCCAACAACCTTCTGTTTGGGTAATAGTGTTGATTTAACTTCGAGCTTTGTTGGCAATAATGTTTGGTCAACAACGGAAACAACAGATTTGATTACTATCAATGCATTGGGGACCTTCAGTATTGATGTAACCTATACCGATGCCAATGGATGTTCAGCTACATCATCACCAATCAATGTAACAGTCAACGCACTTCCTGCACCACCTGTCATCACGGCAAGTGGTCCAACCTCTTTCTGTTTGGGTAATAGTGTTGACTTAACTTCGAGTTATGTGGGAGGCAATGTTTGGTCAACCACCGAAACTACAGATTTGATCGCTATCAATGCATTAGGCAACTATAATATTGATGTAACCTATACCGATGCCAATGGATGTTCATCTACATCATCGCCAATTAGTGTAACCGTTAATGCACTTCCTGCGCAGCCTATTATTACCGCCTTCGGATCACTTGTATTTTGTAGTGGTTCGAGTGTCACATTGGCCTCAAATGAGGCAAGTGGAAATACATGGAGTACCGCTGCTACCTCACAATCAATTGTTGTTGGATCATCCGGAAACTATAGTGTAACCTATACTGATACGAATGGATGTAGCCAAACATCTGCACCTGTGTTTGTACAAGTAAATACGCCAACTTCTGCAACACTAAATCTTATAGATGACAATTTCTGTGAGTCAGAATTTCCTTCTGTAATATCGGCAGGTTCTCCTAGCGGAGGAAATTATATTGGCTCTGGAATAATCAATAATATTTTGTACCCTGCCTTATTACCTGTCGGGGTATATACTATGCAATATATCACTGTAGATGCCAACGGTTGTTCTGCTAGTGCAAGTCAAACATATACCATTACTGCAGCCCCTGCTGTTTCGTTAACAGCTCCGCAAACAATATTCTGTTTAAACGATGCTCCAGTAGCATTGAGTGTTTCCCCCCTTGGTGGTATCATTAGTGGTGTTGGAGTAGTTGGCAACACCTTTAATCCATCTGTGGCAGGATTAGGTATTCATACCTTGCAATATGAATTTGCAGATGCAAATGGATGTTCATCCACTACCTCTTTAAACATGATTGTGAATCCATTGGTTCAACTGTCATTATCTGCACTCCCGAATCTTTGTGCCAATAGTGGTAATTATTCATTAAACAATGGCTTTCCTGCGGGTGGGACATATTTTATTGATGGTTTGGTTGCAACTGAAATCAATACTTCAACACTCTCTGCGGGTATACATACACTAACATACGAGTTGAATCCTCCGGTTGGTTGCGGGAATTCTATTTCTGCGCAGTTTACAATAAACAGCTTGCCTTCTGTGTCCTTCAACAATATCTCACCAGTATGTGAAACAGCATCACCAATACTGCTTAATGCAGCTTCTCCTGCTGGTGGTTTATACATTGGAACAGGTGTAATTGGTGGTGTTTTTTATCCTTCATTAACCAATGCAGGCAATAATATTATTACATACAGCTACACTGATAACAATGGTTGTACTGCCAATGCCGCACAAATCATTACTGTGTTATCTCCTCAGCCGGTCACTTTCACACCACTAACTCCAATTTGTATTAATTCAACTGCTCTGGTACTTAATAATGCATTGCCGGCAGGTGGTATATATACAGGTAATGGTGTAGTCTCCGGTAGTTTTGATCCTGCCATTGCAGGGGTTGGCAATCATCTAATTACATATACTGTTCCTGATATTAATAGTTGCAGCTCCTCTGTAATAATGAATATCACTGTGAATGAACTAACACCATTAGTTTCCTTGGCTTTACCAGATGTATGCAGTAATGGCAATGCTTTCTCACTTGCCTTTGCTCAACCATTTGGTGGTGTTTATACAGGAATAGGCGTGAGCAATGGCAACTTTGATCCTTCTTTATCAGGCAGTGGTGTATTTGCTATAACGTATACCTACACCGATGTGAATGCATGTGTCAATACAACCAGTCAAAATATTACAGTGAACCCTGCGCCTGCAGTTACGCATACTAATTACACTCCAGTTTGTGAAGGTAGCGGTATAGTTAATTTAAATAACGGGATACCTTCAGGAGGAATTTACTACGGTAACTTTGTTTCTAACAATCAGTTTAATTCCAGTATAAGTGGTTCGGGAGCCTTTGCCATCAATTATGTTTATACAGATGCAAATGGATGTCAGGGCATCGCAAGTGCTGATTTGACAGTTAATCCAATTCCTTTGGTGACACTTTCTCCGCTTGGAAATATTTGTGATAATATCACAGACATTGATCTTAGCAATGGATTTCCAATTGGTGGAACTTATTTTGGAGCTGGAGTGAGCGGAGATACTTTAAATCCTTCTTTGCTATCAAATGGAAATCAAATCTTAGGATACACCTACACAAGTGCAGATGGCTGTGTGGATACTGCCTTAATAAGCTACAATGTTTATACATTTCAAGCAGCTGCAGGAATCGATCAAAGTATTACTTGCACAACATCTACCTTGTTACAGGCCCAAAGTAATTACGTTGGCACGGATAGTTTAACTTACACTTGGTCGCCAGCTGTTGGCCTCGGCAATCCCAATGGCCAATTGACACTGGCAAATCCTTCCTCTTCAACCAATTATGTCATCACCATTTCTGATGGTCAATGTGTGGCAGAGGATACAGTGCTAGTTTCCGTTGCATCATCCAATTTTAACTTGTCTGTGACACCT
>JALRAS010000017.1:26243-33536 GCA_023262495.1 Bacteroidia bacterium | reverse complement strand
CTTCTGCTGCTGCAGATGAAATTAAGAATATTGGTATTCAATTGCTCAATTGGCAAATGGGCGGTATGCTTGTGGGTGGTTTGGTATGGGGGATTTATGGCGATAAAAAAGGCCGTTTGTCAGTGCTCTTCGGCTCAATTTTAATGTATTCACTTGCCAACATTGCCAATGGATTTGTTCAAACGGTTGAGCAATATGCCTTATTGCGATTTATATCTGGTTTTGGTTTGGCCGGTGAACTTGGGGCAGGCATTACTTTGGTAAGCGAATCGATGAGCAAAGAAAAGAGGGGTATAGGAACTATGATAGTTGCCACTGTTGGTGTTTTTGGTGCGGTAGTTGCCGGCTTTATGGGCGATTTCATTACCAATTGGCGTCACTCTTTCTTCTTAGGTGGAGCTATGGGGCTTGTACTCCTCATTATGCGAATTGGTGTTTTTGAATCAGGCATGTTTGAATCTATCAAGCGCGAAAAAGTTGAAAAAGGAAACTTGTTATTACTCTTGAAATCACCCGTAAACCTTATCAAATATTTGGGAATTATTGCTGTTGCTGTGCCAGTTTGGTATGTGATGGGCATTCTTATTACCTTCTCTCCCGAAATGATGAAAGCAATGGGAGTAACGTACTTTACACCCGATCCCGGAAAGGCCATCATGTTTGCCTATTTGGGAATTACTTTTGGTGATTTCTTAAGTGGCATGCTCAGTCAATTACTACGAAGCCGAAAAGTTGTGTTGGGCATTTTTTTGGTGATGACTATATTGAGCGTAGTTCTTTATTTTGCCCTTGCCCCAAAATCAGAACTCATGTTTTATGGTATAGTAACTGTTGTCGGCATAGCTACCGGTTATTGGGCGGTTTTTATGAGCACAGCGGCAGAGCTTTTTGGCACAAATATAAGAGCAACAGTTACCACCACGGCACCCAATTTTGTGAGAGGTTCGGTTATATTTTTAACACTTGGTTTTCGTTACTTGGAAACTTCTGCAGGAACTGTAACTGCAGCTATTGTCATTGGAGTTATCACTTTTGTAATTGCTTTTGTGGCGCTTTACAAGCTGGAAGAAACCTTTCATAAAGATTTGAATTATGTCGAATAAAAAAAAGACACTCATCATTGGTGCCAGCGAAAATCCTGAGCGCTATGCCAATAAAGCCTTTCACAGTCTCACACAACATGGGCATCCTTTAGTGATGCTGGCAAATAAAGAAGGAAAAATTGATGAGGTAATCATTCATAAAGGTTTCCCTAATGTCGAGGAGTTGGATACCATCACTTTGTATATTAACCCTAAAAACCAGGAGCCATACTATGATTACTTGATATCCTTAAAGCCCAAGCGCATCATCTTTAACCCGGGCACAGAAAATCCCGTTTTAGAGGCTAAGGCAATGCATCATGGAATTGAAGCCGTTGAAGCTTGTACGCTGGTTCTTCTTTCAATCGGAGCGTATTGATGTATCAAATTAGTCAACTATTTATTTATCCTATAAAGGCATTGGCAGGCGTTGCTGTTGAACAGTCATTTGTTACCCAAAGAGGGCTTCGTTACGACCGTAGATGGATGTTAGTTGATAGTAAGAATCAATTTATTACACAGCGCAACTATCCTCAATTATGTTTGTTTCGAGTTACTTTAAACCAATATCATTTTCAAGTTCAATACAACAATCAATCGATTGAGATACCTTATGAAATTGATGCTGGTGATCTTACGGCCGTGCAGGTATGGAATGATACCGTTAACGCGATAATTGCTTCCTCACACATTAATGAATTCTTTTCTCAACAATTAAATAATGCTTGTCGATTAGTATTTATGCCTGATTCAAGCATACGACACGTAGATCATAACTATGTGAATGGTACTCATGCAGTGAGCTTCGCAGATGGTTATCCCATACTCCTAATAGGTCAGGAGTCGTTGGGTATGATTAATCAAAAATTAACCGAAGCGATTGATATCAGGCGGTTCAGACCTAATATCGTATTTAAGGGAGGTTGCGCACATGATGAGGATCATTGGGGATATTTCTCAATTGAATCTGTGCGTATGAAAGGTGTAAAGCCTTGCGGCAGATGCTTGGTTGTTAATATCGATCACCAAAGCGGAATAGTAAGTCAAGAGCCACTATCAACCTTATCGACTTACAGAAAATTTAACCAGAAAATTAATTTCGGTCAAAATGTAATCGCCTTAGGCGAGGGACAAATTGCCGTAGGAAATAAAATTATATTAATATGATTAACCCCGGAATTTATAAGCATTACAAAGGAAAATTATATGAAGTTATTGGTCTTGTGCGACACAGCGAAACACTGGAAGAAATGATTCTTTACAAAGCGTTGTATAACGGTAAATTTGGTGAAAATTCTTTATGGGTGCGACCTGCCCGAATGTTCAGCGAAATGGTAGAAATTGATGGAAAACAAGTACCGCGATTCGAAAAATATTCAGCCAAATAATTCGCTTGGTAAAGTTTATTTCATCAAATCTACTTCAATGAAATTAGACACTTTATATTTTCTCAATAGCAAAAATAAACTCAGTTCTTTATCAGCTTTTGAGTTTGAAGGCCACTGTTGCTGCTCACAGTTAGGAAGTAAATACCCTTGCTTAAATGGCTGATATCAACTTGATATCGACCATTAAAACTAATATTTTCAGCATGTACTATTTTTCCGGAAATGTCTGTTAACTCTATACGATTTGGTCCCTGCGAGACATCGTGAAGTTGAATGGTAAAGTAATCGTGAGTTGGATTGGGAAATACAGGTATGTTATTTTTTTCTGAAATATCACTTGTGCTATTTGCAATGGCATTGTAAAAGTTCTGAACCACATCAGCAGCAGTCTGCAACTCTGAAATGCTGTTCCCATTGATGCCTCTGGCATAAATGTAAGCTACATCTAAAGTGATGAAACCATTTTGGGGTAAGGTAAAAGGTCCGGCTGTTCCAATAATTCTGTAGTTTAAAGGAGTATCGGCATTCCATGCTTGGCTATAGTTAGTATTGGTATTTCCGCTGAAACAGTATGGTGTATTTCCCTGTCCGGTTTGGTAGCCATTTTGTCCATAACTGAGCGGGGTGTTATCTTTCCAAAAAGAGCGTAGGTAGTTATAATATTCATTAGGCGTATTGGGGGCACCTGTGGTGTTTGCAATACTACCGTAGGAGTAATACATGGAATTGTGAAGTGGGTGATTAAGTATTTTCATGGCTGCGGCCGGAGGATGCATGCCATACACTGCATCAGAGTCATCAGCATTATAACCATATACCATATTTCTACCTATATCGGTACCAATATAATCATCGCTGTTGTCACCAATATCAAAATCGTTCCACATGCCTGCATAAAAGTTAGTGTAGGTATTTTGTTGTGATTTATTTCTAATGCGATGTCTCACAAATACTGTATGATCAATAATATTACTACCTGTTGAATTGTAGGCATAAACGGTTGTGTAAACTTCTGCTTCTAGCGGAATACCGCTTGTTTCGCCATGTGCAGCATATTTGTCATTATACATCAAATAAAGCGCCTCATCACCCGGTACATTTGGATAATCGCCAAATGATGGATCATAAATTCCATTATTGTTTACATCGGCAAAAGGTGCAAAAATTTGACTGATATTGTTATAGCTACTGCCCGGCCAAAGAGCAATATCCTCGGGCATCTGATATCCTTGCGTATTGTAATTGGCCATGTGGTTATCAATGGTATTTTTATCAATATGCCATATTTTGTTCCATGGAGTAGGTGGCATGGCAGTGCCATTGCTACTCAGAGGTCCGGGCCAATAGTCGGTACCATTTATTTTGTATTCATTGCCGGCCATGTGCACTGCACCTATTTGATCAGTGGCTCCCATCCATAAGTTAGAAACAAAAATACACGACTTGCCTGAAAACTTTGGGACTTCGAAATTTGTTTGTGTGGTGGTGTTATAAAATAAAAACCCATCGGCTTCAACGGGTGCACTGATGCTGTTGATGTCAATTTGCTGTACTTCCCACTGTGAAAATACTTTGGCAAAGGGTATTAATACAAAGCCTATTAAAAGTAAATGTTTCAATCTCATAGCTTATAATTTATATCTAACACCAATATTAATTCCGTATGTAAACACTTTTTGTTGAATTGGAAATGCCTCAGTGGTAATAGGTTTCAACACGTATCTGGTATGGGGCTCAATCAATAAATCAAGTTTATCGGTTAACCTTCTACTCACAGAAAAACCACCACAAAAGCTGATACCTGCTGTATGATTAAATAATGTTTCACTTGTTAGTTGCACGTCTCCCGAAACATATTGCAACGGGGCTACGTTTCCTTTTTGACTGAACAACAGATTGAACATGACACCTGCCTGCACAGTCAATGCAGCGCGCCTTCCGAGCCACTTGTAACCCATCATGACAGGTATATCTACCCAACTCATCAGTAAATTATGCTGCATACTGTCTTTGAATGTTCTCACGTAATTAAGTGTATCATAGGTTTTATAAATGACCGGGCCTGTAAATGGATCAATGTATGTTACAAACTTGCTGGAATCGATGTATTGCTCATTGGTTTGCCATTTATAACCAATCGAAAACTTTTCTCTTCTTTGCGAGAATTGTATGCCGGTATTGATAAAAATATTTCTGCTTACAAACAAATTGACGCGCATCATGGCACTGTATGAAAAGCTGATTTTCTCGGCACTGTCTCTTCTACTTATATAGTTGCTTACCATGTTATTATTGCCACTAAAAGATCTGCCTACCAACTCGGGAGCAATTAAGGCATCAAGCGCTATATATCCTTTAAAACGCTTGCCACCATATACGGTATCAAGTTGAATGATATCTTCACTTTTTTCCATGTTACCCGATGCTAGGGAAGATTGCACTGCGGGCATAGCAGGCGATTCTTGCCCTTTTAAAGCGGTTAGCTCCACCTGAAGTGGTTTTGTTTCATTCACTGAGGTATTGATAGCGGATGGCGGTTCATTGTTTTCAGCTTGTTTGCCTGCTAAATTTTGCGCTGCCAATTCACGAATTTTTTCATCTCTGCGTGCTAGCTTATTAGGTTTTGAAAACATCACGGAGGGAGTTATTTCAGCTACTGCAGCTTGCTGCTCGTTGATGTTGCAGTTGATTAAGCTGGGTGCGGATGAAGGATGCATGGCCAACAAAGGCATCATTTCATTTGGGTAGTTAAAGTTTTGAGGTAAGTCATTGGGCTGCGCTGTTTGAGATGTATGGTTTTTTTCTATTGAGCGCTGTTGTGAATGCAACACCTGTTTCTCTAATTGCACTTCACCGGCTGTTGACAATTTATTTTCATTCTTCTTATTTTTTCTGAATATTGATTTGGAAGGCCTTGCCTCTCCCTGTGATTGCGCTACAGCGATTGTACCGCTTGTTTTGCTCGACTCAGGCTCATTATTGCCAATTGGCATTGTATTGCGATTGGCATCAACTGTTTCATGGTTTTCGCTTTCTTTAGTAACAGGTTTAGTCTTGTTCGATTCGCTATTGCCGGTTGCCACAGTGTTGTTGTTTTCTACCTCTTGTGTTTGGCTCAACGAGTTTTTATTTTGTTTAGATGCGGCAACATGATTCTCTGATAGCACCGCGCTGCTGTGTATGACAAGGATGCAAATAGTTGTGGTGATTAGCATCACATCAAATGCGAGGAATATATTGAGGTAGTTTCTGAACCACATCAATTTTTGCCTCTTTTTCTGTTGAGCATTGATTTTTTCCCACACCGATGGGCTCACTTCAACTGTGTGTTGATCGAGTCTCTCTCTGAGAAAATCATCAAAGCGGTTTTCTTCTTTATTCATTGGTAACTTTAATTATTTGCTTACATAAAAATTTTTCTTTCAATGCATTCCTGGCTTTTAAAAACTGTGTACGCGAGGTGCTTTCAGTAATATTGAGCATTTCTGCAATTTCTTTGTGACTGTATCCTTCAATGGCAAAAAGGTTGAATACCACACGATAGCCATTAGGTAAGGTTCTGATCATTTCAAAAATTTCTTGCGAACTAATTTTATCAAATACGCTTGGCTCAACTTGATGTTTGACCGCAAGATTATCAATGGATTCAGTAAATTTAATTTGCTTGCTTCTTAACACCGATAGGGCAGTGTTTACGAAAATTCTGCGCATCCAACCCTCCAAGGAGCCCTCGTTGCGAAAGTGAATGATATGAGCAAAAATCTTAATGAACCCTTCCTGTAAAATATCCTCGGCCTCATCTTTATCATTGATATAACGCATACAAACCGACAACATTTTACCTGCATACCTGTCGTACAATATTTTTTGACTTGCAGGATGCTGCCGTTGGCAATTAAGTATGAGCTCAGCTTCGGTCACGTTGGGCTTTTTAATTAGCTTTATAATATAAAGATACTAAAAAGATAATTTTCGTTGCCTGGGTGAGATAATTATTTTGCTGGCGCAAGTTTACCCAAACTTATTATCAATTAGTGCATGATACAACACCGATAAGATACCTGTAATTGATATCAATATTGCACTGTAAAGACTACGTTGTCCATAGGCGGACATTGATGGTTGCCTCATTAAAGCAGCTTTGCTTTTGCATTGCCGCAAAATTGGGCGTTGTTTTAGTTTTCTGCCAGGCCGTTGTTGTTTTGTTTAATTAGGTATGCCTCCAATTCGAACAATGAGGCAATAGCAACTTGCGAGTAGTTTTGCGAACAATTTTGAAAGCCTCCGGCATTGGTTTCCCACAACTGTTTAATCAGGGCTATATTACCAAATTCAGGCTGTATCACCTTTAATGCTTTGGCCACATTGCCTGCCCCGGCATGGTATACATGCAACACAAGAAGACGGTACCATAAATCGGTTTCGCATGGTGCAATATTGTAAGAAGCTAACATTTTATTGGTGTAAGGAATACAAACAGTGGAAATGAGTTTGCAGGCCGCAACAGCACTTTTTTCTAAATTGCTGCGCTCATCAACTTTTGAATTAATTTTCAACCCATACTTAAGTCCTACACTTTTCATCAACTGAAACGGACCATAAGCCCCAACAGTTGATTTGGCCAATTTACCCGGGCTTTCTATTAATAAAATGGCCTGGGCGTAAAAAGGATCTACACCTTGTTTTTTAAATATAGCATTACTTTTTTCTACATTATTTTTATTATTATTGTTGTTATTATTGTTATTTTTTGGTTTGTAATATTTAACAAATAATACTTTTTTAGAACTAAAATAGCGATACTGAATTTTATCAACTTTATA
>JALRAS010000017.1:0-26233 GCA_023262495.1 Bacteroidia bacterium | reverse complement strand
ATATCGGTTACCACACTGCTTACATTGTAAAAATGATTGCGGCCCATGGCGTACATAATTCGTTTGTCGGGTGCCAAACCATTTTGAGTGCGCAAACTGTCTTTAAAAGCACTCTTTTTTAAATCATCAAAACCGTTGTATGTTTCGGCCGATACGCTGCACAACACATTTTTTTCGGGCGAGCTGTAAAATACAAAAGTGTCTTTTGAAGTATTCATCAATTTTCGCCAAAAAATGGTTCGTGCCACTGTATCTAAACGTTCTGACTTTAATTCGTGACAGTATACGAAAGCTGCATGATTGCTATGCCCGGTATTATTTTTATTGCTATTTCCGTGTGTATAACTTATATGCGGCACAGTATTTCCCATCAATAGGAAAGTACAAGATATGATGAGGATGCAGAAGGATAAACGAGTGACTATATGGCGCATATGATTGAATTGTTTTTTATTGTGTTTTGCAATACATAAAGTTAGCTGTTTGGGTTGCTTTTTGAAATACAAAAAATGTGAAAATATTAACTATCAAAAGTGAATAATGAAGATACGGGTTTGAATATCAATAAAAACAGGTTTCATATAGGGTTTTTGTGTGTGATACAGCGCTCATTGAGCTGTAATACCGATGGTGTAACCTTGTGCAAGCGACAGGAGCGGCATCCTTTATTTTAGCTTGGCAGGTGCACTGCAAAATAAAGATACAGCAAATGGCGCGGTCCTTTTACCCTTTGCCATAGCGGGCAAAGGGTAAAAGGGATGCACCCAAAAAATACACGCAACTGCAGATTTGAATAATTTTATATTTATACCCTCTTAAATTTATAACCAAAAAATAAGGTAACTTTGCGGGCTGATTTTTACTATGGATAACGCGCACAAATTCGATCAACTGAGCCCTAAGGAATTTATTCTGATAAAAGGCGCACGCATACACAATTTAAAAAATATTGATGTGGCTATCCCCCGCAACAAACTATCGGTGATTACCGGATTGAGCGGTAGCGGTAAGTCATCATTGGCTTTTGATACTTTATATGCCGAGGGACAGAGAAGATACGTGGAGAGTTTATCATCATACGCACGACAATTTTTAGGACGAATCAATAAACCGGAGGTAGATTACATTAAAGGTATTAGCCCTGCTATTGCCATTGAACAAAAGGTGAATTCCCGAAATCCAAGGTCAACAGTGGGCACAACCACCGAAATTTATGACTATTTAAAGCTGCTCTATGCGCGCATAGGAAAAACCATATCGCCTTTATCGGGAAATGAGGTAAAACGGCATACGGTAACCGATGTGGTAAATGAAATTGCTACCCTACCAACCCGAACAAAGCTATTGATATTAGCGCCAAAGAAATATGCAGCGGGTGCCAACATCAACAAGGTATTGAATTTAATGTTGCAACAGGGTTTTACGCGTGTATTGTTAAATAATACACTCACTCTGATAGAGGATGCATTGGCTACTGAACAATACAACAAAGAACTTGATGCAAATAAATTTAGTATTGCTATTGTGGTTGATCGTTTGCTTATTGATAAAGATGATGATGATGCACCCGGCAGGTGGGCCGACAGCGTGCAAACAGCTTTTTACGAAGGAGAAGGCGAGTGTATACTAGATATTGAATTGCCTAATGATGAGGGAGTACGCAATACCAAACAATTCAGTAACAAATTTGAATTGGATGGCATGTTGTTTGAAGAACCTAATGTGCATTTTTTTAGTTTTAATAATCCATTGGGCGCATGTAAGGTGTGCGATGGTTTTGGAACTACCATAGGGATTGACCCTGATTTGGTGGTGCCTGATAAGAGTCTTTCGGTGTATGAAGGTGCCGTGGCCTGCTGGAAAGGTGAAACCATGAAAGAATGGAAAGAACATTTTATAAGAAAGGCAGATGCCCTCAATTTTCCAATTCACAGACCTTATTACGATCTTACCGAAAAGCAAAAAAATATACTTTGGAAAGGTGCAAAAGGAGTGGAAGGTATAGATGCCTTTTTTAAATTTATAGAGGAGCAGTCATTTAAAATTCAATACCGTGTAATGCTCTCGCGATACAGAGGAAAAACAATTTGTCCGGAGTGTGAGGGCGCGCGCTTAAGAAAAGATGCACAGTATGTAAAGATTGCCGATAAATCTATGTGTGATGTGGTGTTATGGAGTGTAGATGAGGTGTTAAAGTTCTTCAAAAATTTGAAGCTGAGCGAGCATGATGCTGCTGTGAGCAAAAGACTGCTCGTAGAAATAGTAAACCGATTAACTTATTTGTCGGATGTGGGACTTGGCTACCTTACGCTCAACAGAATGAGCAATACCTTAAGCGGTGGTGAGTCGCAAAGAATAAATTTAGCGGGATCATTGGGTAGCAGTTTGGTTGGAAGTATGTACATTTTAGATGAACCAAGCATAGGTTTACACAGTAGGGATACCGAACGACTCATAGGTGTGCTGAAAGCGCTCAAGAAAGCGGGTAACTCGGTGATTGTGGTGGAGCACGATGAGGAAATTATGCGAAGTGCAGATGAAATCATAGACATTGGTCCGCTATCAGGTTCGGGCGGTGGAAATTTAGTTTTTCAGGGAAATTGGGAAAAATTAAAAAAAGCAAACAATAGTTTAACTGCCGATTACCTTACTGGAAGAGAGCAAATTGAGATTCCACAAAAAAGAAGAAAGTGGAAGGAATATATTGGCATTAAAGGCGCGCGCGAAAATAATTTGAAAGGTATCGATGTTAAGTTTCCACTCCACACACTTACCGTTGTAACAGGGGTGAGCGGCAGCGGCAAGACTTCGTTGGTAAAGAAAATATTATATCCGGGATTAAAGAAAATGTTTGAAGGTTATAACGAGCAAACAGGCATTTTCGATAAAATGGAAGGTAGCGTTAAATTGATAGAAGCCGTTGAATTGATAGATCAGAACCCTATTGGCAAATCATCTAGAAGTAATCCTGCCACGTATGTAAAAGCATATGATGAAATTCGCGCACTATATGCTGAACAGCCCCTGTCGAAATCAAGAGGATACAAACCTTCTATATTCTCATTTAATGTAGAGGGAGGTCGTTGTGATGTGTGCTTGGGTGAAGGCACTGTGCAAATTGAGATGCAGTTTATGGCAGACATTGAATTGGTTTGCGAAAATTGTAATGGTAAAAGGTTCAAACAAGAGGTGCTCGACATTACTTTTCAGGATAAAAATATCAATGAGTTGCTAGAGATGACAATTGATGATGCCATCGCATTTTTTGATGAAGGAATACGACCGGGTAATGCCGAAAAACGTATCATTGCCAAGCTAAAACCATTGAGTGATGTAGGTTTGGGCTATGTTCAACTTGGTCAGTCATCGAGCACACTCAGCGGGGGAGAAGCACAAAGAATTAAACTTGCTACCTTTTTAATTAAAGGGGCAACCGAAAAACGCACGCTATTTATTTTTGATGAGCCAACAACAGGGTTGCATTTTCATGATATTAAAAAGTTATTATATGCCTTTAATGCCCTAATAGAGCAAGGACACTCGTTGATTGTGATTGAGCATAATTTAGAGGTAATTAAATGTGCCGATTGGATTATTGATATGGGGCCCGAAGGAGGTGATGAGGGCGGTAAGGTGGTATTTGAAGGCACACCGGAAGATATTGTACTTTCCAAACATTCACACACCGGAAAATATCTCAAAGAAAAGCTACTCTGATTATTTTTTAATTCTTTCGTATTTGAACTTACCTGCGGCAAAAGTATACGAACTTACACTGCCATCTTTACGGTATGAACGTGTGAGTGATACTCTTTTGCCTGTGGTTTTTTCGAGTATACCCGCTCCAACTGATGCAACTGTTAAAGGATCAATGATTGTATTATTGGAATCAGGTTTTTCACTTTCCGTGATGTTTGCTTTCCCTTTTTCAATAAACTTTTTCTTCATCCAATTACTGATGCTCAAATATTCTGGCTCTTGATTTTGGAGTTGAGTAATTGCAATGTTTTTTGGTGGAGCATCAATTTTTGCGATGTGCAGCTTAGCAATATTATTGGCTGAATGAGCAGGCAGCTGCCTTATTGGTATACGATTGATAGCAATTAAACCATGATGAGTGTCTTTTAAATTAGTGGTATGATCAACACTGTTAATGGTGTGCGTGAGAGCTTGTTGTTTTGGCTTCTTTGAGTTTACTTTCTGAAGATACTTTGCACTTGATTTTATATCGGCAAGCCCAGGTGATGCTGTTGTAAGATCCTTGGATATAGACTGCTCCGGATTATTAGCAATTTTTGTTGCGGGTGTATTTTCATTTTTTTGTAAAGCAATTTCAACTTGCGGATTTTGTTTGCCGCTATTGTTGTAAATTAAAAATAGCATAGCTACAATAAGCAATAATGCAGCTGCTGCAGCGAACTCTCGGGTAAGGTAAAAAACGACAGGAGCTTTTCTTTTAAGTGAGGATTTGTTGGGGAAAACAATTGCTTTGTCGGGTTTTAATTGTGTGCGCTTGAAAGTATCTCTGAGCTTTTTTAGTGAGCTGTTTTTTTCTGTTAGTTCGATAATAATTGCCTTCTCTTCATTGCTGCAATCTCCTTCGAGCTCAGCAATCATTATTTCATCAAATGTTTTTCCGTGAAATGATACTTGTTCATTCAGTTTTTTTAAATGCTCTCGGAAGGAAACATCGATATGAACATCATCAATAGAGGGCATTTTTTCCATGCCTTCGAATTCTCTTTTAATCTCTGGATGTTGCTCAAGAAACAGGATAACTTGAGCTATTTCGAGCGCATTCAGTTTGCCATCGAAATAATCAATCAGCACAGTTTCGTAGTTATGTATTGTAATCTCCATCTAAATCACGTTTTCTATACTCACCAAATAATCTTTCATGGCTACTCTGGCTCTGTAAATGTATACTTTTACTTGCGACTCGTTTAAACCTGTTATTTCACCAATTTGTCCGTAGTCGTATCCTTCATAGTCACGCAGCATGAGCACACTTCTTTGTATTTCGGGCAGCCTCGAAAGACCGGCTTCAATGGTTTGCTTTAAATCTGGTTGTGCATGTTTGGTATGAAATGGTTCGGGTGCTTTTTGGGTATCGCTGAATTTTTTATCTCTTCTTATTCCATCAATCATGGTGCGATAAGCGGTTGTAAACATGTATGATTTGGCATTGCTGCTTGGTACATCATTTACTTTGAGCCAAAGTTTCTCATAGGTATCCTGCACAATGTCTTTAGCTTTCTCCTCATTTTTAATGCTCTTTAAAATGAAGCGAAAAAGGCTATCGGCATATAAATCAACACAATTATTAAATTCTGTAATGGTCATGCAAATGGCAACCTATTTTGAGCATGTGACGAGTAACTCGAAATAAAGTTACAACATATTTCAAAATTAAAATAAAAAAGCCCCACGAATTTCGCAGGGCTTTTAATTAGTTCAGGTGGATGACAGTTTTCTTTCCGTTTGTCATTGTTTCTACTTGTAGAGACTTGGAGTAGTTCAATAAGTTTGAAACGATGTGAGCCCTTGGTTTTAGGCCTTCAGAAGAAACAACACTTACCTGATTTTCAGTTTTAGAGTAAAGTTTTGGCATTCAACATTTTTTAGGGGTTATAGCTGATTAACGCATCCCTAAAAATATTATTGTGCTGTCAGTTCAAAATATTTTTGCAGCTCGTCTGTTTCCTGATATTGCTTGCGCAGGTGTTTGAGTGCATTATGCATACGGCCCAATGCAGTATTGATGCCTACCGATTGCAACTGAGCAATTTCATTAAAACTCATATCGAAATAAGTTCTAAGAATTACCACTTCGCGCATTTCTTTTGGCAAGCCCATAATCATGCTGCGTATTTTTTTCTTTTCAGTGCGCTTGTCTGCGTTTTCAGGTTTAAACTGCTCCTCTGCAATCACGATATCGAAAACATCAAAATCATCGGTTCCGCTGTAGGTTTTCAATTTTACATGATCTCTGAAATAATCCATCATGTGATTTCTGGCAACTCTTAAAATCCAGCTGCTGAACTTGCCTTCCTCATTGTATTTGTTTTGTTTTAATGAGTTAATCACTTTGATGAAAACATCTTGAAAGAGGTCTTCGGCCAATTCTTGATTTTTTACTTTTTTAAAGATAAATGTAAATAGTTTTTGCTGATGACGATTGATAAGTTCAACAAGACAAGCCTCGTTGCCCTTTACATACAATTTTACTAGTTCAGCATCTTGGAGATGTGTATAAGACATGGTTTTACAAATTTAATTCAACAAATAATTAAATGTAAAAATGTCTTATAAGCTTCTGTTTTAGCGGGTTTATACTAAATTAGTTTGGCATAATGCTTAACTAATCTTAACCAAAAGTAGTAAACCAAATTAAATTAACAAAAAAATAGAACTTTTTTTTCGTTAGGAGTACCAAAAGGAATGTAGGCGATATGCAGAATACCGCTACGAAATCTTTCATGAACTATGGAATATTAAAACAACTGATATCAATGTAATTGATAATTACATTAATTGCATTTATTTTTAGTACAATTAATAAATAAATATGGAATGGTTGATACCGATACTACTTGAAAACAGCACAATGAGGCCATACCGAAATTGAGCTATTTTGAAAGCGTAATCGGTATAAGTTGAGGTATGATCTGATCAATAAGCTACTGCAGATTTTTTTTCATCAAATAATGTTGAATGCTACCATACAACAAAAATGTTTTCTCAACAACGCTGTATCCTTGTGACAGATAGAAGTTGACCGCATTTTCTCGTGCTTGAAGAACAATATTACTGGTACCTAAAGTCAGTGCTTTATATTCTAAAAATTTAATGAGTGCTTTGCCAACTCCTTTACCTTGAAATGCTTCATTTACGGCCATGTAGCGCAGTTGTGCATTATTTTCGGGGATTAAATGTAAGCGAGCAACGCCATAAATATCACCTGAATCGTTTACTGCCATGGCATGAAAAGTATTTACCTCATGCTCTGTTTCATCTTTTTCGGTTCCTTTGGGTTGATTCCACGGAGCTCTTAAGATACGCCACCTTAATTCGAAATAGGCATCCCACTCTTGTGTATTTTCGGGAGTTTTAATAAGCATGATAATAGTAAAATCAGCTCCACCCGGAGCACGAAGGAATTAGAATTTAACCCTAGACTTACTGGTTCCGGTGATTTTGTATCCTACATAAAGCCATGCAAACATAAAGGAGTCGTTGTAGGTGGTTTCCCCCCTTTTTTCACCGGGGTTTGTTCCCCCCTTGATAGGCGCTACACGAGTAGGAGTGGTAGAAGGGTCGGCAAAGTAGGCAGCAACATCTCCATAGGCCGCCCTGATGGCATCGTTGGGGTAATACGTACCGCTTACATCATCAAGATAATCGGTGAAAGTTTTGGTAATTGAGTATTCTAGCCCAATACTCCATTCACGATTAATGGGATACTTGAAGCCTATACCCAACGGAATACAGAATTGTATCAAAGAATATTCTTTACCAGGTTCAATTGTTTTGCCATCGATATTCACAGTAGCCAGACCCTGACCTTCGGTGCGCAAAGGTTTTAATTTATACCATTTTCCATCCAAATATTGCGCTTCGGGGTTAAAGTAAAATAATCCTAGCCCTCCAAAGAAATAAACATTGAGCGGAAATCTTCTACCTCTTCTTGCGTACCTTGATCTTGCTTTTTCTTCAATCACAGAGTACTCAAATTGTGCAGAGGCGGTAAAAATGTTGGTTCTAAAACTTAAATTACGATTGTTTCGCGATGGTTCATTGGTCAATAAATCGTTACCTGCTAAACGTGCCCAACCACCATATCCTTTGACAGCCATGGTGGGAGATAATTTATACCTGTAACCACCTGCAATTGTTGGTCTTGTTAAAGAAATTTCAAGATCCTTCATCAAATGGGTTCCAATTTGATCAGCACCTCCCAAATCACCTAAAAGGTTAGCAGCACCAAGCCCGAATATTACCTCTTTCCTTGTCTTTTTCCATTGTTGTGACATGGTTAAGAAAGGGGTCAAAAGAAAAGCGATAACAAAAATTTTTCTCATCGGACTAAATATTGACTGCGAATGTAATTTTTTTTTTGCAGAAATCCAATCAAATTTACAATTTGTTAAACTACCGAACCTTATTTGATTTAAAAAGTCGGGAATTTGGGCTTGTTGTCCAATATTTTTTCGATACTGTCATTGATGTCTTTGCTGTACTTCTTGCAGGTAATCAACGCATTTAAGTTTTCTTTTAATTGACTTTCTTTTGATGCGCCAAGAATAACCGTGCTTACATGTTGATTATGCATGCACCAATTGATGGCAAGCTGCGGCAGCGTGATCCCTGATTGCTTGCTTAATTTCATCAATTCATTCACCTTATTTAATTTTATTTTTCCTTGATCGCTGAAAGTTTTTTCTTTGAGCCACTCCATACCACTGAGGTTGAGTCTTGATTTTTCTTTTTCTTTGTGGTTGTATTTACCTGTTAATAAACCGGATGCTAAAGGCGACCAAATAGTGGTACCTAAGCCGATTTCATGTTGGTACAAGCGGTGGTATTCAACTTCTACTCTTTCACGATGAAACATATTGTATTGCGGCTGCTCCATTGTGGGAGGGTTGAGGTGATACTGACGCGCTACGCCATATGCTTCGCTAATTTGCTGTGCCGACCATTCAGAGGTGCCCCAATAAAGTATTTTACCGGCATCCACCAAGTGACTCATTGCCCTTACGGTTTCTTCGATAGGCGTGTTTCTATCTGGTCGGTGACAAAAGTATAGATCAATATAATCAACCTGAAGTCTTTTGAGCGAGGCATTACAGGCTTCAACGATATGTTTTCTGCTGAGTCCTGTTTGATTAGGTAAAGAGCCACCCCAAAAAACTTTACTCGAAACCAAGTAAGAACTCCTGTCCCATTTCATCTTCCTGAGAATTTTGCCCATCACTATTTCAGATTTACCATCGGCATACACCTCAGCATTATCAAAAAAGTTAACACCCGAATCGTAGGCCAGTTTCATTAAGCTCTCAGCAGTTTTGTCATTGATTTGATTGCCAAAGGTTACCCAAGAACCAAACGATAGCAAACTAACTTGTAATCCCGATTTGCCTAGTTTTCTGTATTCCATAAATTAAGTGCGTTGGTATACTTAGAGCTCAAATTTCAATTTAGCTCTTCCTGAAATTTTTAAATCAATGCGGTAATCTGAATATATTTTTACATTCCTACTGCCATTGTCAAGTGTGCTAGTAGTAGCTTTTACATATATTTTTCTAACCCTTCCTAGTCTCGAAATCTTTTCTGAAGGATAGTTGATTTCAGTATTTTTTTCTGTGGGTGCTGTAACTCTTCCGTTACTTCCTACAAGCGCAGAAGCCAATACAACATTATCTTCCAATAATGAATCAACTAAACTGCCCAATGAATCGGCAAAGTAAACTTGCACTTTTGACTCAATCGGAAATCCATTGGTTAAAGATAATTTTAATGCAAGAGATTGTAATTCTTCCACTTCTTTAAATTTGAAATTAATTGTGTCCTGAAAAATAAGATTTTTTAGCGTTCCTTCAAGCGGAATATTGATATCTAAGTCAACTTTGAACCTACTTGAATCCTCAATAAAATTTTGCATTTGAGCGGCAGGAGGAGGAGGGTTTGATTGCGCGTTTATTTTATAAATTAAAAATCGAGGGAGGTTGGCCAATACCTGATTGATATTACTATTTGCGCTTCCAAGATATAGCGAAGAGGTTGCTTGTTGACCAATTTGAGTAGGAATGGAAATAGGCAATGGATTGTTGAACAGAGGGCTAACTAGATTGACAATTGGTGTACTTGAGATGGGATTATATCCTTGCAACTGTTGAAAAGATCCATTGATAGGCAAACCAAAGGCGTTTGAAATGTTGATGCCCAAACTGGCGTTTTGAAAAGCAATACTTCCACCCATTAAACTATTGTTGAAAAGTGAAATAGGTATGGTGTCAATGTTTGGAGAAAGCGACTGTTGACCTATTGATCCAAACAAGTTTTTGAAACTGATGTTGGATAAACTCATCACAATTCCCAAATTATCTTGACCTGGCTGAATGGTAGTGTTGGTTTTAATAATCTTTAAACCAAAATTTATTTTTAACCTATTGGCAACGCCATTTTGATTCAAGTTAACACGGTAACCAGCAAGACTAAAATTAACACTTCTGGTGATGGGACTTGCTCCTGCCGCAGGAATAACGACCTCGGTAGAAAAGGGAATCCCATTTTTACGTGCACCGGGAATACTGATATTGACTAGAAGTTGATGCTGAAAACCAGATATGAGATTTAACGCAAACAAACATGTTTTTAAGCTCATAGAGTCAATGTAGGCACCATTAGGACCTGCATTGAAAGCAAAATCGCCTTGAAGTGCATTGGGAAGAGCAAAAGTATCTTGCGTTGGGAGTGCATCAAACCCTAGAGTGAGTGCTGAGGGAAAGGTAAAATTGGAATCAATGGGTTGATCAGGTATTTTGAGTGCCTCATCAGCCCTCACAGACAATAAATTTCCACGATAAACCAAGGTGATAAAATTATCTGCATCAATGCTAAAATTATTATTGATGTTACTCAATGTTAGAATGTTATTGAGAGTCATCGAGGAGTTTACCAAAGGGATGGCAACATCGGGCTCCCAAAAAGAACCTGTTAACTTTTTCAACTTGAAATTACCTTTCAAGCAAGCTGTGCAAAATGAAATTACAATTGCACATATTACAAACATTAAAAACTTTGAAATCTTATGCATAGGTTCAGTTATCTTGCTGTAAATGTATAAAAAATACTTCAATCAATGAAAATAAATAGTTGCGTTTTTACAACATAGGTTGCCAAAATCAATAGCACTAATCATAAATAGCGCAAGGCTTTTGTTAGGCAAATTAATGAGTAACATCGGCAACAAAACGGTAATGGAACAACTATGTTTTTACCGATGTAAATGTTTCAATCGGTATTTAACAATGTGAGCTTTTAAATTGTACCAATTACATTTATTTTACCTCTGCCTGCTTCAATAAACCAAGTCTTACCTTTAATCTGTACATAAGTAAATACATGGCCGGGACTAAAAACAATGTTAGCAATGTCCCAAAACTCAACCCAAAAATCATGGTCCAACTTAATGGTCCCCAGAAAGCAACATTATCGCCTCCAAAGAAAATGTGGGGATTAAAGTGTTCGAACAAAGAAACAAAGTCAATGTTAAGACCAACAGCCAACGGAATCAATCCTAAAATGGTTGCACTGGCAGTTAAGATCACCGGTGTCATCCTGGTTTTACCTGCTTCAACCACGGCATTTTCAACCGACATTCCCTGTTCCATTAATAAATCGGTAAACTCTACCAATAAAATTCCGTTTCGCACAATTATACCGCCAAGCGCCACAATGCCAATACCTGTCATCACAATTGAAATGGTCATATTGAATATGCTGAGCCCGAGGAATACACCAATGATACTGAAAAATATTTCTGATAAAATGAGGATTGGTTTTCCCACAGAGTTGAATTGTGTTACCAATATTAAAAACATTAGTCCGAGTGATATTAAAAGAGCATTTCCCAGAAAAGCACCAGTTTCTTTTTGTTGTTCTTGTTCTCCTCCCATTTTAATGGAAACAGATTCAGAAATTTGATAACTTTTAATTGCTCTTTCAACATCTGCAACCACTTCGTTTGGTGTGTAGCCGGTGAGCACATTTGATTCAAGCATGATGATTCTCTTTTGATTTTTTCGTTTAATACCACCAAAGGTATTGTCGTAGTGCACATTGGCAACTGCACTCAATGGCACCTGTCTGATCATGCCGCCCATGTTCATATCGCGATAAGTAATCTTAAGATTCATCAACGCATCAATATTATTTCGTTGGTCTTCTTTGAATCTTATTTGAATAGGATACTCATCATTTTCATCTCTGAATTTTGAGGCCTCTATACCAAATACTGCATTACGAATTTCCATGCCTATTTGACCGGTGCTTATTCCTTCTCTGTTTGCTCGTTCTCTGTCAATATCAATCACTACCTCGGGTTTCACATTTTGAACATCACTCTTTAACTCTTCAATACCGGGGATTTGCATGGAATCTAAATAAGTCTTTAATTGTTTGGAGGTTGTTATTAATTCATTCAAATCATCGCCTGTAATTTCAATACTTACAGCTTTTCCTACCGGAGGACCATTAGCTTCTTTATCCACAATAATTTCGGCCCCGGGTATGCCT
Organism: Bacteroidia bacterium; assembly: GCA_023262495.1. GTDB lineage: Bacteria > Bacteroidota > Bacteroidia > UBA4408 > UBA4408 > CAIKXD01. The sequence continues at coordinate 13,933 of JALRAS010000017.1, read as the reverse complement.
TTTACAGCGTTTCTAATTTGATCTAAATAAACAGAGGTAGAACGACCATCTCTTTTCTCAAATTCAACAAATGCCACGCTTACTTTTCCTTTGTTTGGTGATGTTGCTCTATCTCCACTATTAGGATCTGTGGCACCAACAGCAACATTACTGATAATACTTTCCACAATGGGATTGGGTTTACCATCAGGTTCAATTACTTTATAAACTCTTTGCTCAACAATTTTGGTAATTGAGTCTGTGTATTCTGTTGATGTACCTACAGGCAGTGTTATATAGGTATAAATAAAATTAGGTTCGCTTTCAGGGAAAAAAACAACATTGGGTTTCACAATTCCCATAAGCACAACACTAAAAATAAACAATCCAAAGGTACCAACCAAGAGCCAAACGGGCCTACTTCCAACAATCAACTTTTTCATAAACCGTTCATATCTGTTTTGAATGGATGGCCATGTTTTATTTTGAAATCTATAGATTGCTTTCTCAAGGATATATCTGTTGAATAAGGTGAGTAGCATTAAGAAAACGATAAAATTCCCCATTGCAATACTTCCGGAAAAGTAAGCCAAGAGGGCAGCAACACCTAAAACAATCAAATTGATTTTTAACCCTTTTAATTTTTTTGCTTTAACTTCAGGCAAACTTTCATCCTCATGTGCCTTCATGAAACGTACGGCAAAAACAGGATTAACAATATAAGCCACCAATAGTGAAGCCAATAAGGTAACGATTAATGTAACAGGCAAGTAAAACATAAACTTACCAATAATTCCTTTCCAGAATGCGAGTGGTATAAATGGTGCAAGTGTGGTGAGTGTACCCGACAGTACAGGTAGAAAAATTTCACCGGCTGCTATTTTAGCTGCCTTTTTTATTTCAACCTTACCATTATCAAATATTCGATGTGTATTTTCGATGACCACCACGGCATCATCAACCACAATACCAAGGGCAAGCAGAAAAGCAAATAGCACAATCATATTAAGTGCAAATCCAATACTTGGGAATACCAGAAATGCAACGAAACAACTTAATGGAACTGAGAGTGCCACAAAAAAAGCATTCGTTACTCCCATGAAAAACATCAAAATCATAAGCACTAAAACAAATCCTATAATAATGGTATTGATCAAATCTTTTAGGGTAGTTCTTGTTGAGGTGCTTTGGTCTCCGGTAATCGTTACTTTCAGGTCTTTCGGGAATTTATCTTGCTGTAATTTTTCTACAATACCCCGCACCTTATCTGATGTTTCAATTAAATTTTCACCGGCCCTTTTGATAATGTTCAGCGTGATTACTTTTTTATTGGCAAGTCTTGCGTAGCTTTCCTTTTCTTTATATCCATCCTTAATTTCAGCCACATCTTTGAGATATACGGTGGCTCCGCTTTGCGAACGAATGATAATATCATTTAATTGTGCAATTTCCTTGAATTCACCTTTTATGGAAATACTCCTTTTCATATTATCCATAGAAATTTGCCCTCCGCTGATGGTCATGTTTTCATAACCAATCGCTCTTTGGATGTCTCCCATTGTAATATCGGCTGCTTCCATTTTAAAGCGATCTACATTAATCTGAATTTCTCTGTCGAGCGCACCTACAATATCTACCCTGGTAATTTCTTTCAAGCCCTCGCACTCATCTTTGATGTCTTCGGCATATTGCTTCAGCTTATTTAAATCAAAGTCTCCCGAAATGTTTACATACATTACAGGCATATCTGAAAAATTTACTTCTTGTACACTAGGCTCTTTAGTTAGCTCCGTAGGAAGACTGGTGCGGGCTTTATCAACAGCATCTTTAACCTTTTGCTTGGCTTCTGTTACCGGAACATCGGTATCGAATTCAACAATTACGTTACTGAAATCTTGAATTGAATTGGAGGTTAATTTTTTTACGCCTGAAATCGCTTTAATTTCTTTTTCAATGGGTTTGGTAATTAAATTCTCAATGTCTTGCGGTGAGGTTCCTGCATTGATGGTGCTGACATAAATGGTAGGAATAACAATATCAGGAAATTTTTCTTTGGGTAAGCTGTTGTAGCTCATAATACCTGTGAGGGTAATAATAATGGTCAGTACGAATATACTGGTCATGTTATTGATACTCCAGGTGGTTGGCTTAAATTCTTTTTCTGTATCTTTCATTTTGATGAGGGCTGCATTGAAAAGTTTAAATCTTATTTGATTATGATTGCGTCACCTTGATTTAAATCTTGGTAACCGGTAGTGATGATACGGTCGCCTTTTACTAATCCTGAAATTATTTCTACGTTACCATTGTATGAAAGGCCTTGTTTAACCGCCCTTCTTTCAGCAATCATTTTGTTACCACTTTGTTTAGCAAGCAGCACATATTGACCCTCTTCACTATTTTGAACTGTGTTAATTGGCACTACAATGGCACTATCTGTTTTATAATCGGCAATTTTCAAAACAGCAATCATGTTCGGGTGTAGATCATTATTTTCATCGAGAGCAGCTTCCACCGTAAAGCTTCTGTTCATGGGGTTAATGACTTTGCCGCTGTAGGTTACTTTGGTAACAATTTCCTTATTGATGTCAGATAAAATGATCTTCATTTCGCTGCCTTGCTTTATTCTACCGGCATAGGCCTCGGCTACTTCACCTTTTGCCTTCAGGGTGCCAGTATTTACAATTCTAATTCCCGGTGCACCAGGTGCAGTGGTTTGTCCAATTCTCAACATTATTTCATCAACAGTGCCGCTAATTGGCGACTTAATCTTGGTCATTTCAAGCTGTTCGTTCAGCGTAATTAATTTCTTATCTAATGACTCTTTTTGAGATTTCGCCTGAAGATATTGCACTTCTGTTCCTATTTTTTGATCCCACAATGCTTTTTGTTTTTCATACAGCGTGTTGGCTAGCTGCATGCCTGTTTTTAATTCTTCGATCCCTGCAGCAATAGCAGAATTATCTAGCTCTGCCAATAATTCACCAGTTTTAACTACTTTGCCTGCTTTTACATAAATACGCTTTACCTCACCTGGCATTCTTGCGCTGATGGTTATGTTCTCTTCGGCATCAATTTTACCTTGAACATGTAAGTAGTGCACAAAGCTTTGTGCAGTTGCCTCGGTTACTACTACATTTTTGTACTTAGTGTTATCAATGGTTTTTCCCTCTGCAGCAATTGCAGCTTCGAGATCTTTAATTTTTACGGTAAGCTCTGCTTGCTGCTTCTTAAGTGCTTCAAGTTGCGCCTGTTTGTTATCACTATTTTTGTTGCCACCGCAGGCAACCATCAGGATTGCAACTGCGAGAAATAAAATTGCTTTTTTCATTTTCAAATGTTTCTTGGTTAAAGTTTTTTATTTAATATTTCCTAGCGCCTTATCTAAATCGGTTTTGCTTACCAATGCATCATAAATAGCTGCATAATAATTGACCAATGCCTCGCGATAAGAAGCTTGTGCATTGATGACTTCCAGATTTGATCCAACACCTTGATCATACTTAATTTTAGTGGTGTTATACACTCTTTCTGCCAAATCAATATTTTTCTTTTGATAGTTCAATGTTACAAGGGCGTTGGTGTAGGCAGTAACACCGTTGTTGACCTCTAAATTGATTGATTTTTGAATTAAGTCGAGCGTATTCTTTGATTTGAATAAATTGATTTTGGCTTGCTCTACTTTATAGTTTTTTTGCAAACCGTCAAAGATGGGTACATTTAAGGTAGCACCAACAACACCAATGGGAAACCACCTTTGTTTGGTATCAAAAATATCAAATTGCTGCCTCTGTGCCTGCGCAGTTGCAGATCCATAGGCAACCAAACTTGGTAAATAGCTCATTCTATTTCTTTTTAAATCAAGTTCGTTTAATTTATTTTGAGATTCTAATAAAGAGTATTCTATTCTTGCCGATGGATTTGCTTTTACATTTCCTGCCTCGTTTAATGTTGCTGTGAAAGCGGTTAAGGAATCGGAGAGTATGATTGGTTGATTAACATCAAGCCCCATTTGAAACTTTAATAAGGCCTCACTTAAATTGATGAGTCGCAACGTTTTTTCTTTTTCAACCAACAAATTGTTATAGTTTACTTCTACACGGTCAACATCAATTTTCTCTATGTAACCATTACTATTGAGTGCGCGCATTTCTTTCAACATTTTGTCAAGTCTTTCAATGTTTATCTCCAATAGTTTGAATCTTTCGCGTGCAACCAATGCACCATAGTAGGCCTTGGTAACCGATGTTATGGTTTCAATTTTAGTTCTTGATTCCGCTTTTTGCGCAAGCTCCATGTATGTTTTTGATGCTTGTAACCCAACAATGTAATCACTGCTAAAAATCAACTGACTTGCAGTTAGCCCTGCAGATGCATTGTATTTGGTTCCAAATTGAACTGGGGCAAATGAACCTGGGGGGCCACCAAAGAATTCTGCAGGAACGAGTGAAGTGGGAATCTCAATAAAATCCTTAATATCAAAACTACCGCTTAACTGAGGTAATCCAATACCAGTAACTTCGTTTTTTTTTGCTCTTGCCAAATCTACATCTAATTTTGCATTAGCACTGTTAATACTATTTTTTACTGCATATTCTTGGGCTTGTTGCAAACTGTAGCTTTGCGCATTTGCCAATCCATAGCCAACAATAGTTGTTACAAACAACATGACAATGCGATGCATTTTAATCCGAGTTATTTTCATGATATGATGATTTGTTTATTCTTCTTCATTAAGTTCTTTGTACTTGTTTAATAGTTTGTGTCCTTTTAAGGTGCAAACACCATGTAAAAAATGATCGAGCAACTGTACGTGCACCTCCACAAGATTGAATTTATCGGTAGGAAATACATCAAAATTGATGGCTAAGTCCAATTCCTCTAATCTTAGTCTTGCCAATATTTTTATGTTGATGTCACTTCTATATAGATGCATATCCCTGCCTTTCTTGAGATTGTTTTCAATCAAATTGATGATTTTTTTCTCCTTAAACTCTCTAAATTTTTGATATGCTTCAGGGTAATATTTCATCATATCATGAAATAAGATAGGATTCATCTTGGAGAAGGTGGAGGCCATCATCTTCATAGTCTCCATAATTTCGTGAATAGGATCATTGCTTTGTAAGACAATCTGATCTAAATTACAACCATTTTGGTGTAATAAAAATTCTACGAGTTTGGTTATGAGCTTATCTTTTTCTGAGTAATAAGTGTAAATTGTTTTTTTGCTCATACCCAGGTGTTTCGCAATATCATCCATGGTAATTGACTTGATACCATATCTGAAAACCAAATCACGCGCACCGTATAAAATTTTTTCTTCCGTTAGCATTGGCTGTACAAAATTACGGTCGCAAAACTATGGAAACTAAAAAAACTAAAAAAAGTTTCCTTCGTTTATTTTTAGTGAGCTAAACAAATTTTAACAGCAAAAAAAAAGCGGGACAATTTTTATTGCCCCGCTTCATCATGTTTTAGAATAGTTCTTATTCGGCTGTCACTGCTGCACTTTCAGCAATATGAAATTCCTTTTTCAAAGTATCCACATAATCTAATTTTTCCCAACCGAACGTATCGTATACTTTGCCATTGACGGTAACCTTACCAGGCGTTCTTCCCATGTGTCCATAAGCTGCAGTTTCACTGTAAATAGGGTTCTTTAAACCAAAACGTTTTACAATAGCACTTGGGCGCATGTCGAATATATTTGCAACTTTGGCAGCAATTTCACCATCTGTTAATTTACGACCTTCGCTATTTCTTACCTTAGCTAAGTTGTAGGTGTTTACATACAAGCCAACAGGTTGTGCCACACCAATCGCATAAGCTACTTGCACAAGCGCTTCATCACATACCCCGGCAGCTACTAAATTTTTTGCAATATGACGGGTAGCATAGGCAGCGCTTCTGTCAACTTTTGAAGAATCTTTACCTGAGAATGCTCCACCACCGTGTGCTCCGCGGCCGCCATAAGTATCAACTATAATTTTACGGCCTGTGAGTCCTGTATCACCGTGTGGACCACCAATAACAAATTTACCGGTTGGATTGATATGATACTTGATATCGTTTCCGAAAAGTTTTTTTACGCGGGCAGGAACTAATTTCTTAACTCTTGGAATTAAAATGTTTAACACATCATCCTTTATTTTTGCCAACATTTTTTCATCAGCATCAAAATCATCATGCTGGGTAGAAATAACTATTGTTTCAATTTTCTCAGGTTTACCTTTATCAGAATATTGAATCGTTACTTGAGACTTTGCGTCCGGACGGAGGTATTTCATTTTTTTACCTTCCTTGCGAATAGCACTAAGTTCTTTTAATAACAAGTGGGATAACTCAAGCGGCAGTGGCATGAAATTGTCGGTTTCGCGGCAAGCGTATCCAAACATCATTCCTTGATCTCCGGCTCCTTGATCTTCTTCTTTTGCTCTTTCAACACCTTGATTGATATCTGATGATTGTTCATGTAAAGCGTTTAAGATACCACAGCTTACCGCATCAAACTGATATTCGGACTTATTGTAACCAATTTTATTAATTACATTACGGGTAATTTTTTGCACGTCAACGTTAGCTTTGGCTTCATTGTTGCATTTGATTTCTCCACCAATTACAACTAGACCTGTAGTTACAAATGTTTCGCAGGCAACCTTGGCAGCGCTGTCATAAGTTAAAAATGCATCAATAATTGCATCGGAAATTTGATCTGCAACCTTATCAGGATGTCCTTCAGAAACAGACTCGGAAGTGAATAAATAAGACATGTTTTGTTTTTAAAAGTTAGTATTGTTTTAAGAGCTGCGAATATAGTATTTTTAAGCAAATGAAAGAGATTTTCTTTGATTATTTAGAGCTATTTACATCAATTTGTGGTAAGCTTTTGAAAAATATCCTCCAAACTTTGCTCTTCAATTTTCATGCTCAGTATGGTGAGTTGATTGGCAATGGCTAACTGCATAATTTCAGGACGAATGTCATTGTTCTTGTGAAAAGTAAGTTGCCAAGTTGAGCCCGATACTTTTCGTACCTTGATGATCGATTTTATTTTTTTAAAGGTTCCTTCATTTACCTCTTTGTCTAACTCCAATAGCAACATTTGATTGCCTGAATTGCTCTGTTGCAAAGACACCGCATCGCTATTGGCTACAATTTTTCCTTTATTGATGATAATGATGTTGTCGCATACAGCTTTTACCTCTTGAAGTATATGAGTGGAGAAAAGCACTGTTTTTTCTTTACCTAACTCCCTGATGAGGTTGCGAATTTCAACAAGCTGGTTGGGGTCAAGGCCTGTGGTTGGCTCATCAAGAATAAGCACTCTTGGATTGTGAATTAATGCTTGAGCTAAACCCACTCGCTGACGATAACCTTTTGAAAGAGCACCAATTTTCTTATTCTTTTCGAGCGTAAGTCCGGTTATTTCAATCATTTCATTCACACGTTTTTCAGTGTTTTTAACTTTGTGGATACCTGCCGCAAAGGCCAGGTACTCTTTTACATACATATCCAAATAAAGTGGATTGTGTTCGGGCAGGTAACCTACATGCTGTTTCACCTCATAACTATTTTCATGCACGTCAAAACCACAAACTTTGGCTATGCCCGAATTTTGGGGTAAAAAACAAGTAAGAATTTTCATCATGGTGGATTTTCCGGCACCATTTGGCCCCAGAAAGCCCGTAATGGAGCCGCTTCCAACAGAAAAGCTAACACTGTCGAGTGCTTTTTGGGCACCGTATTGTTTGGTTATTTCGGTAACTTCTATCGACAAAGGAGGTAAATTTTAGTTGGCTAATATACAGCGAAAAGCAAAGTTAAACAGATTCTAAACAATAAAAATTGTTACGATTTTTTTTCGAGTTTCAGTGCAGGTATTATCATCATCACTATGAAAGGAGATTGTAAAAGCCCAACTAAATTGCGCGTAAATAAATAACCCTTCGGAAAATTATGAAGAAATATGCCACCAAAATAGGTGAGCAAGCAGAGCAATAAAACAATTCCGTAGGCATAATACACCCATTTTACAGCATCCATCGATCCTGAAAAAATTCTTACCGCAAGCATACTCAACATAAAGTAAATGATAATAAAGACTGCTGTAATCACATACTTAAAATAATACAATTTCATGTATGGCCATGTTTCAAAAACCGATAAATAGGAGGGAAGTGTAAATTCGTAGTTTTTAAAATATAATTTAAATAATTGGGCATTGATGTTGGTAAACACGGCATCTCTTAGGAATCCTGCGATTACAAAAACCACAATCATGATTAAAATCAGCAGCATTTCCTTGTACTTTAATTTCATAGGATGTAGCGCTATTTGTTGGGGGCATGCAATTGCGAAAATCTATTTGCCCATAGTAGCCAAAGCCCAAAAACAAAGGCATAAACAATGATGGTAAAGGTATAAGTATGATTGAAATCAAGTGTCTTTGGTGAATAATAAAGCACCATACATAATCCTACTATTCTTAAAATATTAATGATATGTATGAGTATCATGCCCAATGGGATAAACCATAATTTATTTTTTATACTGCCGGGATAAGCAACAACAAAACCTATAAAAAGTGCGAACAAAGTAATTCCATTGCACGGATCGCCAACCCATAAGCCAGATGTGCCATCAATCCCAATAATAGTAATGTTTTCGGTGCTGATAGCTTCGGAGTCTATGGCTATGAAACCAAAAGTTTTGAGGATTAAAGAACTCCAAAAAGCTAGATTTTTAGCTACTAAATTATCGAGGAAGCCTTTTGGGTGAAGAAATAAATCATAGGAAACATACCAAAGCAAATAGAGTAGAAAAGCTTTGATCAGGAAAAACAGAATGTTGTTTTCTGTTATTTTTTTGAACATTAATGGAAATTATTGTTCGTCTTTTTTTGACGATTTGCTGAGCTTTCTACCACCTAAAGCTAAACCTGCTGCAAATAACAAGCTAATGCCACCATCAATTGGAATGCAGGGGCCGGGCTCCCAGCAAGGAGGTAAACCACCACCTGGAGGAGGGGGAGGAGCAACAACCGGGGGACCTGCCGCAAATACACTTGGAATAAATATGGTTAAAAGGAGAATTGTTGTCAGCAATATACCTAATTGTAGTTTCTTTTCCATTTAAAGCAGTAAAATTTTCACAAATGTATTAATTATTTCAATCCAAAAACTAAAAATCGGAATTATTTTTGAATGTTTCAAACAATTTCATTGTTAATAATATACTTCTTCGTCCACAATTAACTTGCAATGGTCTATAAATAACTATCAATCATCAATTGTTTTGCCTTGTGTAATTTTGACATCAATTCATCAAGAAACATACTTTTTGCTTATGTATCAAACGTATTTGCTATTGGTATCTAACGGCATCAAATTCCAAATTCTTACTTTAAAACGAATTAATCACAAGAGGAAAATTGCAAGCTATGTATCTTTTCATTTGTTGGCAACAATAGGTTGAAACAAAGCTATTTTAGCAATTTCGCATTTTAAAATGCTAGGTTTGGTCTTGAGCAACAAAACAAATGGGTTGTCTAAATTGCAAATTTAATAACGAGCAGTTTTGCAATAAATATAGTTGATATTATATAAAACAAAATCTCCGACCTGTGAAGTATCGGAGATTTTGAGTTAAACGAATATTATCTTGGCTGAAAACTACATCTTCTTTTCGCGAATACGTGCTTTCTTACCGGTTAATCCTCTTAAGTAGAATATTTTTGCTCTTCTTACCACACCAACTTTGTTTAATTCAATTTTATCAATTGCAGGTGAAGCAATTGGAATGATACGTTCTACACCAATACCGTTAGAGATTTTTCTAACTGTAAGGGTTTCACCCGCACCAACACCATGACGCTGCAAAACAACTCCTTGAAACAACTGAATTCTTTCTTTGTTTCCTTCCTTAATTTTGTAATGAACAGTAATGGTATCGCCAGCTTTAAACTTTGGCATTTCCTGTTTAGCGTTGAACTGCTCGTCAACATATTTTATTATATCCATGACTTAATTTGCTTTAACCCCTAAAATTTGGGAGCGCAATATTACAAAATTATTGTCAGTAAAAAAAAATTTTTGTGTACGTTATTTTAAAAGTTCTTTCAATACAGCGTCATTACTTAAAAAGTCAAATTCTTTTTGTTGATTAATCCTGTTTTTATCCGACAAACCCATCGAAAGCGCTTTTTTTAGCATATTGATTGTGGCTGTTTTATCTCGATTGCTTGCCTGAATAATGGCTTTGAAAAAATAAACTTCGGCATTTTGAGGATCTGCAATTTGATAACAGGTTACCATTAAAGCGGCATCGGTATAATTTTTTGCCATGAGTAATCTATTAGATAAGCTGTAACAGAGTAAACTTGCATAACCGAGCAATCGCTGATGCATCATTCCTATTTCTCCCTTTTGCGTTGATTTTTTTCGAATTTCGGCAAGTTTTACTTTCCACCTCAGGGTGTCGGGTTGTTGAGCCATCATTTTATACAATTCCTGCTGAATAGCAATTTCATTATTATTGATTTTCAACAGCTCACTTTTTTGGGACAAATACACCGCTGAATTTTTTAAGGAATCTATGGCATCGTGATCGACAGCAGGGTTAAAAAACTTGGTACTTTCATGAAGGATCATCATTTCATTGTAGGCATCCACCCATTTATTTTGCTCTAATAATTGAGCAATAGTAAGCTTTTGCTGTTCGGTAAAGGCATCTATTTTCATTTGATCGGTATTTGCGGGATGAGTTGCAAATACATGCATATAGCTCAAGTAGATTGCTTTTACCATGCTGCTTGAAGGCGCCCATTCATGTATGCCATCAAATTCAAGATAATAATGAGACAGTGATGTTCCCTTCAAGTGTTGTTCTATAACATTCATTTCGGCCCTGTTCATATCACCTTTGCCGGCTACACCAATAAATAGTGTGTTGGGGTCAAAGACTGATTCGGGTTGTGGCATACCGGCAGAATTGGCAATTACCGCGGTTATTCCGGGTTCTTTGGATGCAATAGCGCAAGCCACTCTTGCGCCACCTGAAAATCCGGCTAAGATGATATGCTTTGTGTCTATAGCAAAATTACTGTAACTCACATTTTTAAGGGTATTCCACATCACATTGATATCGTCTTCATCTTGTCCATTTTTAGAAACGTTACTGCCAATAAATATCAACCCGAGTGAGTCAGCTATTTGTTTATATTTATATAATGGCATTGCTCCACGTCCCGATGGATCGAAAAAAAATACCACAGGTGCAACCAAATTTGGCTGATATGATTTTGGTAGGTAAAGCGCAAAGCTATTGAGTTTATCATCATTGATTGGCACTTCAGGATAAATTACGCCTGTCTTTAAAGAATCTTGTATATGATATATAGGTGTTTCTTGAGCAGGTATTTGAACCTTCTCGGATACTGGCTTTTCACCTGTGCATGCTAAAAAAATAGCTGTAAAACAGAGAATAAAAAAGCTACTCAATAATTTTTGCTTGAGGAAAATGCGTCTCATTTACGTCACATTTAGCAAAAAAGAGTCAGCATCTTCATTGGCAGGGAAGCTTTTCCTAAAATTCAATAATTCGGACAGGTTAAGATTTAAAGTTTCTACAGACTCTTGGTGTGCTTTGGTGTTACTGATAACTTCGCCTAAAGGGTTGATCACCATAGAATCGCCCGAGTAAGCAATATCATTACCATCGGTGCCAATTCTGTTCACACCAACTACGTAGCACTGATTTTCTATTGCGCGCGCAACCAACAAGCTTTTCCATGCATGACTTCTTCGCTCGGGCCAGTTAGCAACATATATCAGTATGTCATATTGATGATTGCGTTCAAAATTTTGACTAAAATTTATATTTCTACTCCAAGCAGGAAATCTTAAATCATAACAAACTAAAGGACAAATGCGCCAATCACTCAATCGAGTAATTAAACGACTTTTACCTTCGGCATAATGTTCATTTTCATTAGCCATTCTAAATAAATGCCTTTTGTTGTAGTGCTCAAAAGTGCCATCAGGATTTACCCATAATAAACGGTTGTAAAATTTACCTTCTTCTTCAATAACTGTACTTCCGGTAATTACAGCTTGTTTTTTAAAGGCCATACTTTGCATCCATTGTAACACTTCACCATTGGCCACATCGGCTACTTGTGTGGCTTGCATAGTAAAACCAGAAGTAAACATTTCTGGTAAAACTATCAGATTACTTTTATCAATTTGAGCCATCAACTTTTCGAAATGCTTTAAGTTGGCTGCTCTGCTTTGCCAATGTAACGAGGTTTGTATGATGCTTACAATGAGGTTTTCCAAAAGTGAATATTTATAGTTTACATAATATCTCCGCAGCCTTTTCAAGTGTGGAGTTTTCTTTCGCAAAACAAAAGCGAAGTACTTTATTGTCTTGCGGCTTGTGGTAAAACACCGAGACAGGAATTCCCGCAACCCCATGCTCTTTGGTGAGTATTTCTGCAAATTTTACGTCCGATTCATTGCTGATGGCATCATATTTTAATAGTTGAAAGTAAGTGCCTGAGCAATTGAGCAAATTAAATTTAGAGTTGCTTAAAAGTGATTTAAAGTAGTTGCGCTTTTCAGCATAAAATGCGCTCAAATGATTGTATTCTTCGGGCCTTTGTAAAAAATCGGCATAAGCCAATTGTATAGGATGATTGGCGGCAAATATTAAAAATTGATGCACTTTTCTAAACTCATTCATTAAGTTTTTTGGTGCCAAGCAATAGCCCAATTTCCAGCCGGTGGTATGATAAGTTTTACCAAATGAAGAAACAATGAAACTGCGTTCGGCTAGTTTTGGGAATCTTGCCACGCTTTGATGCTCGTAATCTTCAAAAATAATATGCTCATAAACTTCATCGCTTAAAATAACGATATCAGTATTCTTTGTGAGCTTCTCCAACTTCATTAAATCGTTTGCCGTAAGGATACTTCCGGTGGGATTGTTTGGTGAGTTGATAATGATCATTTTTGTTTTTTGCTTGATCAGCTTTTTTACTTCATCCCAATTGATGCTATAATCCGGAAATTTCAGTTGAGCAAAAATAGCTTTTCCTCCGTTGAGTTCAATAGCAGGTACATAACAGTCGTAGGCAGGCTCGAAAATAATCACTTCATCACCTTCCTTTACAATGGCCGAAATGGCGGTGTATATGGCTTGTGTGGCGCCTGCTGTAACAGTAATTTCATGCTCAGGGTCGTATTGTGCCGAGTATAGATTAAATGTTTTTTCAGCAATGGCTTCTCTTAATTTCATTACGCCTGCCATAGGGGCATATTGATTAAAACCTTGTTTCATATACTTACTTACCAGGTTCATCAAATCGTTAGAAACAGGGAAGTCGGGGAAGCCTTGAGACAAATTTACAGCGTTGTGTTCGGCTGCCATGCGACTCATAGTGGTGAAAATAGTTGTGCCTACAGTAGGTAATTTAGAGGTTAAGGCACCGGGATATTGCATCATATACGTGTCAATCTTTTTGTGAAGCAAATTTATGTAATTATCATGTACCAGAAATATTTTTTTTGTGTAGTTATTAATTGTAAATTTGATAACTCATAATACCAATAAGGTTGATGTAATAGTCCATTTAGTCTAAATATAACAGTCACTTTAGGCATTACAAAATAAATTGATTTGCTATTTGAAAATAGGTAAAGGTTCATAGGGAAAATTAGGATTAATGCTAGTTTAAAAAACTAGATCAATATAAAAAACGCCATGAAAAATTTCAGTTTTGTTTTACTGCTCAACCTTATTTTCAGCATACAGTTGAAGGCACAATTTAAATGAAAAAAGAGATTGATACTTTCCGTGGTAGGAAAGAATATAAAAAAGACTGGGATGCTGATTATAGTTCTGGAAAAGGAGGAGTTGGCAAAAGAGTTAAAACAAAAAAATCAGCTGCTAC
>JALRAS010000179.1:256-3759 GCA_023262495.1 Bacteroidia bacterium | reverse complement strand
ATACCAACTTGGAGAAATTAACAATGTGTTCGAAACAACGCTTTACTATTACGCGGTTGGTAATTATGAGGTATATCAGATCAATAAAGTAAATCAAAATCCTGTGCTCATTTATCAAAATATAGCAACCCTGATCTCATGCAGTATCAAGGATTCAATAGGTAATATTGGGATTGTTTCCGGTAAAAAACTGATGTTATATGATGGGCAGGCTTGGCAGAGTGTACAAATACCATGCGGTAGTATCCTTATAAATCAAGCAATGGTAGATTTTGATAATCGTATTTATTTGGGAGCCAACAGTGATAGTATCTATATATATGACAATAGCACATGGATTAAAAAAAGAATACTCGACCCCAATAATTATTTTACAACCTATAAGATGCTCCCCGGACCCAATCACGAGTTTAGATTTTACAGCTATTATACAAATCCCACCTGTGTTATGGAACTTCAGGGAGAGACAGCAGTACTGATAACTCAATTACATGCCGGTTATGGAACTGTCCTAAACTATGATTCCAACTCAAGATTATGGTTCTTGAAAAACGGAAAAATATATCGAAAGAATATACTGAATGAAATTGATTCACTTGTTATTCCTCCTCAATACAATGCTAATTTTTATAATTACACGATAAACAAATCAGGTGACAAAATTTGGTTAACTATCAATAATCTGAATCAACATGTGGTTTATTTTGATGGAATTAGTTGGAGGCAACTAACAAATAATTTTGATCTCAGCGGAATAGACAGGCGTGATTTTTTTCTGTTGAGTGACCATAAACTAGCCGAGTATATCAGCTACCCTAGCGATGAAGCTTATTTGGTTATACATGATGATAGCTTGCCCGAAAATGTGATTTCCTCGATGCATCAGCTACAGCCTGCAGCGCTGAACGACATATTAAATGTAAATTTCTTAAATGGTTCGACAGAATTACAAAATCAAGTTTTAATTGCATCGAATATTGGTTTAATTTCCAAAGCAACTGGTATTTTCAATAATCATACAATTTTTAAAATATGGGATATGGGTAACACATCATTGCCCACCTCAAACTTGCTGTGTATGACCACCGCCTACAATGAATACAGTACTGATACAATTTATTTGGGAACTGATCATGGACTTATTGTCGCAGCAATTGTTGGGGACTCGCTTATTGTATACAGAAATTATAACACCCAAAATTCAACCTTGCCATCTGATACGATTACTTCCATTCAAATGGGTTACAATGGTACAAATGTTATTTGGATGGGCACTCAGCACAGAGGATTAATCAAGTATGATTTTACCGGAAATTTTCAAGCTTATAACATGGATAATTCTATTCTTCCATCCAACTTTGTGAATTCTATCTCTACAAATATGTATTCATCTGATGTATTTGTTGCAACTAATAACGGGTTTGCTCGCATCGCAAACAATACACTTTTAGATGTTTTTACACCGGATAATTCAGGTATGATTCACAACAACATTAGTTTTGTTTCAAAAAATGGTAGTCAATATATTGTTGGGTCAAATGGTGGTGGACTTGCCACATTTGAAGATATCAATCAATGGACTTATTATAACACCTCAAATTCTGCACTTACAAACGATACAGTCTATTATGTGCAAGAGCCGAATTATCCATTTTATGACATTTCATTTATAGGCACAGGGAAAGGAATATATAAATTTAGTAATGACAATTCGGGTAATCTAATCTTTGAGGAGTTGCAAATTAGCAATGCGCCAAATAATTTGTATCATAAAAAGAAAAGTGCTAATTATTTTCCTTGTGGTGCATTTGGAAATAAGTTAGTTTCCTTGTCTGAAAGCGGAATTGTAAGTTTTATCAGCTGTGTGAGTGGAATTGAGGACACAGATGAAACAGTAGATGATAAGATTTTATTTTGGGGCGGAAGCATTCATATCAATGGAATCAAAAATGGAAGGTATGTGATGGAGCTATACAGCATCGAAGGGAAAAAATTAATTTCTGAAATTATCCTTGTTGACTCTTCTTACAGTATGGAGTTACCCAGCTTGTCGGAAGGTGTATATTTAATCAGACTCTCTGATGAACATCAAATAATGAATGCTAAGGTAATTGTATAAGGTAGGAATTAAAACAGGAAAAAAATTTTATGACAGTATTACACAATAAAACAGGACTTTTCTTTGGGTCCTTCAACCCCATACATAACGGGCATTTGATGTTGGCCAAGTATATTTTAAATGAGTATGATTTAGCTGAAATTTGGTTTGTGGTAAGTCCACAAAATCCATTAAAGGATAAAAAATCTTTGCTTGATGAGCATCATCGTTTGCAATTGGTGCGCCTTGCGGTGGAAGATGAGCCATGCTTTAAAGCGATTGACATCGAATTCAAATTAGATAAACCTTCATATACGATCAATACTTTAGTGCATCTTAAAGAAAAATACAATAAACCATTTGTATTGCTCATGGGCGCAGATAGCGCGGCAAGTTTAAAAAAATGGAAAAATTATGAGGCAATTTTAAATGATTATGAAGTGTATGTTTATCCCCGCCCAGGCGATGATGTGGCAAGTATTTTAAAACATAAAAACTTAAAAATAATTAACGCGCCACAAATAGAATTGTCGGCAACTTACATCCGACAGGCAATCAAGGCAAAAAAAGATGTAAGATTTCTATTGAGCGAAAAGGTATATGACTATGTCAAAGAAATGCACTTTTATGAGAAATAATTTTTACTTTTTAATTTAGCAACTGTCTGTATAAGTTTACTATGAAAAAGAAGCGTACATCCTTTATTAGCGGTATCAATTAGCATTTGATGGCTTAACGAATCTTAACACCGACTTTGGTTCTGATTAACAACTTTTTAATTGACACATGAGTAAAATGGTTTGAAATTTGTAAAACTGAAAGAAAAAAATTCACTACTTAAAACACGACAGATATGAAAAAAATAGCAAGTATTGTTTTGGCGGCCGCTGCAGGTTTTACCGGTGCCGCTGTATTTAATCATTTCAAAACTCCTCAAAGGCCTTTGTTTAGTGCTGAAATAAGGCAGCCGGTGCGAACAGTGTCTTATAGTGCAACTCCCGAGTTGGGTGTTAATTTTGAAGCTGCCGCTGAAAAAACGGTGCACGCGGTGGTGCACATCAAAACTTTTTTCAAAGAAGACAGTTTTATGGCCGATCCATGGCATCAGTTTTTCTTTGGAGATAACGGTTACAGGCGTAATCCACAACAACAAATGTCAACAGGTTCGGGTGTAATTATTTCAGATAATGGTTTTATTTGTACCAATAACCATGTGATTAATAATGCCGAAAAGGTTGAGGTTACGCTCAACAACAATAAAACTTACACTGCCGAAATTATTGGCAAAGACCCAAACACCGATTTGGCCTTATTAAAGATTGAAGAAACCGGTTTGCCTTACATCACCTATGGGAACTCTGATGAAGTAAAAGTAGGTCAGTGGGCACTCGCAGTTGGTAATCCT
>JALRAS010000179.1:0-246 GCA_023262495.1 Bacteroidia bacterium | reverse complement strand
GCCAAAGGAAGGAATATCAATGCGCTTGAAGCCAATGCGGGTAGAGGAAATTACCCAATTGAGTCATTTATTCAAACAGATGCAGCTGTCAATCCCGGTAACAGTGGTGGTGCACTCGTTAATACTGCAGGTGAGTTGATCGGTATTAACTCTGCCATCGCATCAAACACAGGTTCTTATGCAGGATATTCTTTTGCGGTGCCTGTGAATATCGTTAAAAAAGTAATGGCCGATTTATCTGAATTT
>JALRAS010000178.1 GCA_023262495.1 Bacteroidia bacterium | reverse complement strand
CATCATGGATGGTGGTAGCACCGATAATTCTGTTGAGGTAATCAAAAAGTATGCTTCTCAAATTACCTATTGGCAAAGTGAAAAAGATAAAGGGCAGGCCGATGCAATAAATAAAGGTTTTGAGCGCGCTACTGGCGATATATTGTGTTGGCTAAACTCCGATGATTATTACACGCCCGGAACACTGCAATTTGTTGCCAACACTTTGGACTGTCAAAAAAAAGAAATTCTATTCGGGGAAGTGAATCACTATAAAGAATCTGACGGCAGCTATTTGATGAGCAACGTGAGTAATAAACTTAAAAACTATCGGTTAGAGTTGTACGATTATATCATTCAACCGGGAAGTTTTTGGACAAGAAAAACCTGGGAGCAAACAGGTGTGCTGAATACTGAATTGCATTTTGTATTTGACTGGGATTGGTTTTTGAGGGCGCAACAAAATCAGACCAAGTTTACCTATACTAACCGCAACATGGCTGTATATCGAATTCATGAAGCACACAAAACAGGAACAGGAGGTGAAAAACGGATCAAAGAAATTGAATATATGTTACGTGCCTACAGCAATCAAAAAATTCTAAACGCTTATATATTCATGCGCGATCACAGAAAAAAAGTGGATGAGGTATTGAACTTTATGGTCAATAAAAAACTCACCAGATTTGATATGAAGGCGCTGCGTCTTGCTTACCCTTCAAAACTGCTTAGCATCACTGATATTGAATTGCGGCAGTTGTACGAACTCAGTTGATAATCATGAATAAAACCTCACCACTTGATGTATGCACCTGTCGTTGTTTTTGCCTATAACAGGGCGGCTTTGCTGAGTAAATGCATCGAACATTTACTTTCCTGTCCCGAAGCTCGTGAAACTGAATTGTATATTTTTTGTGATGGGCCCAAAGATGATGCCGGTGAAGAAGCAAGGAAGGCTGTGTTAAAAACTCAATATGTTGCACAAGCTATTACGGGATTTAAGCATACGCATGTTGTGGTTCAAACAACTAATGCAGGGCTCACACAATCGGTGTTGAATGGTTTAACACAGGTGTTTAAGTCAAATGCGTATGCGATCATCATTGAAGACGATATCATGGTGGGTAATCAGTTTTTAACCTTCATGAATCAAGCTTTGCCTGCCTATGCAGATGAAAGGAAGGTGGCGGGCATCTCGGGGTATTCTTTTCCAATTGGCGAATCTGATCCATACTTTTCAAGAACAGGCTCATGCTGGGGATGGGCTACCTACAGCAGGGTTTGGAACGATTTTTTAAAGTCACGAGCTCAGCTTGATTTGTCATTGATTGATAACAATGAACTGAATTTGTTCAACGTGTATCAAAATGTTTACAGCGATATGTTCAAGCAAAGCAAACAATCGCTCATTCAATCCTGGGCAATAGAATTTTATTTGTATTACTTTTCCCAAAAGCAATACTTTTTAATGTCGGGTGTAAATCTCATCACCAATCAAGGGTTTGACGGAAGCGGCACACATCAGCAAAAGGGTAATTTTTTAACCGATCATAACCCTGTAGGAACAATGTCATCCATCAATTTTCCAAATCAAATTTCTGAGTATGTGAAGGTGAGAAAGAAAATAGAAAAGTTATATCGAAATGGTTTTGCCAAGCCCTCGATGATTAAAGCTTTATTAAAGAAATTAAGCTCGAAGTTTTTTTATAAATAATCTCTTTGCTTTTTTACAATGTGATGATTTAGCATCAATAAAATTTTATGCTTGTGTAAAATGAAAAGATTACTTTTAGGCTATGAAAAAGTTGCTTATTAAATGGCTCCAAACGATTATTTACAAAACCTCCTTGCAAAATTACATTGTAAGGCAGCATGAGAGAGATTTAATTAATCATCACCTTCACAAAGTAACTGGTAAATCAGTCATCTTTTACCCCGAAACCATTGTTTCAAATCAACAAAATAAGCCCGAGCATATTGTCATTGGTGAACAAACACATGTTCGTGGTACCTTGCTTATTTTTAAGTACGGTGGTAAAATTACCATTGGCAATTATTGTTACGTTGGTGATGGCAGTAGAATTTGGTCGGGCGATGCAGTTACTATTGGCAATCATGTGCTGATTGCTCACAATGTAAATATTATTGATACGCAAGCGCACGAATTACATGCCGATGAAAGAAGTAAAAGGTATGTAGATTTAATTGAAAACGGACCATGGGAGCAAAAAGGCAATATTGCCTCCAAACCAATAGTCATTCATGACAAAGCTTGGATCAGCTTTAATGCCATCATCCTGAAAGGTGTAACAATAGGAGAGGGAGCTATTGTGGCTGCAGGGAGTGTTGTCACAAAAGATGTGGCACCGTACACCATGGTTGCTGGAAATCCTGCTAAGTTCATTAAAAATGTCTCTTAAATGATGATGCGAAAAGTGATGAATAAAATTAAAGGGTTGACACAACAACATCAGCAAAATATTATTTCAAGTAATGATTTGAGCAAACTTAATCGTGGCATTGAGGAAGTAAAATTGCTTAACGCAAAAATACTTTCTCATCAAAATAACTTGGCCCAAGATGAGATTCTCACTAATTTGAATAAGGCCGAATTCAAGGTTTTCTCTCAGTGGGGCGATGATGGGATCATTCAATTTTTAGTAGATTATTTACAACCCGAGAACCACCTATTTATTGAATTTGGTGTAGAGGATTACGAAGAGGCAAACTCCCGATTGTTGATGATTAACAATTGTTGGAAAGGCCTGGTAATGGACTCTTCGCAAGAGCATATCAATCACATCAAAAACAGTGATGTATATTGGAAGTATCAGTTGGAGGCCATACCTGCTTTTGTAAATCGAAACAACATCAACAACCTTTTGCAGAGTTATTTGAAGGGAAGTTATGCTGATTTAATGATTATTGATATTGATGGCAATGACTATTGGATTTGGGATGCTATTGATGTTACAAACCCTACCATTGTAATTGTAGAATACAATAGTTTATTTGGTTGCGACAGAGCCATTACAATTCCGTACAGCGATAATTTTTTAAGAACTAAGTCCCATTACAGCAATCTTTATTACGGTGCCTCCTTGCCTGCGTTGTTTCATTTGGCCAAACTAAAAGGTTATCAGTTGATTGCTTGTAATAGTAATGGTAACAATGCCTATTTTGTGAGAGCAGATAAAATGAAAAAACTCAAGGCACTTGAGCCGTCACAAGCATTTCGTGCTGCATCATTCAGAGAAAGCCGTACAGTCGATCATCAACTCAGTTATTTAAATGTAGAGGCAGCGCAGCAATTATTATCTGGCTTGCCTGTGTATAATGTGTTGACGGGAAAAGAAGAAGCATTTTAGATGAGGATAGAGGCAATGAACATACTGGTTATAGGTAGTAATGGTTTTATCGGTAGTCATGTCTCAATGTTTTTAAAGAGCAAGGGCTATCGTGTGGTTGAAGCTGATATCATTTCCGCAAACGCGCATACCTTTATCTTGCAACCTGATTTGTCTAACCTTGCTCAACTCTTTACCTCACAGCAATTCGATTGTTGTATCAATGCATCAGGAAGTTCAACAGTAAGCTATTCCATTGCGCACGAAGCCCAAGATTTGGTGTTGAATTACAATAACGTGGCTGCCATATTAAGCTGTATTAAAAACTATCAACCAAGCTGTCGGTTAATCAATTTGTCGAGCGCTGCTGTTTACGGAAATCCTACGCGACTGCCGGTGCGTGAGACAGATAATAAGCAACCGATATCTCCCTATGGCAAACATAA
>JALRAS010000177.1 GCA_023262495.1 Bacteroidia bacterium | reverse complement strand
GCCAGCATGTGCGGTGTGGGGATATCTGTGCTCAAATCCTGACAGTCGCCCTCCTGTGCTGACTTGCTACCCGATAAATGCTTTGGAGATAATTTAGTGATAATGGATAAGCCAATAGGAGAGAGGCAAAGTTCGCCTAATGTGATTACCAAATAGGCAAGGGCAAATATGTTTAAGGAAGTTATGCCTTCGCTATCAACAAAAAAACGCGTGTAGTAAAATACATAAAATGCTGCCGCAAGAAACAGGAAGCCCAATCCAAATTTAATTACGGTGTTGGGCTCCAATTTTCTTTTGTTCATGCCAATCCATAAGATACCCACCAAAGGACTGAAAATAATCACAAACAATGAGTTGGAAGTATTATTTACCACATTAGGATCAATATGGAAGAATAATAAATGATCGTCAAGATTATTGGCAGCAAACAAACTTAGTGAACCTCCGCTTTGCTCAAAGAAGGCCCAAAACAAAACAGAAAAAGCAATAAACAAAAAGGCCGCAATAAGCTTTGATTTTTCTGCAGCGTTTTTAAGTTTTAGCATTTCAAAGAATAAATACAATACTGCAATTGGTCCAATTGTGTACATAAACATATCGGTGTAAGCAGTGTTTTTAACCATGATTAAAATGAATGGGATGCTTAAAAATGAACCCGCATAAACCATCATTTCTCTGAGTTTTCTTTTAGAGTCGGGCAGGTGCATCAAGGGTGAATCACCAATTGGGCCTAATGTTTTTTTTGTGAATGCAAATGTTATTAAACCTATTACCATCACCACAGCAGCTGATAAAAAGGCCAAGCTCCAGGAGTGATACTTGCCAAGATACACGCATACTGCACCACCCAAAAGTGCACCAATATTGATGCCTGAGTAAAACAGACCAAAGCCGGCATCTCTTCTTGGGTCATCTTCTTTATATAACTCACCCACCATTGATGATATATTGGGCTTGAAAAAACCTGTGCCAATGATAGAAAGTGTAATGCCAAAATAAAACATATCTTGAGGAGAGAAGGCAATGATGAGGTTTCCAGCAATCATGACAATGCCGCCAAAGAACAATGATTTTTTAAACCCTAAAATTTTATCAGCGAAGATGCCCCCAATGAAGGTAAAGGCATACACAAAAGCTTGGATGGCTCCGTACTTTAAATTAGATTCTTTATCGGTCAAATTTAATTGGCTCACCATAAAAATAGCAAGTACACCACGCATGCCATAAAAGCAAAAGCGCTCCCACATTTCGGTAAGAAACAAATACCACAATTGCTTGGGATATTTACCTTTAAAATTTTGAATGTTTTCTATTGAATATTCCACTGTGAATTTGTTTTACAGATTAATTGTTACACTCCGTGCATCATCTTTTTAAGCTTAGGGCTAATGGCGAATAAAATAATACTTGCCGCACCACACAATATTACAAACACCATAAAGAACTCGTACAGATTGTGAATGGTAAATCCTGCAAATTCCGGATATACATAACTAATTTGATTTTTATCGAGCAGCTCAATTTGTTCTGCAGTAGGAACAGTTTTGTTGTCTAACACAGCTTGAAGGTCAATGCCTAATTCCCTAGCTTTGATAAATTTTTCACCGGTAGCAGGTAAAATTGCACCGAGGGTACCAGCCAAAGCGTAACCCGAAGCATTCGATATAAAAAACACACCGTATAACAGGGAGGCAAATCTTTTTGGAGCTAATTTTCCCACAAGGGAAAGACCAATAGGAGATAAACACAATTCACCAAAAGTTTGAATGAGGTAAAGTAATATCAACCAGTATACTGCTAACAAGCCCGAGTCGCCCAGGTCTTTTACGTTGTTGGCAATGATAAAATAACTGATGGCGATGAGTGCCAATCCGAATGATTGTTTCATGGGTGAAATAGGTTCTTTGCCTGCCGCACGGAGTTTATCCCACAGCAAACTGAAAGGAACAGCAAAAGCAACAACAAATATTCCATTAAATATTTGAACCATAGATGGCGGCATTTGCCAGCCAAAGAAATTGCGATCGGTTTGGTTGTCGGCAATAAAAGTGAGCGATGAGCCGGCTTGTTCAAACGCTGCCCAAAAGAAAATCACAAAGAAAGAAACAATGTAAATTACCATGATTCTGTCTTTTTCAATTTTGGTGAGTGATTTGTCGGAAAGAATGAGCGCTGCCAGGGTAATACCGCTGGCATAAATCAAAGAGTAAATCATGTTTTGCCCAAATACATAAAAGAACAAGCAACCTAGCCCCAACAAACTAAAGAAGGCAACTAATAATGAAGAATTGGTAAAGGTTGCTTTTTGCGACTCTCCTTCTTCAAAATCTGAAGCATCATTTTTAGATGGTAAGCCACCAAGTGGTTTGCCTGTAGGTGTTACCACGTATTTGTTTTTAAGCAAAAAGAACGTGAGCGTACCAATGAGCATGGCAATGGCAGCTGCTAAGAAACCGTATTTAAAAGCATAAATGTCTCTAACTCCACCAGCATCTTTAATATCGCCCAATAGGGGACAAAGCAATTGTCCGAGGAATGCACCCATATTGATACCCATATAAAAAATAGTAAAGGCAGTGTCTAACTTATTTTTTTCGCTTTTAGGATATAAACTTCCAACCATACTTGAAATATTTGGTTTGAAAAAACCATTTCCAAAAATAATCACCAACAAGGCACTGTACATGAGTGTTTTGGCAAATTCAAGGTTTGAAGGGAACACGGTTGCACTTGCAAATAACAGCAACTGCCCAATAGCCATTAATGTGCCGCCCAACATGATGCAGTTTCGGTTGCCCAAATAGCGGTCAGATATAAATCCACCAAGCATAGGTGTTAGATAGCACAATCCTAAAAAACCGCCATAGATGATAGAGGCCTCTTTTTCCTGAAACATTAATGAGTTAACAAGGAATAAGGTGAGTAAGGCCCGCATTCCGTAGAAATTGAAGCGTTCCCACATTTCGGTACCAAATAGTACCCATAAACCTTTTGGATGTGTTGTTGCATTGCTTTTTGACATGGTATTAATTTTATGTTAGTTTTTCCGTTTTGTATTTAAGGTGTAAACAAAAGAAAAATATTAGAAAGCGGCAATATTTTAGGCCACAAACTGCAAACAAACTTTCGGTCGATTATGAACAACAGTGTATTACTCGTTGCGCAACGCTTCTACAGGATCTAATTGCGAAGCTTTAATGGCGGGATAAATGCCAGCAATAAGTCCAACACTCAAACAAATAAATAATCCGCTTAGGATCCAAAACCAAGGAATAATAAATCCGGTTCCGACAAAATAAGAGGTAACGTTACCAGTGGCAATACCAAGAACAATACCCAGTATGCCGCCAAGCTGACAAATGACAATGGCCTCTACTAAAAACTGAAATCGAATATTTTTTACTGTGGCACCTAATGATTTTCTGATGCCAATTTCTCTTGTTCGCTCGGTAACTGATACCAGCATGATATTCATAAGTCCAATAGCAGCACCTAGTAAAGTAATAAATCCGATAATGGTTGCGGCTATGGTAACATATTTAATGTTGTCAATTAAAATATTGGCTAAGCTGTCGCTTTTCACAATTTCAAAATTATCTGCCTGACCTAATTTAACTTGTCTTATTTTTCTGGCGAGTCCAATGGCTTCACCCTCTGCAATCTGCATTTCCTGGGGGCTTTCAGAGGTTACATTGATCACGTAACTCATGTTTTCGTTGCCGAAATATTGTCGGCCATTGCTTACCGGGATAATAATTGCCTTGTCGCCACCCATACCCATACTTGCCCCCTTTT
>JALRAS010000176.1 GCA_023262495.1 Bacteroidia bacterium | reverse complement strand
GCCAAAGGTATTGCAGTTAATTATCCCAATGCTGTATTTAGAGCCGGCATTTGGAAACCCCGAACACGCCCGGGAAGTTTCGAAGGAAAGGGTGAAGAGGCATTATTATGGCTCAAAGCAATGAGCGATGAAACAGGCCTTCGAACTGCAGTTGAAGTGGCTACTCCAAGCCATATTGAACTTGCCCTAAAACATGGTGTAAATATGCTTTGGGTTGGAGCAAGAACTGTGGTAAATCCTTTCTCTGTGCAAGAATTGGCTGATGCACTCACAGGGATAAAAGATATTCCGGTTCTCGTAAAAAATCCTATACACCCTGATGTAAACTTATGGATTGGAGCACTTGAAAGAATTCAAAATGCAGGTGTAACGCAACTGGGTGCAGTACACCGCGGGTTTCACATGCATGGCAAATCTCAATTTCGTAATGACCCGGCATGGGAAATTCCTATTCAACTAAAAACCCAAATGCCCGATTTGCCTTTGTTCTGCGACCCTAGTCATATTGCCGGCAACAGAACATTGTTGGCCTTTATAGCACAACGGGCGATGGATTTAGACATGGATGGTTTAATGATAGAAACGCATTGCACTCCTGATTTAGCGCTGAGTGATGCCAAGCAGCAAATTACACCTGAAACGCTCCACGCACTTATCCAATCATTACGCATCGGTCAGTCTGAACACGAAATGCTTGGCGAGCATGATGAGCTACAATCGCTCCGGAACAGGATAGATGCGATTGATGACGAATTGATTCAATTACTAGCCCAAAGAATGGGTTTTTCGAAGCAAATTGGGAAGTTCAAACAAGAACACAATGTGACTATTCTTCAAATCAGACGTTGGAAAAACACACTCAAAAACCAAATCAAAAATGGTGGCGCACTTGGCTTAAGTGAAAACTTTATTAAAGCCATTTATCAGATTGTGCACGATGAATCAATTACTGTTCAAAGCTCTTGGAACGAATTCAAAAAAGAAAAAAAGGAAATTTCTAAGAAGTAATTTACTATTGTTTATCGCCTTCAACCGCTGGCTCTACATAAGTTCCGGCCAATATGGATTTAAACTTGGCATTATCCTTAAACAAATCGATGGCCTTTTTTACCTCCGCATCGTTTGATAATCCGTATTGGATTTTTCCTTTTTGATAATAGTATTGCGTAACAATTTCTCGTTCAATAATTTTCTTAATATCATCCTTAAAAGTAATTAAATCTTCTTGCTCATGATGCAGCACTTTTTGCTCTAATGATTTATATTCTTCATTTGCGGCATCCATGTATTGCTCCTCCTCGATGATTTTTTTCAAATCTTTAAAAACCTTCTCGGTATTGGTTACATATGAATAGTCCTTACCATGAATGAAAGACAAGAAATCATTGTATTCTGCATCAGTCAGCCTGAAGTCTTTTGCTAAGGCAATGTTTGGATGTTTTTTTCGATATTGAACGGCAAAATCAAAGGTAAATGCTTTATTTTCTAATGTTCTGGCAATGGTACTTACATCAGTAGTTGGGATGCTGATATCAGGTTTGATGCCACCACCGTCAAACACTGTTCTGCCGGCCTTTGTTTTGAATGCCTTCATTAAAGAGTCGGCTACCTTACCCACACTACCATCGGCATTTCGATGACTGTAATCAAGCGCCTGTATGCATCTGCCACTAGGCACATAATACTTGGCGGTAGTTACTTTTAGTTTAGAATTGTAAGTTAAATTTTTAGTTGTTTGTACCAAACCCTTTCCAAAAGTGCACTGCCCCATAATAACTGCGCGATCCAAGTCTTGCAGACTACCTGATACAATTTCGGAAGCGGAGGCCGAACCTTTATTTACCAAAACTATCAATGGCAAATCTTTGTCAAAGGCATTATTTAGTGCTTTATAGCTCTTTTGCCACTCGGTTACCTTCCCTCTTGTGCTCACAATTTCTTGTCCTTTTTCAACAAACAAATTGGCAATATTTACCGACTCATGCAATAATCCACCCGGATTACCTCGCAAATCTAAAATCAATGATTTTATTTGATGATTTTTCTTTAATGAATCCAATGCATCGCTTATTTCCTTGCTGCAGTTTTCAGTAAAACTTGTAAGCACGATATAGCCAATACCATCTTCGAGCATGCCCGCATAGGGCACTGCCTTTACTTTAATTTCCTCTCTGGTAATTTTCTTTTCAATTTCTTTCCCATCACGTTTAATTACCACAGTGATGCTTGTACCAGGCTGACCTTTTAAAATTTTACTCATCTCGTCAGTCTTTTTATTTTTAACTGATTTTCCATCCACCATCAACAAAGTATCGCCAGCCAATAAACCGCTTTTATAGGCGGCAAATCCTTCGTAAGGTTCAGAAATAACAATGTATTCTCCCTTCTTACGAATGAGCGAGCCAATCCCACCGTACTGACCTGTGGTCATGAACCGATAGTCTTCAATTTCTGATTCGGGGATGTAAGTTGTATACGGATCTAAATTTTTCAGCATGGCATCAATACCTGTCTTGGCTAATTCTCCCGGCTTTGTTTCATCAACATAGTAAGCATTTACCTGCCTGAATACTGTGGTGAATATTTCAAGATTTTTTGAAATCGCAAAATAGTCATCAACATACGATGAAGTAAATAATGCTAATCCTGACAGGATGATGACAGTGAGCACTTTTTTTAATCGAGCAGAAAAAAATTCTTTTAGTTTTTGCATAATTGCCCAAAGGTGTTTTTTACGGGTAATCAATTAGTAAGAAAGGCATATAAAACAACGTTTTTTGAAAAACAATCTTTGATATTTCGGTTTTCTCCTGATGCATAACTTTCACAATTGTCGCCAACATATATCTGTACCTCAAAAATTTCAATCATTAAATATGTGCCTAAAATTTATTTTAAATTAGAATGTAGCATTCAAATTTAGTCTTTTTTTTAATGCACCCGCAAAATTAGTGTTTCAAAAAAAGAAATGGTTCTTAATAAGTTACTCAATGGTTAAATTGGGTTAAAAATAAGCAAAGGTCATCAATATAATACCCTTAAGTTGGCTTTAGGAAAAGGCGGTAAAATAAGCGCTTTACCACTTCATAAATTATGGTATTTTTGCACGCGGCTGTTAACTTGTGAAAATCATTCAATCATACAAACATATTAACTTGAGATGTATATTTTGGTTGCTATTGTTGCTCCAAACAGCAGCTATTGCCTCTGTCAAAATTGATTCATCCAAGGTGGCACTTGACTCTCTGCCCTATTTTTTTACAGATGATTTTTCTTGCTATCAAACACTTGACACAACCTTAAATGAAGGGCACCGATACAATCCACTTTTTAGAACAGGAAATTTTTACAATGTAACAGGGCACATCACACTTCCATCAAGAAATATATTTTACAGCCCTTTGGTTCAAGATGGAATTAACTTTGGCAACAATTCACATGATGGTATTTATTTGAATAATAATGATGTTCAGTTTATGCACACCTACTATCCTATTACAATAGTAAAGGCAGTTATTGGCAGCAAGAAAGAGCAGTTGGTAGAACTTTTGCATAGTCAGCAAATTACACCGCAAATAAACATTGGCTTTAGAATCAATGGTATCAGAACGGCAGGCTTTTATAACAAGCAACAAACAAATACTATTGCTTTTCAGGCCTTCAATTCATACATTGCTAAAAATGGGCGTTACAAGAGTTTTTTCAGCTACACTTATAACCGAGTTGTGGCGCAACTTAATGGAGGATTACAACCTGACTCTGCCAATTCTTTTGCTTACGAGTCGCTTACAGATAAGGCCTTAATTCC
>JALRAS010000175.1 GCA_023262495.1 Bacteroidia bacterium | reverse complement strand
AATCAACCTTCTGTGGAAATTCACATTCTTCAAGGAGAGCGCCCAATGGCCAACCAAAACAGAACAATCGGAAGATTCCATCTCGATGGCATTCCGCCTGCGCCAAGAGGTGTGCCACAAATTGAGGTAACTTTTGATATCGATGCCAATGGTATACTAAATGTCTCAGCAAAAGATAAGGCAACAGGTAAATCTCAACAGATTAGAATTGAAGCTTCATCGGGCTTGAGTGATGAAGAGATTAAGAAAATGAAAGCAGAAGCTGAGGCCAATGCAGAGAACGACAGAAAAGCGAAGGAAGAAGCTGATAAGATTAATGCTGCTGATGCCATGGTGTTCCAAACCGAAAAGCAACTTAAAGAGTTTGGAGATAAAATACCAGCCGACAAAAAGTCTACCATTGAAAGCGGCCTTACAGCCCTAAAAGCTGCGCATGCCGAAAAGAATATTGCCGGGATTGATAGTGCCATGGAAACTTTAAATGCTGCTTGGCAAGCCGCTTCCGAAGATATGTACAAAGCGGGTGGCGATCAAGCCGATGCTGCCGGTGCACAAAATGCTTCAGGTGGAAACAACAGCGGAGAAGCTACTGATGTTGACTTTGAAGAAGTGAAGGAAACTAAATAATGAATAGGTTTTTTGTTTGTAAACCTGCAGCAGTAATGTTGCAGGTTTTTTTTTTGCACCTCTTTCAACCTATTTGAAATTATACCAATTTATATCAATGTGATTCATAAATCATTGACATAACTTATAAATTTACTTCAACACTTAAAAATCATCCGTAAAAACTATTGGGTATTTTGATGGGATTATATTTGTATATATTTGCCCAATAGGAATTCATTTTGCTGTTAGTGCATACTTTAAAAGCAATTATTTCAATTGCAGTTATGCTTTGGCTCAAACACATTTGAATCTTTCGAACGCTCAATATCTTATCATCGATAAAAATAATAATTTGAAAAAATCATTTTTACTTATCTCATTTTTGGTCCTTGCTTCATTCCTGTTACATGCGCAAACAGACCGTATCAAGGCAAAAAAAATCACTATCTTGAATGATACAATATATCTTGATAATTTAATACTGAAGCTTACTAGTGATCCAGAATTTGCAAATACTGCTATAAGCTTACAAGAGTGGGATCAAATAAAAAATATACTTCAATCTCAAAAAAAAGATGAAATATCAACTCGTGACGAATTCTTAATTTGCTATGTTGATTGTAAGAACTATCTGCATATCAAGCAAATTGGCAAAGCGATTTCTTGTGCCAATAACTTTGAAAAAAAACACAAAGGTTTGAACAACCGAGTGTTGCTAATCAATATTTATGAGCTATTTATTACCATTTACGAAGAGTCAAATATGCTTCATGATGCATTAAAATATGCACGTTTAATTTATGAGTTACGATGTAAAAACAATTCTTATGCAGATCAAATGTTTTATAGCAATTCTCTGATTTGGAAATTATACATGTATGGTCGCGATAAAAAAAGTAATGCACTCATTCAGGAAGCGCAAATATTAGGGGAAAAGCGTTTTACCTATTATGAAAAACATCCAAATGTCGCATCAGGCGTTCTTGATGATTATAAAATTAATATCATGGCGCTTATTCGATTAAAGCAATGGTCAAAGGCAATTGAAATTACCAGGCGCGCACTCGAAAACTATTATAAAGAATACGAAATTAAGGATGATACCCATAAAAACTATGTAAGAAAATTATATAGTTACAGAGCAAATTGCTTTGCTCATTTAGGATATAGAGACAGTGCACTGTATTATATGAATCATCCGATAATGTTTCAATCAACGCCTACAGATCGAAATATTTATATAGCCGAAAATCAAGCATATTTAGATGGTGATGAACTTGTGTAGCTAATCAATGTGCTTTCTACATTACAAGAACATAAAAAAGCTGCAAGATTGTCCTATCTTGCAGTATACTCTCCTTATCAATTTAAGATTAAGGAATATCGAGACTTTGTTTTGAGCCACTACGCAAAAGTATTTTATGCAGCAGGGATGTATAAGGAGGCAGCAGAGGGCTATAAACTATTGTCAGAGGTAAATGATTCAACAAATCGTGATGAAATAAATGCATTGATTGAAAAACAAATAACACACAATCGGATAGAGCTTGCGAGTATTAATGAGATTAATGACAAAAAAGAAGAGATTGCTAAAAGGCAATTAGAAAGGCAGATACTTGTTAGAAATGTTTTCATAGCGGGCTTCTCTCTCTTTCTTATTTTTTCTGTTGTGATCTTTATACAGCGGAATAAAATTAAAAAAGCAAAAACGTTAAGTGATGAATTATTGCTGAATATTTTGCCGCACACAATTGCCGAGGAGTTAAAATTAAAGGGCAATGCAGAATCTAAACTAATCGATATGGTTACCGTGCTTTTTACCGATTTTAAGGGGTTTACACAGCTTTCGGAACAATTTACACCGCAAGAACTTGTAGCCGAAATTAACGAGTGCTTTTCGGCATTTGATAAAATCATGCTCAAGTATAATGTTGAAAAAATAAAAACCATAGGAGATGCTTATATGGCTGCTGGCGGATTACCAACCTCTAATCAAACCCACGCACAAGATGTTATTCTTGCAGCGCTGGAAATACAGCAGTATATGGCAAATTATAAAAAAATAAGGCAGGAGGCCGGGAAGTTATTTTTTGAAATTAGAATAGGAATACATTCAGGACCTGTTGTTGCGGGTATTGTAGGAATAAAAAAGTTTGCATACGATATTTGGGGAGATACAGTGAACTTGGCAAATAGGATGGAAAGTAGCGGAGAGGTTGGCAGAGTGAATGTTTCAGAAGCCACTTATGAATTAACACGTGAAAATTTCAATTTTGAGTATAGAGGAAAAATTGCAGCTAAGGGTAAAGGTGAAATCAGTATGTTTTTCGTTGAAAATAAATCATAGCTGATTGATTAAAACATGCTTTAAATTATTTCACAGCCAATCCCTCACGCATAGCTAATGCTTTGCCGCAAACGCCCATGGCTTCAAAAAATTTATTTATGAATCTAATTCATTAAAAGTTAATATAAAACGCTCATAGCGCAATGAGCTGTTTCTCATATAGATGTTGTTTTTTTTGCTTGTTTAAAATTCATAGGGTAGCTACATTAGCTAAATAAATTAATGTCTCATGAAAAAAAATGTTTTTTTACTATTTTTAATTTGCCGCTGTTTGAACACAATTGCTTTCAATAAAAATATACAATATGGTTTGAGTTTGCAGGGGCTTACCAACTATGTTGAGGGCACAGGTGGAAGCGATTTTGCCCATAAAGATTTTTACAAACATAACTTCGGTAGTGTTGCCATTAACTTCAATGCACGATATTTTATTGATGATCGTTGGAGCTTGCAGTCAGGAATCGGTTTCACAGCCATTGAGTTTGATTTTGGGTTTGCGCAAAACTATTCACTCACGATGAATAATCACTTCCTAAATTCTGCTGCTAGTATTACTGTAACACAAGTTCCGCTGATGCTCAACTATAGCTTTAAACCCAATTGTATCAATAAATACTGGGTTGTTGGAGCAGGTTTTAACTTCATGTTTTCTAATCAGGATATCATTAACAAAGTGTATACCCTGCCTGTTAACGAAAATGTACAAACGCTGCTACCCGTCAATTACTATACGCAAACCATGAATGCTTCTAAATTTGCTAAGGGCAGCTTGCAGTTGATGCTTGGTCGCGAAAAGAAATTTAAAAGAGGCAATTTGTTCTCTGTTAATTTAATTTGGAACATTGGCTTGTCAGGATCATTGGCTACCACCAGAGTGAATTACATCCTCGATGGGATGGCTTACGAACATGTTTTTTCGAATCATGGCCACT
>JALRAS010000174.1 GCA_023262495.1 Bacteroidia bacterium | reverse complement strand
AATTCGGAATTTTTGATTCCTGCCTCGCCTTGTTTGTTTTGTGCGTTATTGCTACCCGATGGGTTGTTAGGCGCATCAGTCTTTTCATCAGCCCCACCTTGATAAACATTGCGGTTGGTGAGCACTCGAGTATCGGTGAAAGTTTTATTGTTGGCTTCTGAAATGATGCCTGATTTTACCTGATCTTCATAATTTACATCAAGATTGGCCTTTTCTTTAAAAAGCTCTGCTGTTTCGAGGGCATTGTTTTCTATGGTATCGGTAAAGTAGTTGTAAATGATCATGCTTGTTGCACCATCTCTTTTGATGAGCTTAATTTCTTGTTTTAAAGGTCTAAGTTCATTCATTGGAGGAATTTCAACAAACTGCGACATTGGTGGTGTGCCCGATTGCTCAACGGTATATTCATATTTTGCACCATTATTGAGGTTGATGCGGTACCGGCCATCTTTATCGGCACTGTTGAAAGTACCAATAAATTTGCCTGTTTGTACATTCTTTACAGAAATTTTAGCTGCTAAATTAACGGGGGTGGCTTCGCTTGTTACCTTTCCTTTGATGATGGCTGCGGTTACCGGTACACGTTCTGTTTTTACTTTAAACACCATGATGTTACCATCGGCACTGTTTCTTTTTGAGGAAAAATAAGCAAAATCAGACTCGGGGTCGGTTATATATTGAATATCATCATCAGGGGTATTGATCGCAAAATCTAAATTTTGTGGTTTGTTCCACTCTCCGGAAGGATTCAACTCTGACTTAAATACATCATACCCTCCCATGCTATTATGCCCTTTACTGCAAAAATATAACGTTTTTCCGTCAGGTGTGATGTAAGGAAAATCCTCGTCATAGGGTGTATTGATGTTGGGACCTAAATTAACCGGTTGTCCAAATCTAAAATCGGGAAGCCTGCTTACGCGATAAATATCTCTGCCATTTTTTCCATCAACACCATAACTACTGTAATAAATATCTTGACCGGTTTGTCGCAAAATGATGGTTGACTGATCCTTTTTCTTGCTATCGAAAGGTGTTTTCAACTCTTCGGGCTTAACTACAAGTTTGGCACTGATTTTTGCCAAATCATAAGCCCTAAAATAATCTGCTGTGCTTAATTCTTTCTTTTCGATGACAGTTAAATCTGTTACATTGCGTAATAAACTCTTACCGTTCTCGCACTGTTTGATTTGCGAATCAACTTCCAATTTTGTGGAGGCCTTGTTTTTCTTTTGTTTAAATGTGTTGTACTGTGCAATAGCATCATCAAACCTGTAGTTAAGATGAAAAGCTCTGCCTAGGTGATAATAAACATCGTCATCAACTCCCTCTTTACCCAATGCAAACAACAAGTATGGCAGGGGTTTTTCTTTATTTTCTTTGGCATACAACAGACAAACTCCGTACTTGTAATTAAAGTTAGGATCTTTGGGGTAAAGACTTAGCAACTGAGAGAACAAAGGTAAGGCGGAAGCATAATCATCATCCTTGAAAAGGCCTTCGGCTTGCTTTCGCAACTCCTTTTCAGAGCCAAAATTGTTTTGAGCCGATGCATATTGGCTCACAAACAGCAGGCATATGAGTAAAATGATTAATTTAATCGGTTTACCTTTCATTGATTTTTTTTTACACTTGTTAAAATCACAACTTCAACGTATTATTTCACTTGCATGTTTCCTTTTGATGCTGAAATATTATCTTCCTCCCTTGATTTTCTATTTAAAATTTTAACCCTGCTCTCTTTTTTACTGAGCAATCGTTCAATATTTTTTTGGTGGGTAATCACCACTGCAATCGTTATCATGAGCGCAAAAACCACCATGTCGGGTTGTGATGTTTTTGAGATGACCATTACCACGACAGGAAAAAACACCCCTGCAATGATTGAACTCAAGGAAACATAACTACTGATAACAAGTGTAATTAAGAAAACACCAATCGACATTAAAGCGGCCTCGTGATTGATGGCAAGGATGATACCCAACAATGTGGCTACGCCTTTGCCGCCTTTAAAACCAACGTAAATAGGAAAAACATGGCCCAACAACGCACAAATACCTAATCTGATTTTCAGGTTAAACAATTCATCCACACTCTGTCCACTTTCATACAACACATAAAATAGCTTTACTGCAATCCATCCTTTTAAAACATCAACTATTAAAACCGTGATTCCCAGCTTTTTACCAAAAATTCTGAATGTATTGGTAGCACCTGCATTGCCGCTGCCATGCTCCCTGATATCAATACCGTGATAATATTTACCCAACCAAACAGAGGTTGGAATTGAGCCAATAAGGTAAGCAAAAATTAGAGCAAGGATATTTATGGGTGTAATGAGCAAAATACTATCTGTAATATGTGCAAAATTAGTAATTATTTAAAACTAGCGGGTTACCGCTAAGCAAGCTATCAACATCATTTTGTTAAATCCACCGGTTTAAAATGCTTTAATAAAAGTAAACAATTGCCACAAAAATTAGAATATATTCGATTAAAGCGCAATTAAACCCTCCTTAAAAATAATTGCTTCCGATAAAAATAAATACTATTGCTCCTTAAATATCAACACAACCGCCATTATTAAAAACAAAAAAGCCAATAAATGATTCCATTTCATTGTTTCATTCATCACCAAAACGGCAAATAAGCTGAATACCGATAAACTTATCACCTCTTGAATAGTTTTTAGTTGAAACAAGGAAAAATAGCTGCTTCCTATTCGGTTGGCAGGCACTTGTAGGCAATATTCAAAGAAAGCTATCAGCCAACTCACTAAAATCACCTTCCAAAGTTGCTGTTCTTTAAATTTGAGATGTCCGTACCAAGCAAAAGTCATAAAAAAATTAGAAGCTGTTAACAGTAAAATTGTTCTGAACATAGTTATCAAGTTTAAAAATGTAAAGATATTTATTTCCT
Organism: Bacteroidia bacterium; assembly: GCA_023262495.1. GTDB lineage: Bacteria > Bacteroidota > Bacteroidia > UBA4408 > UBA4408 > CAIKXD01. The sequence goes on along the minus strand of JALRAS010000174.1, from coordinate 995 downwards.
ATTGTATGATAATTACATTGAGATTAGGTACAATTAGTATATTTGCGAAATTTTAAACTACTGCGTGAACAACGAAAAGTCAGATTCAATCATAGACATTAACGATATAAAGGCCATTTGGAAGACCTTTGTAAAGAACTGGTATATCATCATTGCCTGTATCATTGTCGCTTATATTTCTGCCTACTTTTACACTTATAAACTTACCGATATTTACGCTGCCTCTACCCAAATCTTGCTTAAATCAAATGATGCTTACGATGCACAAAGTATTATTCAATCGGGAAGTCAGCAAGTAGCTTATAAAGATTACAGCGAAAATTACAATGCCATGCGTGTGATTAAGTCTTTTGACTTGATTAAACAAACAGTTGACCGGCTTGATTTAGATGTATCCTATTACATCAAGGGAAGGATACGCACCAAAGAGATTTATGATGATATCCCTTTTAAAATAAAATTTACTGCCATTAATCCGCTTTTATATGAGCAGTTGATTGAATTCAAAATTTTAAATGCCAGTAAATATTTGCTGAAGTACCGCATCGGTGAAAGTGAAATCAGCAAGGAAGGATATTTTAACCGACCACTTACAACCAAAGATTTTAATATCACTGCAGTTAAATCAACCGCCATTCAATTTAATACGGCCAATGAAATCAAGAATGTTGACTATTTAATTCAATTTCATGACAGGGCCTCTTTGGTGCGGAAGTACCAGCGATCTATCATGATTGAGATCCCTGAATACAGCGGTGTTCTTCAAATCACAGTTGAAGACCCCATTCCCAAAAGAGCCATCACTTTTTTAGATACACTCGGGAAAGTGTATATCGATATTACCCTCAACTCTAAACTCGATATCAATAGCCGAACGCTCTCCTACATTGAAAAGCAGTTGGAAGAGCTTACACAAATTATGACCTCCATAGAGGATAGACTGCAGAACTACAAGGAGTCGGAATCAATTTTAGATTTATCAAAGGAGCAGGAAA
>JALRAS010000173.1 GCA_023262495.1 Bacteroidia bacterium | reverse complement strand
GCCTTAATTTGACAAACGTATTCGCTATATGAAATCGTGTCCTTTCTGATAGGGCTTGTAACTAAGAAGGTTGACTCTTCCTCTTTTTTCTTTTCTTCATGTTTACAACTCACAAAAGTTGAGCAGTAGATCAAGCTGATCAAGGCAATAATTTTATTGGTCATAAGGTAGGTGGTTTGATGATTGTTCAATTGAATTTGAATAATTTTAGTTGATGGTGGAGGTGGTTATTTTTAAATGTTGGATGATCTTTACTCTTCTTTTAAGATATCATCGATGCGCGCATCTTTTATTAGAACAAGGACATTAGTCACCTGCTGCATTCGTTGAAAAATATGACTGATTAATGAGGTTAATTTTGTTTGTTGCTTGATTCATCATCATGATGCATGCCTATGAAAAATCATGTGATTAAATTTTTAGGGATGCATCAATATTTCCTATTGAGCAGGTGAAATGGGGAAGTTGCTGTGCGATTTTCCGCTATTCTCAAAAATGATTTACAGCCAATACTTTATGATAAAATTAAAAGCAATAAAAAATAGAAGAGAGGCAGAAAAGACTGCAACCAAATTAAATGAAATCCTTCCAGGAGTGAAAGAGAATAATCCTTGGAGCGCTGATAGAGAAATCTTGCTGAAGCGTGCAAGAAAGGAATGTTTTTATTGGTGAGTAAAGGATTAATCCAAAGTAATTAAAGCATAGGGTATTCATGAAATGAAGCCCATTAAACTTAAGCTCGTTGTCTTCATCAATTTCGCGTTCATCAACCGGCTCAAAAAACTGAAGAGGTAGTTTTTCGTTTGGATTTTTAGCAGCTTTTACCGCATGCACATGAAAGTAGTCATTAAGCGGAGCTTGCTTAAACAGATTTAGATTGAAAGAAATAGCGGTATAAAAAAATCCGAGGAATAAAGCTAAGAAAGCAAAAAATCTTTTGGATTTAATCATGGGTATTTTAGATGATAAATTAATCGTGCTATAGCTTACAATTTTCATGCCAATTTAAAATTTATATCGCGCTTGAAGCTTAATATCTGTACGATGATTGGTGGCAATTTCATTGAGTGTGCCTTCGGAAATTACGGGTATGTTGCTGTACCAGGTTTGAGCCACCCTTAACCAAACTTCAAAATTACGTGTGATTGAATAGTTGAGTGTAACGTAGTTTCTTGTTCCTTTATTGAAAAAAGCAGGAATGTAAAAAGAGTAGGGCACATCATTTTCATAGGCATAAATTCTGGAGTTGAAATCTTCGGCATTAAAAATTCCATATCTGAAATTAAATGAAAACTTACCCATGTTAGGATTGAAGTTGATGTCTTGATATATCATAAATCCTCTGCTCACTTGATTGCCTAATTTAAACTCGGTGATGTCGATTCTGCTGCGCAAACGAATTGAGCTAGTAAGTTTGTGCATGATGTTAAATCGGTAATTGGTTTGCACGGTTTCTACTGTTTCTTTAATGATGTCTTGCGATAAGCTGTTGTTTCTTTGTTTTATTCTCTGTCGAACACGCGCATACATTTCGGTCTTTTTAGAAGGGGTGTAGTTTACTTGTAGCAAATAATCATTTCCGTATGAAGGCGCATTGACTTGGTATTTTAAATAAGGAAAAGTAAATCGATCGTAGTAGGCGGCCAACGATAAAAAGCGGTAAGGTTTGAATACCAATCCCGAAAACAATCCCTTCTCATTATTATTGCGCGTGTTTTCACCAACTGCATTGCCATTTAAATTTTGATATTTCAAATCGTAATTGCGATATAATACAGACACAAACAAACGTGGATCTAAAGATATAATAGCACCATGCACTTGAGCCATGCCTCCATTGTTGCTCCGTGAAACTTCTCCGTATAAATTAAAGTTGCGGTACACCCAATTATAGTCAACACCCATATTGATAAGGTTGTTACCGGTAAATTCATATTGGTTGTATAGGGCAAGGTTGCGATTTACATCAATGTCGAAAGCAGTTTGCACAGCGGTTGCACCTATCGAAAATACTCTTGTTTTGTAATTTACGTTGGCACCTCTTGTGTATTGCGTTAAAAAATTTTTTCCTGCAATTTCTCTGGCTGTGCGGTGCAATCCCGAGAGCTGCAAGGAGGAAATACTTTCAACCGTATTGTCTAAGGTATCGAGTGCATTGGGTGTGGCATCAACCTTGTTTTCGGAATAAAATCCGGTCACAAAAATATTTTTGAATTGAATAGTTCCTGCAATCCCTCTCAGGAATAAATTTTCATTGATGGAGTTACTTGCCGAAATGCCTCTTGCGCTGCGTTTTACCAGCATGGGATCAGCAGTTTTTCCATAGCCCAAACCCATCCAATAGGTGAGTCCTTGCCCAAACTGCGCCTGATAGTCGCCAATGGCAAGGGCTTTTACAAATTTATAATTTCTTAAAAATAAATGAGCCGAATAAAAGTCATACCCATAACGCTGTGCACCTTTTAAAAATTGTTCCCCGGGATCTTTATCTGCTGTGATGCCTATGCTGATATTATTCCCAAATGTGTATCGAAATCTGCTAAATGATCCCAACCTGTTTCCCAAATATTTTGCATTAGGATTAACCGCCAATATAGAGTCTGAAACCTCCTTGAATCCTGCTTGTTGCTCGGCTGTAAAACTAATTCTTGTAACCAAGTAAGCACTTCCATTGTCGAGCAAATTTCTTAATGAAAGTCGAGGTGCTTCAAGATTGTTGGCAACGTAAACAAATGGTTTGAGGCGGTTGATGTCTTCAAGTGTAAAATTATCGATGGCCTGTAATTCATATATGGCTACCAATTTTCCGGTACGTTCAATGTGCTTAAGTAAGCTTAAAATTTGCACCTCTGTTAAGAGGTTGAGTTGCTGCAAGTCCTCTATTTTTGCAGCATTCAAATTGATTGGGTTTTTAGCAAAATATTGCAGGTCTTCAAGTAAATTGGAGTAATCGATATCGGCATTGTCAGCATTTTCAGATATCTGTTCTACCCTTTGCTCAATAAAGTTATCTTTTTGAATATCACTTTTTTCTTCCTGTGAGAATACAAAATTGCAAGCACAAACAAGGCATAGGAAACAGAGTAGGAGATGCCGATATGTCAAATACTTTCTGAACAAATTTAGGCGATAGTTATTTTTGTTCCACAAGTTTCAATGCAATCGCCTTTTCGCAACTTTGCTCTAAACCTTGATTCTTGCTGCCCGTTCAACTTCACTTCTCCGTTGCTCACCAATTGTTTAGAGGCAGCTCCATGTTCAGCAATGCCTGTGGCTTTAAGCAATTTAATGAGTTCAATGTACTCACCGCTTATTTCAAAATTAATACTTTTCATTGGTCTAAAAATCAAGGTAAATCTAAGCAAAATTTATTACCCGAAAATTTTGTTGATTAAGATAAGTATTGAATGTGCAGATTATAAACATGAATTTATCCTATTAAAAAGATATGATCAAGTTGCTATCTTATAGAAAAAAATACTATTTTGCGTTAAATTTAATGATATGGAATTTGTGTTTGTGAGCATCATGTTTGCTGGCTTTGCTTATTTTGTTTACTCCGACTTAGCCAAGAAATCAATGGTGAAATCTATTATGTTGGATGCTGAATGGCTGCATCGTTATTTAACTCAAAATTTTACCTACTACCAAAGACTTTCAAGTAGCAAGCAAAGTAAGTTTGTACACAGAATGAATCAAATCATAGGTTATCAAATAATTGAAGTGGACGATTCATTAAAGGATAAAAAAAAAGAGATCATTTTGCAAGTGAGTGCGGCTTATGCCCAAATCACTTTTGGTTTTTGGAATCCTCGTTTGATGGATTTCAAAAAAATAATCATTTATCCCGATAGTTTTTATTCAAATATTGTTGGCGATCATGTCAACGGACTTACTATCGGTAAAGGGATCATTTATCTTTCATGGAATCATTTTTTAGAAGGTTACAGCAATTGTTTTGATAAAAAAAATTTGGCGCTGCATGAGTTGGCGCATGCTGTTTATATTGATCGCTTTCATTATAATCCACC
>JALRAS010000172.1 GCA_023262495.1 Bacteroidia bacterium | reverse complement strand
GGGATGAAGTTCTTTAGTTTCTCGGGGCGTAGCGTAGTCCGGTCATCGCGCCTGGTTTGGGACCAGGAGGTCGCAAGTTCGAATCTTGCCGCCCCGACATTTAAGAGCTAATTATTTAATTAGGCTATTTGGCACACTTCCAAATAACTCAAATTGGTTAATTAGCTTTTTTTTTGGGTTTTTGCATCAAATACCTCTGTTCATTACATTTAATTTGGTTCCGTAGCTCAGCTGGATAGAGCAACTGCCTTCTAAGCAGTAGGTCATTGGTTCGAATCCAATCGGAATCACCATAAAGCCACCTTGGTGGCTTTTTTTGTTTTATCAAAATCTGATGCCCATTACCAAAATATCATCAACCTGATCATACCCTTCTTTCCAATCTTGCATAAACTTTTCAATATACTTAAACTGCTCGTACATATTGTTGTGCTGAATGGTAGTAATCATTTCCTTGAAGTTTTTCGACATCAACTTTTTTCCTCTTGGGCCACCAAATTGATCGGCATAGCCATCGGTAAACATATAAATAGTATCTCCCGGATAATAGTCAATCACATGATTGGTAAATTCTCTTTTCAATTCGCTTTGCAAACCTCCAACCGGAAACTTATCGGCTCTAATTTCCTGTAGCAGCATTTGTTTGCTATTGATAGAAAACTTTTGCTTATAAGTTTCTCCGCGAAATATCAATAAAGACCTCAAAGCACCTGCATATTCCAACTGTTGCTTTTTTCTATTGATGTGGCATAGCGCAATATCCATCCCATCTCTCGTTTCATTCTCTTGTTGTTTTAGCGATTCACGTATTCCATTGTGCAAATTCTCTAAAATATTAGATGGTCTAAAATCGTTTGTTTCCTGAACTATCTGATTCAATAGTGCAGTGCCTATCATGCACATAAATGCACCAGGTACACCATGTCCGGTGCAGTCAGCAACAGCTACAAAAATATCGTTGTCATCAGATTGAATTTTTGATTTTGCATTGATATCGGCAAACCAATAAAAGTCACCACTCACAATGTCTTTGGGGTGATACAAGATGAAGGCTTTTGGAAACAACTTTCTGAATGCATCGGTGCCGGGTAAAATTGCTTCTTGAATCCTTTTGGCATAATTGATACTATCTGTAATCTCCTTGTTCTTTGTAATAATTTCAATATTCTTATCCATCAGCGATTGGTTTTTCTGTTCAATCTCCAATGTTCTTTCATGCACCTGTTGTTCTAGTACTTGCTTTGCATTTTTCAAATAACGTGTTCTAAAAGTAACGTATCCCAAAACTACTGCTACTACTATACCAATCATTAACAAAATAAACCATGTGCGCTTGTATATGGGTGGTGTAATTTCAAATGCAAATTCAATTGGTTTATCTGCACACAAGCCCTCTGCGCTGCATGCTTTTAAGATAAATTTATATTTACCCGGGGGCAAATGAGTAAATACAACTTTATTAATCCCGTATTCAACATGCCATTTGTCATCTAATCCTTCGAGCATGTATGTGTACTGAATTTTGGCTGCATTTCTAAAACTTAAACCAATAAAATTAAAGGTAATTTCATTTTGCGTATGATTGAAAACAGGATTGGCTGATACTTGATACTGAGTGGAAAATACTTCATAGTTCATCAAATATACAATTGGCTTTACTGCATTTTTTTGCTCTTCCTTGATTCTTAAAACACTGGCACCGTTCACTGTTCCTAACCATATTGCCCCGTGGCTATCTGCAAAACTGGCATTGTTTTTTGTTTCAATGGAAGTAAAACCTTCTCCCGATCCGTAATTAAAAAAAACATTTTTTGTTATATCCAATTTCACCAAACCCATGTTTGTACCTACCCATAAATTTCCTTCAGTATCTGTAGTTAAAAGTGTGATATAATCACTGATTAAGCCATTTTTAACACTGTAGTGCACAATATTTTTCCCCTTCTTTTTATACAAGCCACCTCCTTCGGTACCAATCCATAAATTTCCATTTAAATCGTTGCAAAAACTGGTAGCACTGTTATGATTGATATTGCCTTCAAATTTTCTATACTTGTTTTTCTCAGCATACCAAAGGCCCGATTGTCGTGTTCCAATCCATACAATGCCATCTTTATCAGGATGAACCTTTGCAATAATTAATTTATCAAGATCTAAAATATCTTTAAATTCGAGGGTATTGAAGTTGTATGTGGTTAACCCCGAATTATTGGCAATCCATAACTCATTACCAACAACCGATAGGTTATTGATAAAGGTATGATTGATACTCAAAGAAGGCAAAGAAGCTCTGGTTTTGCTATCAAAAACACCAATGTCTCCCTTAAATGTGGCCACATATATTTTTCCTTTATGTTTACATAGGGAGGTAACTAAATTATTTCGGAGTGTTTCATTTAAATCTATATGCTGAATCTTTTTTAAGCTGTAATTTTTATCTAAGCTTAGGATATCGATTCCTTCATTTGTCCCGAGCCAAAAATTACCGTTATCGTCTTCAACAATGGCATTAACAATCAAGTTTTTTAATCCGTTTTGATTATTGAAATGAATGAACCTGAACCCTTTGAATTGTGTTACCCCATTATCTTGCATTCCCATCCATAACGATTGTTCGCGGTCAATAAATAAACTTCTTACCTTATTGCTGGGCATTCCATTTTTATCGGTAAGGGTAACAATATTGGTTGTATCAAGTTGATTTAATTGAATGACCCCACCTTCCCAAGCACTGGCATAAATATGGTTCTTGTTTATGATGATGCTATTGATGAAGTTTGAATTAATTTTGTCTTTGGTTTCTACTACTTTTGATGTGCCGGATTTCAAATTGTAACATACGATGCCGTGCGCAGTGGTGCCAAACCATAAATTACCTCTATTGTCCTGAGCTATAGATGTGTAATCAAAATAAGGAAAACCTTCCGGTTTGAAAAACAGGAAACTGTCTTTTTGAGAATCAAAATATTTGATACCAATGTCCGTTACAAACCAAACTTTTTCATCTTGATCAATAAAGCTTTGAAAAACAAGATCACTTAAATTTTTTGCGATACTGTACTGCGTATATTTTCCTGTTGATGTATTCAAATAAATGGCACCTCCACCAACAGTGCTAAGCCATAAATTACCTTTCTTATCTTTAATGATGTCGGCTATTCGACTCGGTTTTTCCTTAAGCTCAAGGTCGAAGGGTTTGAATTTGGTGCCATCATAAACAGAGAGTTTTCCGTATGAATGTCCAACCCAAATTTGCCCCTTATTGTCTTCACAGATTGTGTTCACAGCAGCTTCACTGAGTCCTTCATTGGTAGAATAGTTGATAAAACTTTGGCCATTGAATTTTGATAAACCGCCATCTGTGGCAAACCACATATAGCCATCTTTATCCTGTAAAATATCATTCACATTGGATTGTATCAAGCCATCTTTTAGCGAGTAATTATTAAAATTATAGGTTTGTGCACTTAACTTATTGATGATTAAAATACAGATAATTGCTAAAGTTAATTTAGCAAAAAATGAGGGTTTATGTGCATTGCTCATGACTATTTTTTTATGAAGAAGAAGGTGCCGTTTTGATCTTCGAGTCCACTGATGTTACCAAATTTTGGTCGCTGTTTTTGATTTTGTTCTACGGCTTTAGTTACCTTATCGGAAATCTTTTCAATTGGTATGCATTTATCAGGGGCATTGTTAAGGATATTGGCAAAGGTTTTGGTAAATAAGCTGTTATCGGATGATTTTTCGCGATCGCTGCTAGTAAAAACCTGTGCCGATTTGAGTTTGGTTGATTCCCAATTTCCACAATCAACGGCCTTGTTTTCGCCACGCATAGCCAAATAAAAGGCCGGACCTGTTTCACATGCATCGCTGATTACGAGGGTGTGTCGTAGTTTATATAACGACAAATAACCTTTCAAACTTGTTATAGGGAAATAGGTATACTCATCAGTTTTAGAGGCATCAACCGGGAGCCAATAGCCTGTTTCATTAATGTATCTTCCATGTCCGGCAAACCACACCAAAAGCGACTGCA
>JALRAS010000171.1 GCA_023262495.1 Bacteroidia bacterium | reverse complement strand
TATACTGATTTAACTTATCCCAGTTGATGGTATACTCCACACTCTTTGCTCTCCCTGTAAACTTTCTGATTAAAATGCCGCCTTTGTTTAGGGCTCTCAAATTTTTTTTGAGCACATCCATGCTGATTTCATGTTTTTCAATAAAATCTTGATCAAAACAATTCTTATGACTTGCAATGCACTCTAATATGGCAACCCTGATTGGCAAACCTATGAGATTGTTGGTTCTTCCAATAAGCGTTTGATAATCATTAAATTTTCCCGACACCAGCATGGATCAATTATTCAATTTTATTTTCGTTTGTCATTTAATCCTTTACGCACCTCACACTTAATCCGCATTGATATAAATCACTGTGGCGAAATACATGATTGTTGCGATAATCTAGATAGCGATAATAAGCTTCGTTGCTATTTGCAGAAGTTGCTGTCCACCAAAAACCTGTTTGAGATAAACCCGGTTCGCCCCACCTACCATCATGCTTTCTACAGGCACCTGCTTTGGCATTAAATCCACTAGCATTATTAGGCCAAAATTCTGCATCAGCCAACCAGTTTGTCTTACCATGTGCTTTCAACTTATTGGCTACATAGTTTCCTCTCCAACCAATGGCATTAAGTTCAGTATCCGATATCCCTAAATATTTTTCTAGCTGCTGCCAGTCGGCTTCAGTGGCCACATGCCAACCTATTGGTGCTATCCTCCTGCTATCTGTAACCGCATACCAGTTATATAATAATCCGGGTGCTCTTTCATCACCTTTGTAAAGGCAGTAAGCCCCTGCTGATGATTTCCAAAGTTCTTCAGATGAGGCATTCGTGATTGGTGTCCCATCGTTATAAGTTTTTACGCGCAAATTCTCCGCCATCCACCATTGATTGCCAATTTTTACAATCTTATAGCTATTATTTTCGATGTCGGTTATTGAGTCAAACTGAGGAAAGTTGATTTCTATCTCAGGAGACTTTTTACATGTACCAAACATAAAAATGAAAGATAAAAAATACAATGACTTAACGTAAAAAGAAAAATTCAAAAGCTTCCTAATCATCATCTGAAGTATATATTTATTCTTAGTTTTTGATAAATAATTTTCTCTGTTCTAAACTGCCTGCCCTTAATTTTAGATAGTATGCTCCTTTTTCAAATGAAGAAATATCAATACCTACCTCATGTTTGCCATCGAAATCACCCAATTTTTTTTCATCAGTTACCACTGCGCCAAAAATATTGGTGATACTATAAAATATTTGCTCTGACTTGCTTATCCAAAAAGTAACATTTATTTGTGCCTGTGCAGGGTTGGGATACAGATAAAAATAAAATTGATTGGCTGCAAATTCAGGGCATACTACTGCTATATTTCTATCATTGCAATAACCTGGATAACAGCACAAACCAGGGATATTAAAATTTGCCTTGGGATCAAAATTACATGCTGTAACATCCATACAACCTAACACAATTTTATTGATACATGAGTCGGGGGCGCTACAAGCATATTTTTCTGAATACTCAATATAATTGGCATCAGTGCAACCACAAAGAAAAGGGTATGTTAAAAACGCACTTAATTTTTCGTCATCAAATAATGTATCGTTATTGGCAACATACTTCACAATTTTTGAGGCCCCATTTGCCTGCAGAATTTCGACCTCTGCATTGATTGAAAATGAGAGTAAACCATCAGTTGTAAGTTGCGCAATTAAAATTTTATTTTCAGCAGAAATGACACCACTTGCCCCGGAGCATTGAACTCCTGCATTGTTACTGTAAAACTCATTCCCTATCACCAATGACCCAAAAATTGTTGAGTCGAGTCCACTCACAGGATCAACAATACCATAGCTTGCCCAATTGGAAAGTGGAGCATTGTAATTAATAATTCCATCAGCTTGTGTCAATGGAATACCCATTGCAATATTGTTGTTTATCAATAATCCATTGTCGTTATTGATTCCCCCAACAAATGAGCCATTGTTATCTTGAGGTTTTAAAATACCGTGCAACGTTGTTGAAGAATTAGTTATTTGTCCCAACGTAAGCCAAGTATCCAATGCTACGGTACTTTCTTTAAACCTGTTTTTATTAAAATCTTTCGCAAAACTTTTCCCTTCGGTTTGATGATTAAAGAATGAGGTAGTTGTTTTAAATATAAGCGGATGATATTGATCGCCATAAATTTTCCTGAGCTTAGAACCTTCTTTTAAGTCAATATAAATTCTATAGGTTGTGGCACCTAAGGCAATGCCTCCTCCGAGTGTATCAGTTGTATCATTTACATCGGTAACATAGTAAGTTTCCACAATAACATTCTCAATTTGAGCAAATGATTGATTGCTGAGTGCAAACAAATGCATTGCCAAAACACTCATTATAAGTCCTATTCTATGCATCATATCTTATATAAAACTGATAAATTATACATCGTACCCCATCTAAAATTATCAAAGTTTACATCATATCCGCTCGGTAATTTATAGCTCCGCCTTACAGGTGAATTCAGTATATCTTTCACAGTAAAGGTGATGGTAAAGTTTTTTCCTAGTTGTTTAGCGATACGTAAATCAATTAGATGACGCGGCATTTCATAAACATCGGGTATGAATTGAGGTTGCGCAGATACTACCGCTAATCTTGGACCTTGAACATTATATGCTATCGAAGTGGTGAGTTTTAAACTATCAAATGCGTAACTTAAAATTGCATTGATAACATAGGGTGCCTGACCAGACATTTGTCTGCTCAATGTATCAAAAGGTTCAATTACTTTTAGATTGTTTTTAACGAAAATATTGTTTTGAACTATATTGGTAAGCGATTGTGCAAGTGTGATGTTGCTTCTAAATTCAAGATTTTTAATAATATTTTTTCGTGCATCAATTTCTATACCTTTCACTTTTGAACGATCGGCATTCTGCCAACTAAATCCCTGTGTGGTTTGAACAAGCTCAATATGATTTATAAAACTCTTGTAGAACAAACTAACTGAAACATTATCACCATTTTTAAAATAGGACTCAAACCTGAAATCATAATTATCGATCTCAACAATTTTGAGTTGCGAGTTACCAAAAATAAAGTTCCTAAATTCGTAATCAAATATAAGTGTTTCGGTGAGCTCTCTTACACTAGGACGTGCAACAGTTTTACTGTAGTTTGCTCTCAAATTAATGGGACAGGTATCATCATTTCTTAGTTTATAAATGAGATTGAAACTAGGAAGTAAATTCGTCTCTTTCGAGATTCCCGGATTAACAATAAATGCATCTCCAACTTGGAATCTGCGTTCATCATTTGCGGCATATCCTAATGAATCATAAAGAAATACATCTGAAAAAATAGAAGCATGCTCAACACGTAATCCTAGGGAAGTTCTCAACCTTGGAACTATAGTTATATCAGCCATGGCAAAGCCAGAGTAAATAGATGAAATGCCAATACTCCTGTATGATGCGATTTCAACAGATCGATAGGCCTTATTGATACTAATTTCGGGAGAACCGGTTGGGTTTATAAACTCTTTGAAATCGAATTCACTTAAATCAAAATATCCATTCAAATCTTGATTACTGAAACCTAATGCACCATAAGGACCTCCATCTAAAAAGTACTCATACTGTCTTGATTTTTTAGTTGAGTTCAAATATGAACCCCCGAATTTTAATTTTCGCGATAATGAAGGTTTTTCTAAAATTGGCAACTCAAATTTAATTCTACTATCAATTAATTGTTCATCTAAATACCTGTAAAAACGCCTGATGGGAAACCCACCACCGATTGCATTTAAATTATTGGGCAATAGCGCGTAGGTAGTAGTTTTAAAATCGGGTGCTGAACTTTTGCCATTGGTGTATGAAATATTGAAATCAATTTTTGTCTTGAAAGTTGGAATGTAATGTTGTGATTTTGCCTGATAAATCATTTGTTTTCTCTGCTCATAAAATTGATCTTTAGAAACTATGATATTGGTTCCATTGGCAGAATCAGTGAAGCTTCTTACATTATTTACCCCTAAAAAGTTTGGCATAGCGAGGAAACCAATAGTATGATTGGGATGTAGCTTGTAAGTAAGTTGCAA
>JALRAS010000170.1 GCA_023262495.1 Bacteroidia bacterium | reverse complement strand
ATTGAACCAATGGATTGAATTAAAGCTGTTTCAGCGATTCCGCATTTTCTAATGCGGAATTTGGGTTCAATCAACATACATTGATTTTATAAAAAGTTAAATTTTTGTTGTAACACAGGAATTATCTCATCAAAAATCCTACTCAACAATCATCTCAAAATCCGATAATTGTAAAGAGTCTACTTGTGTAGTGTCTTTGATTAATATAAGGTCCTTGGCACGCCCTGTAATTGATATGTTGGGAACTAAATTATTTTTTTGCTCTTCGGTAATGATTTCTTTTCGTACTAAATGATTAGCAATGATGCGATAAAAATCCGCTACATGTGGTTTTAATTTTCCTGTATCATCAAAGTTGTATTTAAACCACTTCGGGCGAGGAACAATCATCGCTAAATAAATACTCTCTGCAAGACTTAATTCAGATGCTGCTTTATTAAAATAGTAGGCCGATGCTTCACCAATACCATACACTCCCGGGCCCCATTCAATAATATTCAAATACACTTCATACATGCGCTCTTTGCTTGCAATCCTGTTGCTCTCAATAAGCCATACAATCAGCGCTTCTTCCACTTTTCTTGCAATGGTTTTATTGCGGGTTAAAAACACATTTTTAACAAGCTGCATGCTAATAGTGCTGCCGCCTCGGGCAAATCGGCCCTTCTTGTAATTTTCTGCAATCGATTTTCTAAATGCATTTTCATTGAAGCCATTGTGCCAATAAAAATTCCCGTCCTCGGAGGTCATTAAGGCATATTGTAAATAAGGGCTAATCATATCAAGCGGCACAAAATTAGGATTTGAAGGACCCACCATAAAACTCTTTACAGCTTGTCCTCTTTCGTACGCAGTATATAAAAATTCCTCATTCAATTTATTTAATCGCGCTTCGCCATAAGATAAAATCCTGAACTTTTTCTTTGGCATCGAACAATTAAATTTTACGCTATCAGGTTGTTTTGTATTGATAAAAAAATTCATGTTGAACCCAAGCTCACCCTCTGTTTTAATCCCTTCTATATTTTGAAATAAACCTTGTGGCAACGACTCAAAAAATTGTTGCGAAGGCATCATCGGAATTTTAAAATCAACCGCTAACGACTTTTGAGGGCTGTGGATATAATGCACAGCAGGTTTTATTATCATTTTGTTTAACCTAACCAAACTACTGCTGTCTAATCTTGCATCTGCAATGCCTATATTAAAACGGTAGTTGATTTCAGCCAAGTCGAGTGCAATATTTTTGGGTGAAATACGCCAATGATTAATTGCCCCTTTGCGCATGGAAGCCCTACCATTTAACGTAAGTACATCGTTGTCGTAGTTAGTTTCATTCAGTGCAACATAAAGCGTATCGAAACTAAAACGTAGGTTTAAAAAACTTTTTAGCACAGGAAAAATAACCGCCTCCTTCATCTTTTTTGGGAACATGCTAAAGAGTAATGTCCGTTCAGATTTATCTACTTCGCCTCTCACCATAAAAAAGCTGCTGCCCTTGCTCTCTGTTGTTTTTATGTTGCAATGGAAAAGTCCGTCATTAAAGGCCAATGTGTCAATAGTTGATACAAAAAATGCCGTATCGCGTTCTAATGCAATTGATGTGCGCAGCACTTGTACCTGACTAGGAATAACATCAAAAATTGTTTTGATAAACTGATAGGCCAAATTTCCGATATCAATTTTGCTTTGCGCTTGCTTAGATGCATCATCCTCTTTTTTCTTACGGCTCTTTAATAAAAAAGAAATGTTATCGCGTTGCGCACTTTTAAAAATTCGAACAGTAGTAGAATCTATATAAACTTCATCAATACGAATGTTCCCAATGAGTAGAGGTAGTACTTTAATGGTAGCTTCAGCAGAGGCAATCGCAAGCAAAGTATCTTTGCCCGGTGCTGTTACCGATATATTATGCAACAAAATACTGCTCAATCCGCTAAATGATGCCTCATTTACATGAAGCTCACCTTTATATGTTTTATTGAATTTAATGGCAGCTTTTTCAATGGCCCAATGCAGAAAAGTGTTTCTAAGCAAAAAAAATAAGAGGATGAAACAAAGCACAACAATGCCCAATATTTTGAGCAGTTTATTCTTGTTCTTCAGCAGCGTTTGTGGACTCAATTACACCGTTATTTCTTATGTAAATTAATGAATTAAACTAATGCTCTACTTTATGTTCAGGACGCATTTGCGGAAAAAATATCACATCCTGTATAGAGTTCGAGTTTGTCATAATCATTGCCAATCTGTCAATACCAATGCCCAATCCCGAGGTAGGAGGCATCCCAAACTCAATGGCACGTAAAAAGTCTTCATCAAGCACCATCGCTTCTTCATCACCACGTTTGCCCAATTCCAATTGCTCTTCAAAGCGCTTGCGTTGGTCAATAGGATCATTCAACTCACTGTAAGCATTGCAAATTTCTTTCCCATTGCATATGGCTTCAAAGCGCTCCACAAGTCCTTGCTTACTGCGGTGTTTCTTGGCCAATGGCGACATTTCCTCCGGGTAGTCGGTAATAAACGTAGGTTGTATTAATTGTCCTTCACATTTTTCACCAAAAATTTCATCAATTATTTTCCCGCGTCCCATGCTGGCATCTACATGAATACCCATCGATTTAGCAGTTTCAGCCATGGTTTTTTCATCCATTTCACTAATATCAATTCCGGTAAAATGTTGTATGGCTTCATACATGGTAAAGCGTTTCCATGGACGTTGAAAGCTAATGGTATGTTCCCCAACCTTCACTTCATTGGTACCGTGTAAATCAAGCGCTACTTTCTCAACCATCGTTTCTACCAGGTTCATCATCCAATTGTAATCCTTATAGGCCACATACAATTCCATTTGTGTAAACTCAGGGTTATGAAAACGGCTCATGCCCTCGTTGCGGAAATCTTTGGCAAACTCATATACCCCTTCAAAGCCGCCCACAATTAATTTTTTCAAGTACAACTCATTCGCAATACGCAAATAAAGCGTCATGTCTAAGGTGTTGTGATGCGTTTTAAAAGGGCGCGCAGCAGCACCACCGTATATCGGTTGCAATATGGGTGTTTCTACCTCTAAGTAGCCTTTGTTATTAAGGAAACTGCGCATTGAATTAGTCAGTTGAGTACGCTTAATAAAGGCATCACGTACCTCAGGGTT
The DNA here is from genome assembly GCA_023262495.1 of Bacteroidia bacterium. GTDB lineage: Bacteria > Bacteroidota > Bacteroidia > UBA4408 > UBA4408 > CAIKXD01. The sequence continues at coordinate 961 of JALRAS010000170.1, read as the reverse complement.
CACAATCAAATCAAGATAACGCATGCGGTAGCGTTGTTCAGGATCCTTAAAAGCATCATAAGTATTGCCCTGCTCATCGGTTTTTACAATAGGCAGTGGCTTTAACGATTTGGTGAGTAAGGTCATCAATGAAACATGTATAGTAGTTTCACCCGTTTGCGTGGTAAATACATACCCTTTCACACCAATAATATCGCCAATATCAAGCAACTTTTTAAACACTATATTATACAGGGCTTTGTCCTCTCCGGGGCAAATTTCATCACGTTTTATATATATCTGAATACGCCCTGTGCTGTCCTGCAATTCTGCAAAAGAAGCGTTACCCATAATGCGTCTGGACATGATTCGGCCTGCAATGCTAATATTTTTATAACTCAGTTTATCGCGCTCATAGTTTTCGTAAATATCAGCGGCATGCGTATTTACCTCAAAAGCTTCGGCAGGGTAGGGGTTAATGCCTAAATTAATAATCTCTTGTAATGACTGACGTCTAATAACTTCTTGTTCTGATAATTCAGTGCTCATAATCGTTTTTTGCTTTTGCACAAACCTACAGCAATTCATTAAATTCTGCAAGTGCCATTTAGGCAATCCATAAAAATGAGTATTCAATGATGCACGACAACCTTAATTTGTGTGATACCAATTGCATTTATTTTTTAGTCCAACCGGTAAATAGATAAGTAATGCTTAAAACCGATACTACTTGAAAACAGTACAATGAGGCAATGCCGAAATTGTACTATTTTAAAAGTGTAATTATTATTAATCAATCATTTGGGCGCCTCCCTCTGCGGGGAGGGACCGTGCCATCCGCTGTATCTTTTTTGTGATGCAGCTTTGGTAGTAAAAAACAAGCATATTTTTTCACAAAAAAGGATGCCGCTTCTGTCACTGGCGCGGTGAAACGAAATATTTAAATTATCATTTGCTCCCGCTAGTCTCCCAATGTAGGTCT
>JALRAS010000016.1 GCA_023262495.1 Bacteroidia bacterium | reverse complement strand
GTCCCTTGCGCAATTCATTATTTTGTTGGTGATTACACCAAAAAAGAGTAAGTGATCCCGAGGCTATCGGTACCAACTAAGAGTAAAGGTAAATTGATAAAATTAGTTTTTATTTACAGGCCGGAGGCCTATTGGTAGGCTCACTCGCGGGACGCGAGCGAGGGCAATACAAAAAGTGCGAAAAGGAGTAAAACGCGCTTAATTTTTAGTGATTTTGAAATTCCGCTGATCCCCTTCATTAGTAATCAATGTAACCAGGTAAATACCTTTTTCAAATTCCGATAAATCAAAAAAAGCATCCTTTGAAAAGCCTTTTGATATTAATACTCTTCCACTTAAATCAGCCACTAATAAGCGCTCAAACAAAATAGATGATCGAACATTTACTACCCCATTTGCTGGATTCGGAAACAAAACAGCCTTCAATGAATAATTATCAAGATTGTCATTCACTCCAACAGTTGAAACTGTTCTGCAGGTTGAAAATGCAGTACAACCATTCAGGGTAACAGCACAACGGTAACTTCCATTCACTGTAGCAACAAAAGTTTGACTGGTGGCACCCGGCACAGGATCATTGTTGTTGTTGCAATCTAGCCACTGATATGTGGCACCTGTTTGCACCGCAGTAAGTGTTACTCCGTTTTGTGTAACATTAACATTTGGATTCTGATAAATCGTGAGATTTAAGGAGATTATAGAATCGCAACCTTCGGCATTCAAGTAATTTGCATAATAAACTCCGGATGTTGTATATGTTTGTCCTGTTTGAGGCCAAAAATAACTTAAACATTCGTTCATGGTCTCATAAGAAAAAGTATTATTACAGGTCTTTAATCTTAGTGTTCTTAAAGATCCATTTGAACCTGTACCTCCGAATCCAGTTGCGATAATTTTGTTATCATCCTGAATGGCAACACCAAATAAAAATTCATCCTGTGAACTATAAGAAACAATTACTTTTCCATCTCCACTAAATGTTAAATCCAAATCTCCCTGCGGTGTTAATCTTGCAACAGCAAAATCATAGGCGGAACCAATATATGTGGCGCCTGCAACTATTATTCTTTGGTCGGCATCAAGCGCAATGGCATAGCCGTTATTACTACTTGAACCAAAATCTATAAGCGCATAACTATCCTGACTGAAGGTACTATCTGGAGAACCATCGGTGTTTAAACGTTTTACGGCCATCAAATTGTTTGAGCCCCCCACAAATAGCATTTTTCCATCATCTTGCAAAATCAGATTATTTCCAGAGGTGCTTACCCCATTAATCTGAGTTTGTACTAAACCATTTCCATCAAATGAATTATCGTAACTACCTGAAGAGTTCAGGCGAACTATTGTCATACTGGCCGCCCCTGTTGATGATGTAACAGAACCACTTACTACAATCTTTTGATCAGTTTGAATATCTACGTCATAAGCAACGGCATCGCTACCTGTTCCATATGAAGCATTCCAAAGTCCGTTACCAGAAAAGGTATTATCAAGAGCGCCTGAGCTGGTGAATCTTGCAACACAGAAGTGACTGTCGGCCGGGTTGGGGTTAAAAAATCCTGCACCGGACACCACAATTTTACCATCTGCCTGTAAAGCAACACCATAAGCATTTTGGTCTCCCGAACCAAAATTTGCCAAAGCCTTTCCTCCTCCGCCAAAGGTAGCGTCTAATGTTCCATCCGTATTATATCTTGCTACAGAAAAAACCTTTTGCCCATAGATTGTATGATAACTATATCCTGCTGCTACAATTTTACCATCGGGCTGAATAGCCAATGCATATGCTAAGTCATCTCCACCATATAAACCTGTTGTAACCAGACCATCTCCGCCAAAGGTAGAATCCATGGTACCATCGATATTATAACGTATTAATGCAAAATCATAATCAGCATTTTTATGATAGCCAACAACCACTGCCTTTCCATCACTTTGTATGGCCACCTTTTGACCTCTGGTATCACCACTTATTTGCCAGTATGCCGGCATGGCCATCCCATCAAAGTGGTAAGTTGAATCAACATTACCTGATTGGCAAATACCTTCATTTGAGCGTAAAAGAAAAGTTAGAAAGAGAATTGAAAGTTTAAAATATTTATGCATTGGTAATTGATTGACTATTTTTCTTTAAAAAACGATGCTAATGTAAAAAATTAATGATGAATAATGAGTTGAGAAAGTTAATATACACACATAAAGAAATTAAAACCAAATGCGTATAAAATTAATTCTATATTGCTGTAAAGCCTTTCAGGATAAAAAACATATTGCAAATTTTACTTCAATATTGAGTGGGGCTAATGAGCTTAACGAATGCTGAAGCATCTAAATTCAAGTAAACGCGAAGTTGTGCTTCGTGTTTTTTAATTGTTAGAGCTTTGCTCGGCTTTATAAACTGGAAACTTAATTTGGTAATTCCGATATCTAAAATAAGGATTTGGGCTGATCAAACTTTACTAATCTATAAAACCTAATCCTTCTAAAAAATTTATACAAATGATTAAATTTTAATTTCAAATATAGCATCCAAACCATATCCAAAAGATTAATCCCGTAAGCTATCAGAGTTGCTAAATTAAAATAAACCGAATCATAGCTGCTATTTTTTCAATAAGTTGCATCATTTAAGAAAGATTCCCTCTGAAAGACATGAAGATTATTTGTTTTCGAGAAGAAACTTTTTTAAATAAAACCCGCGTTAGTGATGGAAGCAGTCTGCCATGCAGCGCGGACAGCACGCCCGATGCAAAGCAGCGGGAACGCCCAAACACGTTTATTTATTTTAAAAATATTCCAATTTAAAAGGATGGAACAAAAAACAATGCACCATAATATTTATTTACTTACAATACTGAAGCACAGCAGCAGGGGCTTTTTCGTATTTTAGTTCTTGTGCTTTTTTGAGATCTTTACAAGCACCAGCATTGTCTTTTAATTTATTTTTTAATAAGCCTCTATTGTAATAGGCCATACCCGGATTAGGATCCTTTTTGATAGCTGCTGTATAATCTTCAATAGCTCCGGCATAGTCTTTCAATTCTGTCTTTGCCAATGCCCTGTTAAAATAAGCCGCTGTTCCCTCAGGATATAGTTTGATGACATAGCTATAATCCCAAATAGCTTCCTTGAACTTTTGGGCATCAAAAAACAAATTGGCCCTTTCATAATAAGCCATATAATTTTTTTCTTCCATTAATATCACCTTTGAATAATCATCAATTGCACCGGAGTAATCTTTTAACTTAACCTTGCATGAGGCCCTATCAAAAAATGCAGCTGTTGCCTTAGGATAAATCTCAATTGCCTTACTAAAATCTGTAATTGCACCTTTATAATCAGCAGCAACTCCTTTTAATCTGCCTCTGGAAATATATAAATCAGGATTGCGCGGATTGGCAACAATCGCCTTATTCAACTCCTCCATATTAGATGAGTTTTGAGGCTGAGCAACCGAGGCACACCATAAACTTAACGCTGTGTGATTAAGGGCTGATACTTGATTTAAAACAGCCAAAAAAATTGAAATAATACAAGTTCGTACAAACATGCCTCAAATGTAAAAAATATGATCAAGCAATGCAACAGCAATAATTTTCAGCAATAGGCATTACACAACTCAAATAAATGTTTTTATAGAACTAAAAGCCAACATTTCGTAAGTTTGCTCCTTACCCAAATCAACTCTCATGCCCACAGTTTTTCTCATAAAGAAATATTTGCTTACCCTAAGTTTGATTGTGATTGCTTTTGCGTCATCCGCGCTAAGTATTTGCAGCTGGAACATTGCCAATATTGGTCAATCAAAAAACGATGCAGAAATTCAGTTTATCGCCAAAACTATCAAGGAGTTTGACGTGATTGCTATTCAAGAGGTAGTTGCCGGAGATGGCGGTGCAGCAGCAATTGCACGTCTCAGCGATGCACTTAACCGCATGGGAAGCAAATGGGATTATATTGTAAGCAACCCAACAACAGGAAGCTCCTATAAAACCGAGAGATATGCCTTTATTTGGAAAACTAGCAAGGTTAAACTCAAAGGTAAACCTTGGCTAGAACAACAATACAAAATCGAAATTGACAGAGAGCCTTATTTTGGCACCTTCATTGAACAGGGTCGTGAATTTACGTTAGTTAACTTTCATGCCATCACCAAATCAAAGCAACCTGAAACTGAAATTAAATACTTCAAATTTCTTCCACAGCAATATGCTAACCTCAACCTTATTTTTTGTGGCGACTTTAACTGCCCTCAGTCGCATTCAGTATTTACCCCTCTCAAAAAAATGGGATACACACCCGCATTGATTGGCCAAAAAACATCCTTAAAACAAAAATGCAATAACGATCAATGCCTTGCGTCAGAATACGACAATATCTTTTACAAAAAAGATCTTTTCAATGTGCAAAAAACAGGAATCGTTCCTTTCTATAAATCATTCACTGACTTAGTAGAAGCAAGAAAAATATCTGACCACCTGCCAATTTTTATTTACTTGGAATTAAAGTAATACCCATGTGTTTTGTAAGATGTATCAAATTTATGAATCTTACATTGGTAAATACCGACTATAAAATTTACATAGGTAAAAACAGTTTTAACTATTACTTATTTCGCATTGCTATTAATGTTGAACTGTAAGTTTTAGGCGTTTTACCGTACTTTCAGCAGTAAGCTCTATGAAATAAATCCCTTCAGCAAGTGCACTTACATCAATCATCGTGCGCGCACTATTAATTTGTTCACTCATGATCAACTGTCCCGACAAGTTAAACAATCGCAAAGAGGCAATTTGTGATTTTGAATTGCTGTTTATAATAACCGTTTCGGCAGCAGGATTTGGTGCCAAGCTAACTGCATCCAAAGCACCAATTTCATCAATGCTTACAAAAGAAACAGTTGCGATATCAGGCCTAAAACCTCTAATTACCCAACGCATAAAATATACTTGATCCATGGTAAAACTGTTTTGGCAATCCTCTGCACTGTAATCCATGTAGTTCTCAATCATATCAGGCATATCTATTCCTGCAATATTATCCACACAGGTATTCTTTGAAGCATCACAATCTTGCGCAGAGGCATCATTTGCCTTAGGTGTATCGGCAATACCATCTTCACCGGTACAATTATTGGCATCTCCCCATATATGTCGTAAGCCTAAATAATGTCCAACTTCATGCACAGGAGTACGACCTTTAACGGCATAGGTAGTTCCACCAACATTGAGCGGGTTGGGATTATTTGAACCAAACAATTGATATTGTATGACCACCCCATCGCTGATTCCTGTTGTGGAGCCCGGATCCCAATTAGGCAGTCCGCTGGGCGGTGAAGCATATCCGAGAACAAGAGGTCCTAAAAGGGGAACACTCATATCACAGACCCAAATGTTGAGATATCGGCTTTGATCCCAAGGGTCAACTCCACCGTTGGCACTTGACTTAACATCCTCTGCTAGCCCGCCTCCGCCCAAACTGAAAAAGCTGGTTCTTGTGGTCGATGTACGAGTAATTCCTGTAGTGGGATTTCCCTGCGGATCGGTATTAGCTAAAACAAACCTAATTCTAGAATCAATACCTGCGATGGGTGCCAAAATTGGGCGCATATTAACAGTATCGGCATTCATTCTGCTGAAATCATCATTAAAGATTTTCATTTGGTTTAAAATTACCGAATCGGGCAAATTTTCTTCAGGGGTATTGTATACCACATGCACCACTACCCTCACATACAAAAATGTATCAGAAATTGCTCTATTGGCATTGCTGTTGTAAAATTGATCAAATATGTTCGAGTTGCTCAGGGTGTAACCTGGATTTACCGACTCCATCTTTTGCATCACACTCATATAACCACATTTCTCGAGGGATTGCGCATTAATTATTCCTGAAACGGCCGTGCCCAATAGGAATAGCAGGGTGTATATTTTTTTCATTGCTTAATTTTTTTTGCCAAAGTAATAAAAATATACACTCAATTAATGTCACACTTGTAATAATATTTTCCGCTGTGCTATCAAACCATCAGCAGCTGAATGATAGCCGAATCTTTTTATAAAATTCTTGATATATTGACCATATAGTTTGTATCGGATCGCTACTCACATTTTTTTCTCTTGAGTTAAACGCTTAATATCTTACCTTAGCCGCATGAACTTGAACTTAACTCATAAAATTGCTTTTGTATGCGGTAGCACACAGGGCATAGGAAAAGCAGCTGCCTGCGAATTGGCAGCTTTGGGTGCGAGGGTAGTGCTCATCGCCCGTAACGAGAATGCGCTTAAAGAAGCACTCATGGAAATAAACCAAATCAACAACTTGAAAAACGACTTTATTGTGGCCGATTTTTCTAATCCTGAAGCATTGCGCAACATCGTTAATAACTACATTCAGGTAAATGGAGGTGCTCATATTTTAATCAATAATACAGGTGGGCCTCCTGCAGGTAAAATCAGCGATGCCAAAACAGGAGAGTTCTTGCAAGCCTTCAACAATCATCTAATTTGCAATCATATCCTTGCGGAAGCAGTTTTACCATTTATGAAACAAGAGCAATTTGGAAGAATAATCAACATCATTTCAACCTCTGTAAAGCAACCTCTAAAAGGACTTGGAGTTTCAAACACTATTCGTGCCGCGGTGGCCAATTGGGCTAAAACGCTCTCGCTTGAGGTGGCTGCATTTGGTATTACGGTAAATAATGTGCTACCCGGTGCCACCTCCACTGCCCGTCTTCAAGGCATCATCTCTAACAAATCAGAAAAGTTAAAGACCTCATCCGAAACTATTACCCAAGAAATGTTGGAAGAAATTCCGGCAGGTAGGTTCGCAGAGGCAGAGGAAATTGCCGCTGCAGTTGCTTTTTTAGCAAGCCCTGCTGCCGCTTACATCAATGGTATTAATTTACCTGTTGATGGCGGCCGAACAGGTTGCCTGTAATTATTGTTTTTCGAAGGTAGCGCTGCAATTATCAACTGCACCGCTGCCATCTTCCATCTTGTAGCTCATGGTAAGCTTGGTTGAAGAATTAACTGTTCCACTACCACTGGCTTTATAAGATGAATTACCTGTACCTATTGTTTGAGAAGCAATTGTAATAGCACTTGCATCAATGGTTAAAGACGCCTGATTGCTGAAGCCAAGGTTATAAATATTTTCCATAAAATAAGCCGTATTGCTGGTTCCATCCTTTTTTAAGCGAACCGAAAAGGTAGAGTTGCCGGATGGATTGCTTGTAGTTTCTGTGCATTTCCATGTTCCCGAATAGTCAGCAATAGCTTCATCTTTTTCTTCCGGAGCACAAGAAACAAGCACAGAAAGAAACAGTGCCGACAGGTAACACAAATAATTAGATTTCATGTTGATGGTATTCATAATTTTTATTTTAATTTTAATTATTCAAAAATCAAGCCGTTTTAAAAATAACAGTACAATCATTTAGTTGCTTCATAATATTCTCCACAGCACCTTTGTTTGTTGCCACGTAGTTGGCTGCTCGCTCACCGGCAAACTTTCTAAATTCTTCATCACTTATCAATCTCATACCCGTTTCAATCACATCTTTTTCATCTTCCATTACAAAGGCGGCTTTTTCACTAATCAAAGCCTTAGCTTCATCAAATTTGTGATAATTTTTACCTATCAACACAGGTATACCAAATACTGCTGCCTCTAATGTATTGTGTATTCCTTTTCCAAATCCTCCGCCAATATAAGCAAAATCTGCATAAGCATATAATGAAGAAAGCATTCCTATGTTATCAATTAGCAGCACTTGCTTGGTTTGATCCTGTTCCAACAATGCAGAATATCTAACAAATGGAAACTCCTGAAATTTTTTTTCTATTTCATCCAATCTTTCGGCTGTAACATGATGCGGAGCAATAATTAGTTTGAAATTATATTGCATATTTGATTGTTGCGAAGCCTGCAATAACACTTTTAAAAGTTGTTCATCTTCAAGATAGGTACTACCGGCAACACAAACTATGGCGTTTGATGTAAAAACATCTACCAAATCATAGGTTTTTTGTTTATTCATAACCTCTACCACCCTATCGAAACGCGTATCACCTGCAATCGTAACATTGTTGTATTGTAATCGTTGGAGCAGTTGCATACTTTTATCATTTTGAACAAAAAAGTAATCAAACGCAGCAAGTTGATTTGCAAACCATTTGCCATACCACTTAAAAAAATGTTGCGATTCCCTAAATATACCTGAAACTAAAAACACAGGTATTTGATTTTGCCTAAGCACCCACAAAAAGTTAAACCAAAACTCATATTTGATAAAAAAAGCAGCCTTTGGTTTAAGGTGTGCGATGAAATACGATGCATTAGAAATTGTATCGGCAGGTAAATACATCACGACATCTGCCGAGGCGTAATTTTTTCTTATCTCAAATCCGCTAGGAGAAAAGAAAGTGAGCACAATTTTACATGTATGCTCCATTTTTATTTTCTCCAGTAGTGGTCGTGCTTGCTCAAACTCTCCCAAACTAGCACAGTGAAACCAATATACAGGGAGCCCACCGGTATCAATTTGCTTTAGCTTCATTTTCCAATCTTTTCTGCCACTAATCCACAGTGCGGCCTTATCATTAAATAGGGCTGCAACACCAATACAGCAAGTGTAAGCGTAAATAAAAAAAGAATAAAACATGCGCATGAAGCTCATCATATAAATGTCTGTAAAACTATTCACATTTGTGCAAATTCACAATAAAATTTCACCAGCGGTGATGATGAAAAAATTATGAACAATCTACCTACACAGGAGATATTTTGAAGCAATTTCATTTAAAATTAATACTTTTGTAACACCTTTATGCTAACAATCAACCCCAAAGATATTGCCACGCCAAAGCTCCATTCCTATTTGCTTTCAGCTGTAGCTCCACGACCTATTGCCTTTGCCAGTACATTGAATGAAGATGGCACGCCTAACCTGAGTCCGTTTAGTTTCTACAACGTTTTCAGCAGCAATCCTCCAATAGCTATTTTTTCGCCTGCCCGAAGGGTTCGCAACAATACCACTAAACATACCCTCGATAATGTGAAGCATTTGCCCGAAGTAGTTTTGAATGCGGTTAATTACGATATGGTGCAGCAGATGTCATTATCAAGTACCGAATATCCATACGGAGTAAATGAATTTGAGAAAGCTGGATTTACACCCGTTCCATCTGAATTAGTAAAACCATTTAGAGTAAAGGAAAGCCCGGTACAAATGGAGTGTATAGTAAAAGAAGTTATTGCACTTGGTAACGAAGGCGGTGCGGGTAACTTAATCGTATGCGAAATCGTGAAGATTCATATACATGAAAGTATACTAGACAGTGTAGGAAATATCGATCAACACAAAATAGATCTTGTTGCCCGCTTAGGTAGCGATTGGTATAGCCGCAACTCCGGCAATGCCCTTTTTGAAGTGCCTAAGCCGCTCACCTCATTAGGTATTGGTGTAGATGCCATACCTGCTGAAATTAGAAACAGCAGCATCCTTACCGGAAACGATTTAGGCAAACTAGGAAATGTAGAAAAATTACCTACAGCAGCTGATATTGACAACTACATCAAAAGTGCCGAGTATACGCTTGTGTGCGATGAATTTAAACTAAAACAAAAAGGCCCTATTGCCATTCATGAGGCAGCTAAGCATTTTTTAAATAAAAATGATAGCGCTACTGCATGGAAAATACTTCTATCCGAAACAATTTAATACTTATATATCATGTTTCAAATTACAGGTACACTAAAAGCAAAATTTCAAGAAAGTCAGGTTTCTGACAAATTCCGCAAGCGCGAGTTCGTGATTACTGAAAACAGTTCACAATACCCGCAAATCTTATCATTTCAACTTACACAAGACAGATGCTCGCTCATCGATAATGTAAACTTGGGTGATGAAATAAAGGTACACTTTAACCTAAGAGGTCGCGAGTGGACCAATGCGCAAGGAGAGGTAAAATATTTTAATTCTCTTGAAGCATGGAAAATTGAAGGTGGAAAAGCAACAGCTCCCGCTGCAACACAAAACAGTCAGCCAGCTGCAAGTATAGAGCCGCTTAACTCCGGTGAGCCAGCCGATGATCTACCTTTTTAATCTATCTCATTAGCGGTTCCATTATTGATGGAATCAATTTGAGTTCTTGTGCTTTTTCAAAGAGTAGGCGGACAGCTTGTTCGCCCTCTCTTCCCAAATCAACAGTGAATCGATTAACATATAAATCAATGTGTTGCTTCATCACTTGCTCATCCATATTTTGAGCATGCTGTTTAGAATAAGGGATTGATTTTTCGGGGTTGCGGAAGGCATATTGAACGCTATTTTTGATGATGGTGTCTATATCTTCTTTTATTTTTTCATTGAAGCCCCTTCTTATAGCGATAGCACCAAGAGGAATAGCTGCGCCTGAATAGCGTTCCCATATAGCACCCAAATCTGCAATGAGTGAAAGCCCTTTGGCCTCATACGTAAACCTATTTTCATGTATGATGAGCCCCGCGTCAAATTCACCTGAAAGCACAGCATCTTCAATTTCACTGAAAACAATGCACTCTTTTTGTGTTATCTCAGGATAAAATAAACTCAATAAAAAATTGGCGGTTGTGTATTTACCGGGGATTGCTGTCTTCATCTTTGTTGCTGGCATTTTCAAATTTTCGGCTCTTGTTACCAACAAAGGACCACAACCATTTCCTAAAGCACTCCCTGCATTTAGCAATTGATAATTATCGGTAATGTGTGCAAGTGCATGAAAGCTCAGTTTGGTGATATCTATTTCACAATTTAAAGCGCTATTGTTCAATTGTTCCACATCAGCAAGTATTACCTCAAATTCATAGCCCATCAAATCAATCCGCTTGTTTACAATGGCATCGAAAATAAAAGTATCATTAGGGCAAGGGGAAAAAGCGAGTGTTAATTTCATAATTCAAAAACACAAAGTTATGGCTTTTGTTGAGCACGATTGCTATAGCTAAGATAAATATTGATCATGTGTAAACAACAACAATGTTTGACAACACTATTTTTGATTGAATAGTATCTAGTACTACAAATAATTTTGCACTTTTGAAGCACAAAAATTTGAAAATGAAATTAACAGTTGGAATCATTGGAACCGGTGCAATGGGTGCCGGTATTGCGCAGGTAGCTGCAAGCAACGGATGCAAAGTGCTTATGTATGACACAAGCAAAGAGATGCTTACAAAAGCGGTGGACAATATTGGTTCCTCTCTGCAAAAGCTTTTGGAAAAAAACAAACTGAAAGTAGAGGAAAAAAATACCATCTTCAATCACATTTCTGTTCACTCTCAAATGCACGATTTGGCCGCATGCGACCTCATCATTGAAGCTATTGTTGAAGATCTAACCATTAAAAAAGGCGTGTTTTCTTCGCTCGAGGAAATCGTGCGTCCTGATTGTATACTTGCAAGCAATACTTCCTCTCTTTCTATTGCCTCAATAGCCGCAGCATGCAAGCAAAAGGAAAGGGTAATTGGGATACATTTTTTTAATCCGGCCGTCTTGATGCCTTTAGTTGAAATTATTCCTTCACTTACCACTAGTGAGGAGGTTTTCAATCGAAGCTATGCCATCATTAAAGATTGGGGTAAGGTTACAGTAAAAGCAAAAGACACACCGGGATTTATTGTGAATCGTTTGGCAAGACCCTTTTATGGCGAAGCCATTAAAATTTATGAAGAAGGAATGGCTGATTTCGCTACTATTGACTATGCCATGAAATCTTTGGGCGAATTTAAAATGGGGCCTTTTGAATTGATGGATTTTATTGGCAATGACGTAAACTACCGTGTAACAGAAACTGTTTGGCAACAATTCTTTTATGATCCACGATACCGCCCAACCCTTACACAGAAAAGACTTTTTGAAGCCGGCCTATTTGGCAGAAAAACAAACAAAGGATATTACGATTATAACACTGCAGAAATGCCTCAGCCCAATACATCACCTGAGCTATTACAAAAAATATTCCTGCGCATTATAGCCATGTTAATTAATGAAGCTGCAGAGGCACTTTTTCTTCAAATTGGCACCCGTGAGGATCTCGATTTAGCGATGGAAAAAGGTGTTAATTACAAAAAAGGGTTATTGAAGTGGGCAGATGAAATTGGTCTTGATATAATTTTAAACGAATTAAACAGCTTGCATCATTGGTTTGGCGATGATCGATATCGTGCGAGCGTGTTGCTCAAACAGAAAGTAAAAGAAGGAAGTAGATTTTATTAAACCTACCTCAGCAATGTTACAGTTCCCCTGTATTCATTGGTTTCAAAGTTTTCGTTTTGGAAGGTAATACGATACACGTAAACATCCATCCTAGCTTCTCTACCGTTTATTGTTCCGTCCCAACCGGTAGAAGGTTCAGTTGTTTCAAAAACTCTCTCGCCCCATTTATTGAAGATTTGGAAGAGATAGTTATTCGCATTCAAGAAAGTTGAAGCAGGTTTGAAAATCTTGTTAACCCCATCAGGTTGAAATGCATTAGGCATGTAGAATGTCTTCAATTGCTTGATACAAATCTTGTTCGATCGACTACTGTCGGCAAAGAAATTAAGCGTATCCAACCCTTGATAGGCCTGCACATAATAACAATACTCGCCATCTTTTGATATCCTGTTTGAAATATCATCGGTGTATGTATTTTCACCAAATGGGATGGTGGCTGCAGGGATGTCACTAAACACTCCCTGAAAACCTCTGAATACTTTGTATGAGCGCACCTGACCTGTCCAACTTTCATAATCAGACCAAGTGATGGTGTTTTCCATATTGAGTTCTGTGGCTGCTCTCAAAAAGATAGTCTTGGCCGTATTATTGGAATTGTACACCACTTGATCACAACTATCAATAGCAACTGCGCGGTACACATAACTTTTTCTGAAGGTTAGACACTTCGTGGTATCGGTGTAGGTTAAAAACGAATTGCTTGGTTCAAACGGAATAACTGTGAGTGTGTCAAACGTATCGCCCAAGTTGTCAGATCTAAAAATGACATATTCCTTGATGTCAGCAAGTGTGTCATGATAGAGCATTAAATCAACAGCTCTGTTATTTTTCACAGTTGCATATTTAAAATACAAGAAAGCAGGCCTGATAGGCACATCGGCAATTAAACCGGTAAAGTTCGATTCAGAGAATAAAAAACCACTCGCATCCAATGCCTTGATTTTGTATGTGTACAGGGTCGACTGAATAAGCGGAAAGTGCTGATAGGTGGTATCATTGGGTCCAACAGTAGCCAATACTGCAAAAGGGCTACCGTTTTGGCTCACATATATTTCATATGAAGCCACGCCTTGCGGCCATAGTCCATATTTATTCCAAGTCAAATTAATTATTCCATTACACGCATCTAAATCACTTTCAGCGAAAATGGTATGATGAAAATCGCTCGGTGAGCTTGTATTACCGCAGCTATCGTATGCCGCAATGCGATATATTTCGGATAAATTATTAGGAAATGATCCATCGGCAGCAGTCAGTGTGGTAGTAATGCTCAATCTTCCGGGCACATCGGCTACTTGAACGGGACTGCCACTACTATTGAGCTGATAAACATAATAACCTTTTACGTCAAGTGAAGGACTTACGTCCCAAGTGAGTGTTACATCCTGCAATGGAGGGAGGTTTGTAACCGTAACCGCCTTTAAGGTTGGAGCATCGGGAATGATGTTGTTGAAGGTGGTTTCACGTTCGTTGCTAACCGAGATACATGCACCTCCAAGGTCGGCTTGTTCTACACGATAAAAAACAGTTTCGCTGCACACAGGATGCCAAATGGTACTGTCATTAAATGAAGTGGTGGTAATACTATTGCTGAGTTGTGTAAAGCCTGGAGCAGGTAAAATTCTGCGGTAAATTCTATAAGTACCTTCAGTAGTAGAAAAAGCAGGGGTATGAATCGGGTTCCAAGTTAGCTGCATCTGACCATTAGCACCTTGTATAACATTGAGCAATATCGACTGTATGGTATCAGAGCTTGTTGATAGTTGATTATTATTGAAACGAGTTTGCAAATAAAAATACCTGATGGTGTTTGTCATTGGCAAACCAGCAATAACAGTGGAAGCTTGTAAGTGAACAGGCACAGTTTGAACCTGATTGTAAGGTCCGCCCAGCGTGTTTGCATAAAATATTTGGTATTCATTAAACACATTTCCATTTAGAGATGGAATGGTCCAACACAACTCAACTGAAGTGGCATCAATGATTCGAATTGTTTTTATGCCAGGAGGCGACATTGGCTGTGCTTTCGCCACGAAAACCAACAACAAGATGAATGATAATATTGCAAATAGTTTCTTCATTTTTGTTTATCAACTTACAAAAGTAAAATAATTTTTTAAAAACAAACAATACAAAGGACTATAATTTACCTACAACGAGTTCGCTTAATTCTGACTTATTCAGATATTTTTGAGCAAAATGTTGCATATCTTTTGGGTTTGCTTGTTTGATATACTTTACGTAAGACTTATAAAATTCGTTAGTTAACCCGTAATCTTTCAAAGAAGTAAACTTTTCAGAAATAGCAAATGGGCCATCCACACTTCTTAAAAAAGTGCCCAGCATATAGTTCTTTACCAAATCCAGCTCATTATCATCAATCGGGTCGTTTTGTAAACGTTCAATCTCCTTATAAATTTCCGTTAAAGTAGCTTTTGTTACCTCAACACCCACCTCGGTGCTGATATAAAAAAAGCCGTCATGCAGCATAGAGGCTACTCCGGAGCCAATGCCATAGGTATAGCCCTTATCTTCTCTGATGTTACTCATGAGTCGGCTGCCAAAGTATCCACCAAGAATGGTATTTAACATTTGCATACCGTAGTAATCGGGGTGGGTTTTATTGAACAATCTGCGACCTACACGAATGGCACTTTGCATCGCATCTTTTTTTTCGATTAGTAGCTCTTGACGCCCTTGCTGAAGATTGAGGTATTCACCTGAAGTTATCTCAGATTCTGGCTGCATAGCACTAACTGCCTCCCTCACCAATCCGAGCACCTCATCACCAATATTTCCGGCCATCACCACATATAACTGATTACCTGAATATCTTTCTTTGAAAAATTGATGTAATTGGTCTTGTGATAGGGCATCATAATCATTAGCTTCCACAAACAAATCATAAGGTGTATCCTTAAATAGTAGCTTATTAAAATGATTGCGTGCCACAAAATCAACCTTCTGCAAATTTACCAGATGCCTCTGCTTTTGATTTGTTTTGTATAGGTTAAGTTCTTTTGCAGGAAAGGTAGCATGCTGTATGATATCCATCAGCACCGGAAGGGTTTTAGCAAGGTGCTTGTTGAGGGTGTACAAAACAACCGTTGCCTTGTCGCGCGAAATTGCCGTTTCCAAGAATGCTCCGTAGTAATCCAATGTTTCTGCTATTTCAGGGGCTGTTCGAGTGGCAGTGCCTTCTCGCATAAGTGCATTCACAGCATTTGCAATCAGTGCATTTTTTTCGTAAAAATTACCTGCGTTAAATACAAATTCGATTTTACACAACTCTTGTGAGCCAGCATTGATGATGTAGATAGGCACTTTGTTTGGCAATGTGATGCACTCCGGAGCTATATCAGGAAAATTAAAATCAACTGTATATTGAGGAGCTATTAAGCGATCGATATTCATAGGTATATCTTTATTAATTTAAGTGGCTATTGTTTATTCATTAAATAATGAAGCGTAACTGAGTTTTGATCATTAAAGAACTTAGCAGCTGTGTGTTGAATATCTTCAGCAGTTATTGATGCATAATTTTCTTCTTCCAAGTTGAGCATATCGGCATCGCCTAATAATTCATAATATGCCAAATTCATGGCTTTGTTGAGGACATTGGTATTTGAAAAACTGAGTACACTTTCGACCTTGTTTTTTACCTTTTGTAACTCTTGTTGCTGAAGTTTTTCATTAACAAAAGTATACACGGCCTCATCAATTTCTTTTTCCGCAATCTCAATATTGGTTCCTGCAGTCAGTTTTCCCGAAACGATAAAAAGTCCATGATCAATATCTCCACTGACATAGGCATTGATTTCTGTAAATAACTTTTTCTCTTTTACAAGTGATAAATACATACGAGATGACTTTCCGTTACTCAATATATCAGAAATTAAATCAAAATGCCTGTATTCGGGATCTGTTCTTTTACAAATATGCCAAGCCTTATAAATACTGTTGGCAGGAACATCTCTGTAAACAGTTGACCTACGCGCTTCAGATTGAAGGGGTTCTATAGGTAAATTTCTCTCTTGTTTAGGTTGCGATGGGATTGGCCCAAACCACTTTTCGCTGTATGCCTTTACCTTATCCAATTCAATATTTCCTGCAACCACCATGATGGCATTACTCGGATGATAAAACCTTTTGAAGAAATCTTTTACATCTTCCATAGTGGCATTTTCGATGTGGGCAATTTCCTTACCTATGGTGTTCCATTGATATGGATGAACCTTGTAAGCAAGGGGCTTAAGCAATAACCAAACATCACCGTAAGGTTGATTAAGGTAACGCTGTTTGAATTCTTCGATTACCACTTGTCTTTGCACTTCCAAACTTTTTGGTGTAAAAGCAAGACTTAACATTCTGTCGCTCTCTAACCAAAAAGCTGTTTCGGCATTATCGGCCGGAAGCGTAAGGTAATAATTTGTGATATCGTTATTGGTAAAGGCGTTATTCTCGCCTCCTACCAATTGAAGCGGCTCATCATAGTTTGGGATATTGACTGAACCTCCAAACATCAAATGCTCAAAAAGATGGGCAAAACCTGTATGTTCAGGATGCTCATCACGTGCACCTACATCGTATAAAATATTCATGCAAACAAGCGGAGTGGATTGATCTTGATGATAGATAACCCTTAGGCCGTTTGACAATGTAAATCGCTCATATTTAATCATATTAAAATTGCTTTAAATTAGTTTCAGGTGAATTCAATGTTGCTTTTTTCTTCTTTGCTTTTCTTTGATAATCAAACTTAGTTCGCGACCTGTTTGTCCTTTAACAGAAGTATTTTCTTCTGCTCTGCGAATTAGGTATGGAAGCACATCTTTCACCGGGCCGTAAGGAACGTACTTGGCCACATTATAGCCGGCTTGTGCAAGGTTGTAAGAGATGTGGTCGCTCATTCCCAATAATTGAGAGAAATAAACCCTATTATCATTCGCAGGTACCTTAAACTTTTTCATCAATTCAACCAAGTGTAAAGAACTCTTTTCATTGTGCGTTCCTGCACAAATTGCTATTTCATTGATATGTTCGAGACAATAATCCAAGGCTGCATTGTAGTCAATATCGCTATCCTCTTTGCTATTTTGAATTGGATTTTGATAATTCATGGCTGTTGCTCGCTCGCGTTCTTTTTCCATGTAAGCTCCGCGTACAAGTTTTAGGCCCAGTAAATAGGCATTTTTTTGGGCCAAACTGTGCGATTTTTTAATGAATTCAAGACGGTCTTTTCTATATAACTGAACGGTATTGTATACAATAGCCTTTTGTTTGTTGAATTGACTCATCATATCATCGGCTAATGCATCAATGGCACTCTGAATCCATGACTCTTCGGCATCAATAAAAATTGGAACTCCGGTTGCTGCTGCCTGAGCACAAATACGCAACACACGATCCTTTACTTTTTGCCATTCTTTTTCTTCTTGGGTGTTTAATTGCGCTTGCGCACTTACCTTTTCGAGCAGGGCAAAACGAGCCAAACCGGTAACCTTAAAAACACAAAAAGGAATATTGCTATCGCCTGCGGCACGCTTGATGGTGTCCAGCGTTTCTCCTGCTGTTTTGTCAAACTCCTCCTCAGCTTCTTTGCCTTCAACGCTGTAGTCAAGAATAGTTCCAATTTTATAATCTCCAAGCGCTTTAATGGCATTTGCGCAATCATCAATATTCTCACCTCCACAAAATTGTTTAAAGATGGTAGCCTTAATCAAACCTGAAATAGGCAGGCGCAAACTAAAAGCTATGTTTGTAAAACGCTTTCCTATCTTCACCCAAGAGGTACGACTCACCATGGTAAACAACAAGTAGGAACGATTCAAATCAGCATCACTTTTTGAAGCAAAAGCAATTTCAGTATTATCAAATGATATGTGGGACATAAACGAACAAAATATTAATCATGCAAATATACTATGAAAACAACTAGGAGAAATCAATTCGAATACACTCTTTTAATCCACCTTGGCAGAATGATGACTCCAGCAAAAATATATGGGTAGTAACTAATTAATCTCCAGAGGAGTGCTAATGCAGTTGCCAAGGTGAGATTATTCTGCAATTCAGCTTTAAAGAATTGAGAGAACATTATTTCAGCCAATCCGCTACCTCCGGGCGTAGGGCTTATAATATTGATGATTCCTATGATGATTTGTTTGCAATATAACACCAAGTGATTGAGATAATCGGGAGTGAAAGCGGCAATAATAAAATTAATGATTAAAAACCTCGCACTCCAACTCACGAATGTGCTGAATATCGACCAAAACCAATACGAACCTGTTTTACCTTTAAGTTCTGCACTGGCAATAATCATTTCATCTCCCGTTGCCTGTGCTTTTAGTGCAAACTTACGCAGCACGGGCAACCTAAAAATCGTTACTAAAAACTTCTTTACTGCTGCAGCATCAACAAAAAGGGCAAATGCTACTAATAACTTATAAAATAGCACCGAAAAGTAAACCAACCAAAAGGTAAACGCAATACTTTTTTCATTGATGAAGTAGGATAAAAACTGGGGTAACTTAATGTTTAAGTTGGCAAACAACATTTCACCACCAGCCAAGAAATAGGCCATAGGAGCCATCACACCTAAAAATATTCCATCTAACAACGATGAGAATAAAATTACCGAAATACTTTTACCGAGCTCAACTTTTTCTTTGTTGAGCAAATAGATAGCAACTGCAAATCCTCCTCCTAGACTTGGCGGAATGACAGCAGATGCAAATTCCCATAACATAATTACCTGAAAACTTTTTCGCCAGCTGAGCAAATTGTCGGTAAGCACTCTTATGCGCACCATGTAAGCCAAATCCCTTACCACCACCATCGATAAAGCAAGAAAAATCCAAATAGAACTCTCGAGCGTGAAATTAACTTTACTAAACGCTCCCGGAGTAAAATTTTTAATGAGCATGTAAGAGGCAACTCCAAGGCCGATAATTACAGGTAAAATCAGTCTGTAGGTTTTGAAATTTTGAATCGGACTACCTTCGGTTGAGCTCAAAACACATTTATTTTGCTTGCCAATGTAAACAAAAAATTACGGACTTTGTTATTTCATCTATCAATTAGCAAATTATAACTTCCTATGAAAAAAATCTATCAATTGGGGTCGTGCAGTACTTGTAAACGAATATTGTCTGAACTTAAGCTTTCTGATGATGTAGTAATACAAGATATCAAAGAAGAAAAAATTACGCCTTCTCAACTTGATGAGTTGGTAAAGTTGGCGGGCTCACACGAAAAATTGTTTAGCAGAGTGGCCATGAAGTATCGCATATTGGGATTAGATAAAATGAAGCTAGAGGAAAAAGATTACCGCAACTACATTCTTCAAGAGTATACCTTTTTAAAGAGACCAACCATTATTTACAATGATCAAATTTTTATTGGTAGCACTAAAAGTACCATCGAGGCACTTAAAAAAGTGTTTAAATAAATACGACAACACTCAAACAGATTGGTCATCATAAACATAATTGAGCTATTTTTATTAAAATCCTTCGTAATATTTTTTTTGATGATGCATTTGATGGGTGTTATTTTTGCTGCATGAATAAAATATCTAAGCCAAGCAAACTGACAAACATGATTAACTTCCTAAACGAAGTTTCTTATGAATAAATCCTTGGCGGGTCACCTTTCCTTATTCGGTGCCAATCTGATATACAGCATCAATTACTCTGTTGCAAAAGATGTTTTAGGAAGTCACATTCAATCGAGTGGTTTTATTTTACTGCGCGCCTGTTGCGGTATGATGCTCTATTGGATCACATCATTGTTCATGCGCCAAGAGAAAATTGCGAAAGAGGATAGGCTACGTTTGTTTTTTTGTGGCATATTCGGAGTTGCCGCAAACCAATTAATGTTCTTTAAAGGTTTGAGTTTAACCTCTCCCATCAATGCATCTATCATGATGGTTTGTACGCCAATTCTTGTATTGATTATGGGTTATTTTTCGATGACCGAGAAATTTTCATTGCTGCGTGTTGCAGGTATCATTACGGGGTTGGCAGGTGCTGTGTTTCTTATTCTGAACCCCAACAGCAATAACACTTTGTCTTATGTAAATTGGGGCGATTTATTAGTACTTCTTAACGCTTGCTCTTGGGGACTTTACCTCATTATCGTAAAGCCGCTCATGCAAAAATATCATACCATTACAGTGATTAAATGGGTGTTTTTAACCGGATTCATCATTGTATTACCTTTTGGTTATGGAGAACTGCAAATGGTAGATTGGCGATCAATGCCTGTGAAAATCTATTATGAAGTACTATTTGTAATCATAGGAACCACCTATTTTGCCTACATATTAAATACCTACTCCTTAAAAAATTTAAGTGCATCGGTGGCCGGCACTTACATCTATTCACAACCGCTGATGACCGCCTTGTTTGCCATTATGATGGGCACAGATCAGATTGATTACATTAAAATTGTTGCCTCCTTGATGATTTGCTGCGGAGTATATATGGCAGGTAAGAGCAATCCTATTGCCGCCAAAACATGAGTATACAGGTGTAATCCCAAAATCAAATACATTACAGTTTAATTTTTGAGATAATTTTTTAGATGTTTGGGCTTGCATATTTTACCTGTAGCGATGGCTGCGATATTGAAGCACTGAACTGCAAACCTATTAAAAATTTACAAGAGAATTACTAACTTCCAAATGAGCACTGAAGGTGCATTTAGCATGAATAGGCTATTATTGGATAGTTTTTTGTGTCGATACTTCATTCTTTAACGGTCACTTTAATTCATTAAAGGAATTCCCGAAATTATTTGATTGAATTATTGTTACTTTTTTTCGGTCTCCTTCTACAATATATTTTTCACCACATTCAAGCGTAACTTGTCCGTCTGCTGAGTATGTTATGTTATGAATTTCATTTATCCGGGTATTTACTACAATATCTTGCGAGTTCGTTTTCCAATTAATACCTCCATCTGAAGTCAATGAATATGTCAATTTACCTTCCTTAAAATCCCAAATAATTATTCCCTTTAATTCAGTAAACATATAAAATGTGCTATTGTTAAGTCTACATAATGCGGGATTGCCATATGTTCTGCTTCCAGTTTTTATATGCTTCCAAGTTTTTCCTCTGTCTGTTGTTCTAAATAGCCAATCGTATGACGCGTAACATCCGCCTGACTCAGTAAAAAATCCGGTACTGTCGTTTACAAATAAAATTGAATTAGGTGGCGAACAATGTGCGTGTTGAATACTGTCAATGTAATTTACGATGGTGTCATCAGAAAATCTATTTATCAATTCTATTGCATAGTGTTTGTTTTCATCATTTGAATAAAATGATGTTAGTCTAATTAATTTTCCATTGGTTAAAACTTGCTCGTCAATTACCGTTTTATTTTGACACAAAATATTTGTAGATATAAATGTAAAAAAAACAAATATTAATTTCTTTTTCATTGTCTACCAATATAAATTTTACCGGTTTGTGTAACCTACCAATGATGGTTTGCAGATTGGCGATGGGCGGGATTTTTAGCACAAAAGTTTGTTCGGAGAACTGAACTTTCGGCTACCACAAATCTGTCAAGCGGAGACACAACCCCGCCTATCGCCAATGTACTGTTATGGGCTAGGTTTTATAGACTATTTATCTTGAAGTATTATCTCTTTACCATCTTCTAAGATTACAATCTTTTGCTTCTCTGTTCTAAAGTTTTGATATTTTGCTCCATATCCTGAAACTGTACATTCATAAATTTTTACAAGACCTAAATAATTTTTTGTGGTCATAGTGTAATTTGGATGTACTAAAAAGTCATAATCTCCGGTAGATAGAGCTTTATATGCTGCAGCCGACCTTACTTTGTTTAGTTTGGCTGTTTTCATCAGTTTTAATGGATTATATTGACTCAATATTGAACCACCCGCATCAGTGCTATAATTGATGCCGTCAGCTGAAGTATTGTCACCACTTATTCTGAAGAACAGAAAATATACACTTGAACTTTGACCTGTAAGTTTGGTTGTTTCATTTACTTTTATGTCTGCTTTTATAGGGTCTAATTGAACATTTCTAGAAATTACTGGAGAAGACTGAAATCCTTTGTTCGTTGATACACATGAAGTAAAGAAAATTGCTAGTGAGCAAATCAATAAAATGTTTGTAATTGTTTTTTTCATTTTTTAATAACTAAATTTTGTTCCTACTCGTAAGGCTTTTCAGAATACGCCCCGTTTTTTGAGTGGTTTCTGATCTCCACTTTTAAGTACAATATGCTCTTTTTTGTCACATTGAGTGGTCAGCCCATTGGTTTTTGCAGACCGTATTTCTACTATTGTTTAACTTGCCCATAACTACCTGCTAAGTCAGCAAGCTCATCCTTAATCTAAAAATCTTATTGATTAAATCTTTTGCCTGCAAAATAATAGGTAACATTACATACCAATACACATTGAATGACGAAGATTAGGCATTGCAACTATTGGAATGATTTTAAATTAAGAGGGGTATAAACCATGCATCACCGAAAAAAATTAGCTTGCGCAGGGTGAGCTATCAAACATTTTAAGGGAAAGTAGACGATCCAAAAAATGTTTTAATACAGCATGATTTTATAAGAAAGTGCTGACTATTTTTTCTTTTTCTGAATACCAACAATGGCAAAACTTTTCTTTGTTTTACCTTTCTTGGTCCATATCGCAGTGCCTTCAATATCTTCACCGGTAACGGTTCCATGCCATGTGAGCAGGTCGTCATCAGTTTCGCCTTTCATCACTGCATCAAAGGTAATTACTACCTCTTCGGCATTAGATGAGTCAACGGTGGCTGTAAAGGCAGCTGGTTTAAATTTATACTTTTCTGCTAAAGCTTTTGTTTTCAGTTTTTCACCTTTGAAAGACATTTCATCTTCCATAGGTTTTGTTGGTTTAGTTTGTGCTTCAACGGTGATCTTAACATCATAATTAAACCCATCCAATGGCTTGTCCTTTTTCCCTTTTTGAGCTATTGCAGCGGAAGAAATAAAAAATAATGAAGAAACGATGATTGAGAAAAGTTTAACAGTTTTCATGATTAGAATTAAAATTTATACTTACACAAACATAATAAAATTTAAATACAAATCAATAAAAGTATGCAATTTTATTTATTCGAATGCACTGATTCCGGTAATATCCATTCCTGTAATCAATAGATGAATATC
Organism: Bacteroidia bacterium; assembly: GCA_023262495.1. GTDB lineage: Bacteria > Bacteroidota > Bacteroidia > UBA4408 > UBA4408 > CAIKXD01. The sequence continues at coordinate 10,431 of JALRAS010000016.1, read as the reverse complement.
GTGTGTGCCCTCGTAGGTAATTACACTTTCTAAGTTCATCATATGACGCATGATTGGATACTCACCCGTAATACCCATTCCGCCATGTATTTGTCTTGCCTCGCGCGCAATGGTAATTGCCATGTGTACATTATTTCTTTTGGCCATACTGATTTGTGCCGGTGTGGCTCTGTGTTCATTTTTGAGCACACCCAAACGATGCGTAAGCAACTGAGCCTTTGTGATTTCAGTAATCATCTCTGCTAATTTTTTCTGTGTCAACTGAAATCCCGCAATGGGTTTGCCAAACTGAACACGCTCTTTTGCATATCGCAATGCAGAATCATAACAATCCATTGCTGCGCCTATGGCCCCCCAAGCGATGCCATAACGTGCACTGTTTAAACAGCTTAAAGGACCTTTCAAACCTTTAATATCAGGAAACACATTTTCCTTAGGCACTTTTACATTATCAAAAACCAATTCACCTGTGGCACTTGCTCTTAGGCTCCACTTACCATGAGTTTCAGGCGTTGTGAATCCTTCCCAACCACGTTCAACCACCATTCCACGAATGGCACCACTTTCATCCTTGGCCCAAACCACTGCAATGTCAGCAAATGGAGAATTAGAGATCCACATTTTTGCCCCGTTGAGTATATAATGATCGCCTTTATCTTTGATGTTGGTAATCATTCCACCGGGGTTAGAGCCATGATCGGGTTCGGTTAAACCAAAACATCCCATCATTTCACCTGATGCCAATTTGGGCAAATACTTTTTCTTTTGCTCTTCGGTGGCATAAGTAAATATGGGGAACATAACTAATGAGCTTTGAACAGAGGCAGTACTGCGCAGTCCACTGTCGCCTCTTTCGAGCTCCTGCATGATAATGCCATAGGAGATTTGATCGAGACCTGCACCACCGTACTCTACAGGAATGTAAGGACCAAAAGCACCGATACTGGCTAAACCTTTAATCCATTGCTTGGGAAATTCTGCTTTTTGGCAAGCATCTTCCACAATTGGAGAAACTTCTTTTTTAACCCAAGCACGCGCTGTATCGCGAATTAATTTGTGTTCATCTGTGAGTAACTCATCCATCAAATAGTAGTCAGGATGCTGAAATACGTCTGTTTTAGCTGCCATTTTTGTTGTTTTTTGCGCGGCAAAAGTAGCGTTTTATTCTAAAAATCGGAACTACATACCGCATATTTATGATGATAACAAGAATTGATGGAAATTGTTGATTCAAAAAAATAATGTAGGTTTGTTACTGCTCCAACCTATTAAACCATGAAATTGAAAGATGAAAATAAATTACCCTTGTTGCTACTGTTTCGTTGGCGTAAAGTAATTTTTTCAGCAACCGCAGCTGCTGCCCTTATTGCCATCATTGTAACCTTTCCAATTTTTATGCCGCCTACTTTCAAGGCAGAATCAATTATCTATCCACCAGCCAGCAACTCGGCCAAAATTATTGCCGAATACGATCTTCGCTTTGGTGCCGATAAAGAAACTGATGAGCATATTCAGATTCTCAAAAGCTCTATGGTAAGAGACAGTATCATCAAACGTTTCGACTTGATGAAACATTACGATATTGATGTAAACGAGGATAACAAACTTTTTAAATTAAATAAGTTATACGATGAAAACATCATAGTAGAGCGTACTCGATACAATTCGATTGCTGTAGTGGTTTTTGATGAAAACCCAGCGCTTGCCGCTGAAATTTGCAACGCAGTAATAAAAACAGGCGACAGGGTTAAAACTTTTATATTAAAACAAAACTTGAATGAAGCCGTAGAAAATATGCAGCAAAAAATTAATGAATCTGTTCAAGAATTAGAGATGCTTAGTAATGAAATGCGTGGCGTAAATAATGACATTAACCTTGATTACAACTCACTTATCAAACAAAAATATGCCGAGAGAATAAAAGCGGAAATTGAACTAAGAAACTATATTGCAAAATACCGAAATGAAAAAAATAATGCTATTCTTCAGATTTTATTCGATTATGAGGATAAACTTTCAAAGTTTTTTTTGCTGAAAGAAAGCTATGAACATGCCATTCAATCGTTAAACACAAAAATTGCAGATGCTTATGTGATAACTCCTGCTCAAACACCTGATAAGAAATATTCGCCAAAGAGGACATTGATTGTATTATCAACTGCCATCGTTGCTTTTGTTGTTTGCTGTAGCCTAATTCTTATGCTCGATAAATTTTATGACCTAAAACAGGCATACAAAGAACATGTAAAATAATGCATCAGCCAAAAGCATCCTTACAATTAAAAGAAATTGCGGGAGCACTGACATTGTTATTCGTGCTCATGCTGGCGCTAAATGCGTTTGCATCCGACTTCATATTACCAATCGCAATCATACTATTTATATTTTCCTCGGCATACTTGATAGCGCAATTCAGCATCAGCTCTTTTTTTCTGTTGCTTGTATTTTCAATGCCATTTTCGAGTACTCAAAAATTTTTGAACTCAGAGGTCACGTTGATGATACCTTCTGAGCCTTTTTCAGCAATCATTATGCTTGCTTTTGCGCTCAAGTTACTGTTTGGGTACAGCGTTTCATCAAAGGTTTGGAAGCACCCGTTATTTTTTATGGTGCTACTGTTTATTGCCTTGCAAAGCATAGCAATATTCGGATCAAGCATGCCTATTGTTTCCATTAAAAGTATGCTTATAAAAATGTGTTACGCAACAGTATTTTTTGTTATTGCGGCAGATTTGTACATGAAGCAGCAAATTAATCATAAAGATGTTTTAAAAACATACATGATTGCCATGCTGTGCGTTGGCTTCATTATTTTTTATCAACATTGGGATTACGGGCTTTCAAAGGAATACAGCGGTACAGCTACGGAACCCTTTTATGCCGACCACACCATTTATAGCGCTTGTTTGGCTTTAGTTATTCCCTTGCCCTTGTTGAGTTTGATTAAAAATGAAGGTTATTCATTTTTCAAAAAAAGTGGGCTGCTATTATTGATGACAATCCTACTCCTATTTTTCTTTTTGACATATTGTCGCGCAGGATGGATTAGTTTTATTGCCGCAGCATTGATTACTTGGTCGGTTGCAAAAGGAATATCATTCTCCCAACTGCTTTTATTCACCATTATTGCAGTTGCGACATTATTTTTTACATGGGATGATTTATCGGCCGAGCTCAAGAAAAATAAAGCCGACTCTAATGCAAAAAATGCCGACATCGAGCAACAAACAAAGTCAGTTGTAAACATTACTAATGATCAATCTAATGCTGAAAGACTTAACCGTTGGAAGTCGGCCTTGCGTATGTTTGCAGACAAACCCCTTCTTGGTTTTGGTCCTGGGACATATCAGTTTGAATACCTTTCTTATCAACGTAAAAGCGAAATGACAAGAATTAGTGTTACCAGCCCCTATGTTGCCAAGAAAGGTAAAGGTGGTACTGCACACTCAGAGTATCTGCTGTTGCTTTCAGAGTGCGGTATATTGGTATTCATCAATTGGTTGGTCTTGATTTTTTCAGTGTTGTATTATGGTATTAAAATCTATCACACCTCATCGAGCCAAGCGGATAAATTACAAACGCTGATTATCATTTTTGGATTTAGCAGCTACCTAGTGCACGGTCTTTTCAATAACTTTTTAGATACCGACAAAGCCGCTATACTTTTTTATTCCTCCATCGCAGGCATCTTATCTATTTCAATTAAATCCGAATTAATGCATAGAAATGACTAATCTATCGCACTAGTTGTTTTATACTGATTACACTTATAAACGAGAGAAAATATTTTAAACACGCAAAAAAGTATTACCGATGGAACATATTGAATAGCCCGAAAAACTATTCTAAAACAGCTCCTCTGCAGGTAATTTAACAGAAAAAATGGATTAAAGGATAATTGTTTAAGGTATTATTTGGCAGACAATGCCACAAAAGGTATTAAAACCTCTTCCATACTTATTCCTCCGTGCTGAAAGGTATTTTTGTAGTAATTCACAAATTGCGCGTAGTTATTGGGATACACAAAATATTTATCCTCCTTGGCAAACACATAGGCCGAACTCACATTGTTTTTGGGTAAAAAAGCATCGGCAGGATTTTTAATCTCGAAAACATCTTTCTTATTGTAATCAAGACTCTTTCCTTGCTTGTATCGGAGGTTGGAGTTAACATTTCGGTCACCAATAATCTTTGATGGTTCCTTAACTTGAACAGTTCCATGATCGGTAGTAATGATAAGGCGCGCTTTTTTATCGGCAATCATTTTAATGGCTTCAAAAAGCGGAGAGTGTTCAAACCATGAAACAGTTAACGATCGATATGCCGGCTCTTCATCGGCAAGTTCCCTTATCATATCCATTTCGGTGCGGGCATGACTGAGCATATCGACAAAATTATAGACAATAACATTGAGCTTGTTACTCATCATATTGCTCACACTATCGGGCAATTTCTTGCCTGCATGAATATTTGTTACCTTGGTATATGAAAATTTAACTTGCTTACCCAATCGCTTAAGTTGTTCGGCAAGCAATTCTTCTTCGTGCAAATTTTTGCCTCCTTCCTCATCATCATTTACCCATAATTTAGGATATAACTTTTCAATTTGCGAAGGCATTAAACCTGCAAAAAGTGCGTTCCTTGCATATTGCGTGGCAGTTGGTAAAATACTGTAAAACAATTCTTCTTGATCGGTTTTAAAATAGTCAGCTATCAGCGGTTGAATAGCTTTCCACTGATCAAATCGGAGGTTATCGATAACCACTAAAAAAGTAGGACCTTCCTCCTGTAAATAAGGTAATATTTTTTTTGAAAAAAGCGTGTGCGACTGTATAGGAATTTCTTTAGCGGAGCCGTTTACCCAACTGACGTAATTCTTTTCAATAAATTTGGAAAACTGTGAGTTAGCTTCTCTTTTCTGCATGTTCAGCACTTCAACCATTCCGTTATCACGCAGTTTTTCCAATTCAAGTTCCCAAAAAACCAATTTACGATGTACATCTGTCCACTCCTGGTAATCTAGGTTATCGCCCAACTGCATACTGATGTTTCTAAAATCTTGTTGGTATGCAGAGTTTGTTTTTTCACTGATTAAACGCTTGTTGTCGAGGTTCTTTTTGATTGACAGTAAAAGTTGCTTTGGATTTACAGGTTTGATGAGGTAATCGGCAATTTTTGACCCTATAGCATCTTCCATGATACTTTCCTCTTCGCTTTTGGTAACCATCACCACCGGTACATCAGACGAAATATTTTTAATTTTAGCCAAGGTTTCAAGACCACTTAATCCCGGCATATTTTCATCTAAAAAAATTATATCGTAATTATTTTTCTGCAATAAATCAAGCGCATCATTTCCGCTATTGGCAGTGCTCACGTGATAACCTTTTTCCTCTAAAAATAATACGTGCGGCTTCAACAATTCAATCTCATCATCGGCCCAAAGAATTTTTATACTTTCCATAATTTTTTTATTTACAGTGTTAACGTGTGCGGTGCCATTTTTGGTGTTGCAAATCTCGTTAATTAAAGTTAATGAAATGCAAGTAAATTAATTAAATAACATTAGGCATCAAAAAAATTGAAGTGGCAAAAACTCTTGCAATGCAATTCATGAAAGAAATAGTTAAAATCAAGATAAGTCTCCCTTTAATCATTCAGCACAATAATTAATTTGGGTTTTATACCAAAAAATAGTCCAATTTTATCGAACCTATATTTTTCTATATCGGCATTAGCCATCGTGTAATTATTAAACAGTTTTGGGATATTTAATCAATACAAATAGTGTAATAATTCGAATACTTATTTTTTCTTTGCTGAAAATTTAATGCTGCTGATAACATGATATTCAACCTAAAAGAAACACTTACCGTCACCATGATATTATTTGCAGTGATTGATATTATTGGTTCAATACCGATATTGATTGAGGTGCGTAAGAAAGCAGGACATATACACGCTGAAAAGGCCACGGTAGTTTCATTTTTATTAATGCTTATATTCTTATTTGTTGGCCAATCAATTCTTGAAATCATTGGCATTGATGTTGGCTCATTCGCCATTGCAGGAGCAATCATTTTGTTTTTTATAGCACTCGAAATGATTACCGGGATACAAATCTATCGCGATCAAAATGCTAAAACTGCTTCTATCATCCCCATTGCCTTTCCCTTGATTGCAGGAGCAGGCACAATGACTACGCTGATTTCACTCAAAGCTGCCTATACAACACAAAGTATTGTAACTGCTATTTGCTTAAATGTGTTGTTGGTTTATTTGGTATTAAAAAATACACAAAGAATTGAGGAGCGGATTGGTCAGGGAGGTATTGATATCATCAGAAAAGTATTTGGCGTCATCTTACTTGCAATGGCTGTTAAGCTTTTTAGAGCAAATGCAGGAATTTAATTCATATCACAAATAACATATCAATTTGAGCAAAATAATTATTTACACTGATGGTGCTGCAACAGGCAATCCCGGCCCGGGTGGCTATGGTGTGGTGCTTTTAAGCAGTCATCATCGCAAAGAACTGAGCGAAGGATTTAGGTTAACCACTAACAACCGCATGGAGTTATTGGCTGTAATCAAGGGATTAGAGGCCATGAAAAAAACAGATCTTGACATAACTGTATATTCCGATTCAAAATATGTGGTGGATGCAGTTGAAAAAGGTTGGCTGTTTGGTTGGGAAAGAAAAGGATTTGCCAAAAAAAAGAATCCTGATTTATGGAAAAGATTTCTACTTGTATACAGGCAGCATAAAGTTAGATTTATATGGATTAAAGGCCATGCTGACAATGTTGAAAATGAACGTTGCGATAGACTTGCTGTGGCTGCTGCCGCAGGACACCAGTTGCAAGTTGACAGCTACTATGAAAGCACCAAAGATCAAGCAGACTTATTTGATTAGTTTGATTTTTTTGTTGAGTTGATCATTCTCACGAACATGCTGTGCATGGGCTTATTTACTCTCTTTAAGCAATACTTGAAGTCTTCTGAATGCCAATTGATTCTCAGGAAGGTGAATACTCTCCACTACTTTCTTTTTTTCCTTCTTAGTCAGATGCCAACTGAGTGAAATTTTATCGGGCCGTTCGTTTCTGAGTTCGAAATCAATCACATCAATTTTTCCATTAAACCAAAGGCCTGCATAATTAAGAAGTGCATTCTGATTTAAATCTTGTACTGAAAATAAGTTATCGTATAAGCTTTGTGCAGGCGCTGTGATGCTCTGAATGAGCGTAGGATTAGCAGTAACCTCATCAGCTTTTTGCTTTCTTCTGTCGCGAATTTGGATGATGATTACACCGCTGGTATTTTCACTAATCCATTCACGAAAAGCATATATAAATTTTAGAGATGTTTCAACCCCATAGTTGTCGCGTCCGCCAGCATCAACAACATCAATAACAGGGCTGCTTGGGAGACTTACCACCGGTGACACAAATGGAAATGTTGCACTCATGCGAATGGCACTAGTGAACATTAAATTATCGGCCTCCTGATTTTTAAAAAAACGTCTAAACTCAATACCTTCGGCCAAATCATATTTATTGATGTCGCTCCCGGTGTGATTATGAACCAAATAGGAAACAGGTTGAGAACTAATGAATAGCTTCTTTCCATCATTAATGATAGATGGTGTAAAAACCATCATAGGAATAATGGCTTTCCTTTCGGGAATGGCATAGTCCATTAATTTTTTATCAAAAACAAAACCGGTATTTTGATTAATTTTAGACTCAAGAGCAAAGGCCCTATCTTTCTTGTAGTAATGACCGCCCACTGCCACATCCTCAATGCGTAAAAATAAATCATTTACCGTCATGGCAAAAACAACCGGATTGAGCACATCTTTGGCTATATTCTCGATATATCTTTTTTGATGAATGGTGCTGATTTTACCTTCATGTTTCCGCAGCATCAGCTCCCTTAAATAGGCAGCTCCCAACATCCCCCCGGAGGCACCAGTAATCAAACCGGTATGCTTCAACAATTCGCCTTGCAATAAACTATCTGCATATTGCAGGGAGTAAAAAGTCCACAGGGCACTTCTGAGGCCTCCCCCGCTTGCATTGATTAAAATGAGTTTGGGCTTTGCATGATAGGCGGTATCAATTGCAGCATTCTTTTGTTTCCAATTATTAAGTAGCTCAATACCGGCCTGCCTATCCTCTTCCACTCTTTTTTTATCAGACTCCATTTTTTTGATGGTCTGTCGCGTGTATCTTGCCTTGTGTGTGTTATAATCTAAACCATAAGCCCCGGTTGAAACATTGAAAATACTCCATGCGAAAATCGAGTTAATGATAAGCAATATGATGAAAAATACTGTTGTACTCCACCCTCTGAGCCAGTTATACACAGCACTCGTGAGCATTAAGTACATGGTAAATAGCAATACAATACTTGCACCTGCCGGAATCTGGAAGTAGGGGTTATCTCTAAACAAACCAAACAAAAGCAAGGTAAATACAACTCCAATTTCGAAAAGAGCCGCATTCGTTTGATTTTGGCGAAAAACATTCAGCAACATCTCCTTGTCGTAATGATGAAAATCGCGTGCTTTTCTGATGCGTGTGAATGCACTGATGTAGGTTTCTACATGCCAATCGCGCTGACTTTTATCAATCTTATGCCAATCTAAATTTTTTTTAAGCATAATTCTATTGATACGAAACCTCACCTTCATCTCCTCTCCCTCATCAGTTTTTACACCAAACATTTTGAAGATATCCTTATTGGTTTTAAAGAAATAGGAAATGGAGATGAACAGAAAAATAAATACACCAATTAAAAATCCTCCAATTTCAAATATTGTTTCACTAACCGATAAAAATTGATTCTTAATCTGAAAGAAGTATATCTGAACACAATAAATAACAATAAAAACAGCCGGCAGAATAAAATTATTGAGGCAATATTTAAGGAAAGGATTAGACGTGGTGGCAAGAAAAGGAAATCTAAAAGCATTCATGATGTAACTCGAAATATTGAATGCCATGATAAAGCCACCCACTGAAAATCCAATAATCAAATAGGCCCAAAAGCTTACATGATCTAAATATTCGGGATTAAGAAACAGGTATGGAATTCCGTATTTAGGTGCAATTTTTTGGAGGATGAAACCAAAGAGTACAAGCCAGTAAAAAAGCATCATGTGGTTCTTTTTCAGATGCACCAAAAAAAGCTGCACCGGAAAAAAATAGATGATCTTTCTTAGATTATCATAGCGATCTATTTCCTTTTTTATTCTTTTCACCATTTGATTTTACGACTACAAATTAACACGCTATAAATTATCAAACAAGTATAAAATCCAATTATCATCATGACTTATTAACCATCAAATCTTTAATTGTAAAATTGTATGCTTTGGTAATTTAACGCAAGGGCTGTGTATAAGGATACACGCATATTGAAGAATATTGAGTAATTTTGTATCATGAAGTTGGAAGTTGTATCAGATTATCAACCCACCGGTGATCAGCCGGAAGCAATCAGACAGTTAAGTGAGGGAGTACTTGCGGGGAATCAATACCAAACGCTGCTTGGTGTTACCGGCTCAGGCAAAACTTTTACTGTGGCCAATGTGATTGCCCAAGTACAAAAGCCTGCGCTCATCCTCAGTCATAATAAAACGCTTGCTGCTCAGTTGTACGGTGAATTCAAACAATTTTTTCCAAACAATAAGGTTGAATACTTTGTGTCATACTACGATTATTATCAACCCGAAGCATTTTTGCCAACTACCAATACATACATCGAAAAGGATTTATCTATCAACGATGAGATTGAGAAACTGCGCCTAAGCACCGCCTCGACACTCTTAAGTGGGCGACAAGATGTGATTGTTGTTTCTTCGGTATCTTGTATTTATGGTATGGGCAACCCGAGTGACTATTATGAAAATTTAATTCGTATTCATGTTGGTCAAACTATTTCAAGAAATAAATTTCTTCATTTGTTGGTATCTAGTCTATACTCTCGCACCGAAACAGAATTTGTGAGAGGTAAATTCAGAGTAAAAGGCGACACCGTTGAAATTTATCTTGCTTATTACGATCATGGATTTCGGGTAGTTTTCTTTGGTGATGAGATTGAATCAATTGCTTCATTTGATCCAATTTCAGGATATAAAATTGACACCCTCACACAGGCCGTAATTAGCCCAGCAAATTTATTTGTAACAACAAAAGATTCGATGCTGCAAGCCATTTTTCAAATTCAGGAAGATATGGTAAAACAAGTAGCTTACTTTAATGAAAACGGCAAGCCACTTGAAGCAAAACGCCTTGAAGACCGCGTTACCTATGACTTAGAAATGATGCGCGAATTAGGTTACTGCAGTGGCATCGAAAATTATTCGAGATACTTTGACAGACGTAAACCCGGTGCACGACCCTTTTGTTTGATTGACTATTT
>JALRAS010000169.1 GCA_023262495.1 Bacteroidia bacterium | reverse complement strand
GACAACTTCGCTTTGTAAGCAATTTAAAATTGATGATCATGCCAAAACATTGAATAAGTTTAGGCAAAAACCAATACTCTCAAATTCCTATCGGGTATTTGATGTGCTTGCTACACAGCTGGATGCCGTTGGCTGTATTTCCTCTGTGATACTGAACGTGAAGAAGAATTAATGAGAGTGCTCACAAAAAGAGCATGAGAAATATCAGTAAATTTCTGTACATAAACTATTTCAACACCATCTGCGCCTTGAAAGGATGCTCGGGGTTTACAATTAATTCTTGTTTGGCCGGATGAATTAATACATCCATTTCTTCCATTGGAATAGCGCCTAATAATACTTCTTGATTGCCCGGCAGAACCATGGCATTGGTGGTACTTAACCGGTTCTTAAATCGTACCTCAATTGGCCCCACCACTTCTAAATTTTTAACCGTACCATCCGCTAATTGTGCTGGCCTCACATCTCGAACTTTTAAACCTAATTGAATTTTTAAGTTTTCGTTAATAGCCATCATAATTGCTCCCGAATCAACAAGGGCAACACATTCCACTTTTCTTATGTCTGATTCTTTTATAAAGCCACCTTCAAATAGTGAAATATCTCCAGCATTTGTAAGCGATATGTTCGCATGTATTAATCCCATAATTTCTTTAGGTATATGACAAAGTTACATAATTATTTGAAGTTTCACTAAGAGCAGTTATATATTTAAATGAGTTTATTTGGTAAAATCTAATTGAAGGCAGAATAAATCACTCAATTAAAACGCTCAATCAATAAGCTTTTATGTTTCAAGAAAAGTATCAAGGTGAGCGATTCTAAAGTGATTTTGATTGATTGTTGTTATGTGAATGTTGAGTATTTAATCCCTTAATAATAATGTTTGCGCGCTAAAAGTTTATTTATATTTTTGAACTCTTGATATATTTATGAGTAACACTATTTGTCCATACCCTGGCCTTCGCCCTTTCAATGAAGAAGAGAGTATTTTCTTTAAGGGTCGTGAGCAGCAGGTAGAACGTTTGGTAAAGCGCCTAGAGGAAAAGAAATTTTTAATGGTGAACGGTGCTAGTGGTGATGGTAAATCATCCTTAATTTATGCCGGAGTGATACCTTATGCCAAAGCAGGATTCTTTAAGGCGAAATACAACAATTGGATTGTAGCAGATTTTCGTCCCGAGCGCAGTCCATTGAAGAACTTGACAACTTCGCTTTGTAAGCAATTTAAAATTGATGATCATGCCAAAACAGAAAAGGAGTTAGGTTATGGTTTTAGTGCCTTGTGCGATTTGTACAAACGCTCCTCTTTTTATATTGATGAAACTACAAATTCATGGCAGCAAGCCGATGAAAAAGAAAGGAAGGCACTTAAACGCAAGGGAGCAAATTTACTTGTGCTTGTAGATCAGTTTGAAGAATTTTTTACGAATCCCGAAAATTACCAAAATGGCATTCCCAGCATTGAAAGCCAAAGAACAGTAAACTTACTTTTAGAAACCTATAAGTTAGCGGCTGCGCAACAATTGCCAATTTATGTGGTGTGTACCATGCGAAGCGATTACATTGGTCAGTGTGCCGCTTTTAGGGGCTTGCCCGAGGCAATTGGCTATTCGCAATTTTTTGTACCACGTTTAAAAAGGCAAGAGATAGAGCAGGTGATTGAAGGGCCGGCAGAGCTCGCAGGTTGTAAAATTAGCAAACGCCTCACTCAAACGCTACTAAATTCTATTACCGAAGGATTTGATCAATTGCCTATTTTACAGCATGCGCTCAATCATATTTGGAAAATGGCCGACAATGGTCAGCAGGAGATGGATTTGATTCATTTGGCCAAGGTGGGTGGTTTATCGGCTAAGCTATTAAATCCATCTGATAGAGTGCTATTCAACGAATGGTATCTTCAACTGCCTGCGTACAAACAGCAATTGTTTGAAAAGCCCTCTTTGAATAATGTCCTGGATGCGCATGCCAACGAGCTTTATCTTACCGCCCATCTAATTTATGAGCAGAAGTTTGAGAAAAAAATCAGTGCGGATCAAGCACAGCGTATCATCAAAGTTGTTTTTCAGTGTTTAACTAAGATTGATTCATCTCGTGCGGTGCGCAATCGGATGACCTTGCAGGAAATTACCAATATTATCAATGACAAGAATATTGATGCGTTGATGGTTGACCGCATGTTGCAGATTTACAGGCAGCAAGGCAATACCTTTTTGCAGCCATTTGTTGGTGAACATGGTGAAAATGAATTTTTGTCTCCCGAGTCGGTACTTGATATTACGCACGAAAGTTTGATAAGGAATTGGAAGCAACTTACAGCTTGGGCCAATGAAGAATTTGAGAATCTTCAGAATTATTTGGATTTTAGTAAGCAACTGCAAAGATGGGTACAAGCTGATTTTAACAAGGGCTATTTATTGCCAATTGGGCCACTTACATTTTTCGAAAATTGGTTCAATCGATTGAATCCGAGTAAGTATTGGATCAAAAGGTATGAAGAGTTTGAGGGTGACAAGGAAAGCCAATTATCAGCGGCAGCAAATAAATTGTTACAGGCCCAAAGTTTTATTAAAAAGAGTGCCGGGCGATTGTTTTTTTCAAGGACGCTCATTAAATACGGAGGTCAAAGAATAGCCAGCATTGCCGGAATATTGCTACTGATAATTATTTGTACTTACTATTACTTTGATTATCGGAAAAAGCAGAATGATTATGTATTGAACAATTTGCTTGAAAAAGGTGGTCAGTTATTGCAGTCTAAAAATGTTGATGAAGCATCCAAAGCCGAGTTTCTTATAGATTGCGATCGATTGAATGAACTCTCGGGAAAGCCCGTTGAATTTAGCTCAAAGCTTGATGCATTGGAAAATGATACACTGGCATTTGACATTGGTTTGGAAATGCTCAAGCAATGTACCAAAAGAGTTGATTCAACCGCCTATGATAAGTTTGGTGCTTATTCTTTTGAGATATTCAGGTATTTGTTCAAGAATTTTGAAAAGGATATAACTAACAAAACAAATGCTATTGGTACAGGTAAGCAATTGATTATTAGTAAATTCAGCAGGAATAGAATTAATCAATATTTAGATGCTTGTCGTATCATGAAGTATAACAGCACTGTATCTCACAAAGCGCAAATTGATACCATCATTAATAGAACTGTTTTTAAAGTACAGTGGTATTTGACAGAAGCGATTCAATCAAAGACTTACCAGAAGGAGTTGGTCAATCTCGATTTCTTGTATACTGTTGCCTCTTTAATAGCTATAGATGATCAGCCTAATTTTTCTGAATTGATTAGTTTGATTTCTCCATTTGAAGGGGATGTAGCCGCAAAGGCAAGATTTGACAGTATATTCAAGAAAGATGAGTATCTAAAATTTAATTGTGATGATGGTATATCTCATTCAGGTGGTTATTACACTCTGGGTCTTATGTATGCAACACAGATTGCAACCGATATTACTGCTAAAGCTAAGATTGCAAGTATCATAGATTCCACCCGCAAGGGTAATTTACCCGGTAGGATGAAGGACTTGTTCTTTAGTGCTTGTAAAGCGGAGAGTGTCAATGAAACCCATTTTACCTTTATGCTCGATATAATGAATGGGAATGAGCATAACAAAATCCTATTCCTGGATGGTTTGATTACAGATTTAATGAGAAGGCCTGATTGGTCTCTAAAATTTCCTTCCTCGTCAATACACTCCTTTATTGCGTTTGATAGAATACAGAAGATTTTTGATTACACGGAGCAAAGATTACTTCAAAACGAGATGAACGATAGTACTCGTATGAATCTGTCGTTGTTCTACAAAAAGAAAGGAATTTACTTCAGTGAAATGAACAAAGGAATAGATCAAGCATTTTTTTTCTACAAAGCTGCATTAACTGATTATGATGCTATCTCTGAGACTTATAAAAAACAACGTCACTACTATAAAAAAGATTTTAACTCTAACCATAATAGTAACTATCAAAGATTTCTTTACCCAAGTTTTTTCAATGAAAATTTAGAGTATTCAACTGATTGTTTTTTCTCTACTTCAGGTCATTATTTTAGTCAATTGAATAATTACGTTTCTGGTTTCATTCATTTTTTAAATACAAGCGGAAACAGTGGTCTTATCAAT
>JALRAS010000168.1 GCA_023262495.1 Bacteroidia bacterium | reverse complement strand
ACAAAAAACTGCATTTCCATTTGCTCGAATTCGCGCATACGGAAAATGAACTGACGTGCTACGATTTCGTTTCTAAATGCTTTTCCAGTTTGAGCAATACCAAAAGGGATTTTCATTCGCCCTGTTTTTTGCACATTTAAGAAGTTCACAAAAATACCTTGTGCAGTTTCTGGTCTAAGATAAATGGTGCTCGCTCCTTCAGCGGTACTGCCCATTTCGGTACTAAACATCAAATTAAACTGACGCACATCGGTCCAGTTTTTTGAACCACTCAACGGACAAACAATTTCTAAATCTTCAATGATTTTTTTTACTTCAGCCAAATCATTTTCTTCCATTGCGTTTTTAAAACGTTGGTTGATGGCTTCAGCTTTATCCAAGTATTCTTTAACCCTGGCATTAGTTGTTTTATATTGATGTTCATCAAAGGCATCGCCAAATCTTTCGCGGGCTTTAGCAATTTCTTTATCGGCCTTGGCTAATATTTTAGCAACATGCTCCTCAATCAGCACATCAGCACGATATCGTTTTTTGCTATCTTTATTATCAATCAATGGGTCGTTAAAAGCATCCACATGTCCGCTTGCTTTCCATACGGTTGGATGCATAAATATTGCAGCATCAATGCCTACAATATTTTCATGCATTTGCACCATGGCTTTCCACCAATAATCACGGATGTTTTTTTTAAGCTCCGCACCATATTGTCCGTAATCATATACGGCACTGAGGCCATCATAAATTTCGCTGGATGGGAAGATATAGCCGTACTCTTTTGCATGACTAATTACATTTTTGAATAAATCTTCTCCCGATAAGGTTTTAATAACTGTTGTGCTCATGCTGCAAAGCTAAAACTTAATTGTGAAAACTGAAAACACCAACCAAAATAGTGTCTGTGTGGCCTAATTGTTAAACGCAATTGGCAATGGCAATAACAAATTACTTACTACACATAGTTGCTACTCTTCCTCATCACTATTCTTCAGTTGCATCAATAAATTGTAAGCACCTTGCACTACAATATCACTGTTCTTATGCGCTTCGTCAATTTCAATTTCGGTGAGTCCATTCTCATTGTTACCAGTTTTTACTTCAATCATCTCAAAAGTGTTTTTGTTTTTTGCCTTAAAAATATAGTGTTTGTTTTCGAAACGCACAATTGACTCATCGGGCACCACATTGGCTCGATTGATGTTCACCTCAATATCGGCATTCATATACATGCCGGGGATGAGTGTTTTATCATATTTTTCAAAATGACAATGCACTTCTACACTTCTCTCGGGTGATAAGTCTTTGCCTATTAAAATAATTTCACAAGGGTATTTTACATCGGGCTGATGATTGTTGTAGGCAACAAGTGGTTGGTTGATGAATAGCTTGTTGAGGTCTTTCTCATAAACTGTAAGATTGAGATGTATATCATCAGGATTAACAAGTTCGAACAATACATCGCTGGGGTTTACAAATTTTCCGATATTCACATTGACATGGGATACGTAGCCATCAATAGGTGAGTGGATTTCAACGGTGCGAGAGAGATTTTTTTCGTTAAGCGTTGCAGGGTTGATGCCTATCAATTTTAATTTTTCGGAATATGACTTGGTGGATATTTTTAGGGTGAGATAAGCCGCTTCTGCCTGCTCTAATGATTTGTCGCTACTGGCTTTGCTTGTATTTAAATCTTTTTGTCTTTGATATTCGAGTTCTGCAAATTTAAGGTTAGCAGCAGCAGTTAAATAGTCTTGTTGTAGCTGAATATATTGTTGGTCTTCCATAGTGGCTATGGCTTCACCTTTGGTGATATGCATGCCTGGCAATAGTTTGGTGTATTTCAAAAAACCACCCAAGGGAACGCTCACTGAAACCATATTTTGTGGTGGTACATCAATGATACCACTTACTCTTAATATGGAAGCCATGTTTTTTGATTGTATTTTACCCAAAACAATTCCTGTGTTTTTAAGTTGTGCATTGGTAAGTATGACTGCATTCAATGCATTGTTTTGATTACTTGTAACAGGTTCCTTTTTTTCTTTGCTACCGCAGGCATAAATTCCTGCTGTCAATAGAATAATTTGAAAGTATTTTTTCATGATTTGATTATTTAATGTTTAAATAATTGAGCTCAATCACACAATTGTTAAGCTCCTTTACTGCATCGAAGTATGATGTTTTAATATCAATAATTTGATTGTGTAGCATGGCCCATTCAAAGTAGCTGATATCGCCTGCTTTGTACTCTGAATTGGCGCTTGTAAGCATATCTAATGCAAGTGGGTTTACTTCGTTTTCATAGTAGTTCACTTTTTGTAGACAAAGTTGATATTGTAATTTTGCTTTCTGTAGCGCTAATTGCATGCCTTTTCTTTTTATTTCGTAATCATTACTTGCTTTCATGAGTCGAATTTTTTCTGCCTTTATTTTTGATTCTTCCGATTTGTAAAATAATGGGATACCAATACCGGCTTGCACAGATTGAAATCTTTTATTTGCAGCATACAATACCTCATCGGCCCCAACGCCTCTAATACTCATGTTAGTATATCCCAAAATGATGGTGGGTAGCATGGATGTTTTTTCGAGTTGAAGCCGATAGCTTGCATTCAACTCCTCTTGTTTGATCATCAGTAAGGATGGATGATTGTCAATTTGAATCACCTCGATAGGTTTTAAAAGTGTCATCTTGTCTGCCTGATCTGCTGGTTGGTATAAGTTTGATGAGTTGAGCAGTAAATTAAATTCAAGAAGCAGGTTTTCGCATTCGTAATTAATTTGATTGAGCTGTAGGTTGATTTGTGCCTTCATCCAAAGAATGCTGTTTTTCTCCGTAATGTTGATTGCTCCCTTGTTGAACCTGTCAATAGCTTGTGATGCTGTTAATGAAAAAATACTATCGCTCTGCTGCAAACTTTTCATCAAGTTGCGAGCATATAGAAACTGGCAGAATAAAAGACCGACCTCTTTTTTTAACTCACTTTTTTTCTGTTCTAAACCATAGCTTGATTGTTGCCATTCTCCTTTTAAAAAATCTTTTTGATGCTTGTAATAGATCGGAAATTTTAGTCCTTGATTAACTCCCAATCTGTTATCGTTATAAATACTATTTACCTGACCGTATTCAAAACTAACATTGGTTTTGTCAATGTTCCAAGCCGTTTTTATGAGTTTTTCGTAGTAATCACGATTTAGCTTTTCTGATTTAATCATCAGGTTATTCACTATAGCGCTATCAATAGCTTCATTCAAATTGATCGGTGTTTGCGCCCCTGCAATTTGAGTTGAAAGCATACCTATTCCCAGAGTAAAAAGTATGGCAGCACTTGAAGTAGGAGCAGTAATTTTTTTTAAGCCAAACTTGGCGTATAAAATTGGTAAAACAAAAAGCGTTAAGCACGTAGCAATCAATAATCCTCCAATCACCACTGTTGCCAAAGGCCTTTGTACCTCTGCACCCGATCCGTTGCTCAATGCCATCGGTAAAAATCCAAGTGAGGCCACAAAGGCAGTCATTAATACAGGTCTTAATCTGGCTTTTGTGCCTTCTGCAATTATTTCATTAGCATCATTCATGCCGTTTTGTTTCAAGCGATTGAATTCAGCAATCAATACAATGCCATTAAGCACGGCAACACCAAACAATGCAATAAAGCCAATTCCTGCCGAAATACTGAAGGGCATGTCGCGTAAAAACAAAGCATAAATACCTCCCATTGCTGATAGAGGAATAGCTGAGTAAATCAGCAGACTTTGTTTAACTGAGCCAAAAGCAAAGTATAAAAATAAAAAGATGAGCACGAGTGCAATTGGTACGGTAATGCCAAGTCTTGCTTTAGCTGCATTCAAATTTTCAAAAGAACCTCCATAAGTAATATAGTAGCCTGCCGGAAACTTTATTTGTTGATTTACTTTCTTTTGCAACTCGTTCACAATAGTTTCCACATCTCTTCCTCTTGTATTGAATCCTACAATTATTCTACGTTTGGCATCTTCTCTTTGAATTTGATTAGGACCTTCCTTAATAGCAATTTGCGCAAGTTGTATCAGTGGTATCTGATTGCCTTTATTGGTTTGAATGAGAATGTTTTTTACATCTTCCATATTTTTTCGTTGTGTATTTTTAAATCGTAGTACCATATGATAACGTTGCTCTCCTTCATAAATCATTCCTGCACTTTGT
>JALRAS010000167.1 GCA_023262495.1 Bacteroidia bacterium | reverse complement strand
CAGGCTTACACAACATTTTGTTTAAAAACCAAACTGGGGGGGGTAAATGCCCTTAAAATGGCTTTAATGGTCTTTATTTTAAGTGTTGCCAATATACAAGCACAAACCACTAAAACATGGATTGGTGGGGCAACAGGAGATTGGGATATTGGATCAAATTGGAGTCCGAACGGAGTGCCCAATAATACCTTTCATGCTGTTATAACCGATGCAGTTGTAACTGTTGATATCAATACTGCTGCTTGTATTAACCTTACTTTGAATGGAACTGCTCAAATCAACTTTGCTGGAAGCAATGATGTGCTTTCGGTTTTCGGAGACTTTACAAATAATGCAGGTAGTACCCCGGTAATTGGAAATGGATTGCTTTCATTTAATGGCAACACCGA
This sequence comes from Bacteroidia bacterium, assembly GCA_023262495.1. Classification (GTDB taxonomy): domain Bacteria; phylum Bacteroidota; class Bacteroidia; order UBA4408; family UBA4408; genus CAIKXD01. Next base: position 3,903 of record JALRAS010000167.1, on the reverse strand, counting down.
CAATGATATTGCGGGAAACGGTATGAGTTTAAACCGTGTAAGAATTAATAAATCTAGTGCAGGAACAAATTGTCAAACAGCAGTTAGAATTACCCAAAGCCTTACCTTAAATAACACTTCTACTATGCATCCAATTAACAATTTAACAATGGGTGCAAGTTATAATAGCGGTACCGGAGATTGGCAAACTGCGTTTATACAACACAATGGCACTGGAGATGTTTCGGCCAAAGTAATTATTGAACAAGCTATTGCCGAAAACTACAAGTGTTATCACATGATGGGAATGCCAGTCACAGAAGATTATACCTATACCTATTTTCATGAAGATTACACAGCACAAACCGATGTGTATAATGCCAACTATTGTTATGATGAAGTATCGTCAATTCCAGATTGGATGATTTATAATGAAGATGATTTTGGACCAAATTATCCAAGTGCCACTTGCAGCATGTATGGTTATTGTGGTATTGATAATACTACTGCACTTGCAGCTACAAAAGGCTATTTGGGTAACTTTGAACCAGATGCAAACCAAATAATAGCATGGTATGGCATCCCAAACACAGGAACTATAAATTCAATACCTCTTCAATATCATAATCATAGTCAACCTGATTTAGATGGATTAAACTTGCTTGGCAATCCTTATCCACAGCCTTTAGATTTACAACAATTATGGGATGATAATAATGCAGTGAGCGGATTTTCTCCAATTTTTACAATTTATCAAAACACAGGTGCTGGTTATGGCACGCAAGCCTTATTCTTTGATGCAAGTGGATTAAGTAGCAGTACGCTTCCATCACAGTTTATTGGTATTGGTCAAGGATTTTTGGTGCAAACTACGGTAAATAATGCTGTAATAGAATTCAATAATGGCCAAAGAGCACCACTTAATAATGTAGAGTATTTACGAAAACAACCATTGGCTAGTCAAATACAATTGCGTTTAAGTGGTCTTAATAACCCCGATGATTTTAGTATTAGTTTGAATGAAATTTTTAATAACAAACACCAGGTGGGTGAAGATGTTTTTAAAATTAATAATGAAAAAAATAATTTTTATGCTGATTATGGACATCATAGATTGGCTGTTGATAAACTTAATTTTCCAGAAACAGAACATATTGTACCGCTCAGTATAGAAATAAAAGAAACTGGGGCTTATAGTATCAATGCTTCACTATTTACTATTGATGCTACTGAGTATATTTGCTGGTTTGAGGATAAACAAAATAGGACTTATACCGAAATAGACAGAAATTTTGCAGTTAATTATACTTTTAACGAAGGTACAATTTCCAATCGATTTTTTATTCACTTAGCAAACCGACATCAAATCGGCAATGCTGCTATTGAAAGCTCAGGTTGCTATGCCTACTTTCAAAATGATATTATACACTTGAATTTACCCAAAGATTTTGAAAATAGCCAAATTAGGGTAAATAATTTGAGTGGTTTGCAAGTGATAGAAGATACCAGAACAAATGGCAATGCAACAGTTCAAATACCTACACAAAATTTAAGTGCTGGCATTTATTTTATAAGTGCCTCTAATGGTACTAACGAACTGCAAACTAAGCTTGTCATAAACAAATAATTTATTCACAGCTTACACAGTTCTATCAAAAACTGTGTAGGTATTATTCAACTGTTATGAAAAATTATTTAAAAATTAGCATTGGATTATTATTATTAATCTGCAGTACCAATGCCAATGCCCAATGGGGCAACCAATGGGTGTTGGGGAAAAACAAAGGCTTAGATTTTAACAACCCGGGATTACCACAACCTTGGGAGCCTAATGGTTTGGAAGGCCTAGGCGGAAGTAGTGTAATTTGTGATGATAACGGACAAGCCATTTTATATAGCGATGGAGAGTTTTGTTACAATAAATTACATCAACAAATGCCCAATGGCTTTGATTTAGGCGCTCAAAATACAGCTCAAACACAAAACAGTATCATCATCCCGCATCCCGATGGCAGTAATCGCTTTTACATTTTTGCTGTAGACGAATGTTATGATTTATTGGACACTACTTTTTGTTCAGGATTAGGCAATTATGGAGGCGTAATATGGGCAATGGTAGATATGAATTTAGAAGGAGGTTTGGGCGATGTGGTATTAAAACAACAACACCTTTATTACCCTAGTTGCAGTAAAATAACCGCCACACGCCATTGTAATGGAGTGGATTGGTGGGTGATTACCAAGCAATATAATACCAACCGCTTTATAACTTATTTGATAGATTCCACCGGTATTAATCCACTTCCTGTCAGTTCTCTAATTGGTTTAAATCATCCATTCAACTACCCTTTTGAACATGGATCTAATGCTAAACGCGGTCAAATGAAAGTTTCTAGTGATGGAAAATTATTAGGTGTAAAAGCATTTTCACCTTGTATCACCCAGTTGTTTCATTTTAATAATCAAACAGGAGTAGTTTATAATCAAATTTTTACCGATTATCATGATACCCTTAGCCCAAATGTAAGTATTAATTTTGACTATGGAGAAGGACTATGTTTTTCACCGGATAATACAAAGTTGTATGTAAACTATGGATCATTTGCACTTAATTTGGTACAATATGATATTAGCATTTTAGACAGTGCAAGTATTATGAATTCTAAAATCAATGTATTGCAAAATAGCCCTATTGGCTGGCGTTCTGGACTGGCTATACAGAATGGACCTGACCAGAAATTATATTTTCATTTGCAAGATTCATTATATAATCATAGACTATCTTGGATTGAAAATCCGAATAAGCTTGGAATGGCTTGTAGTCCTTCCCATGCATATCTTCAGCATACTTTCGATACAATTATTTATGATAATGTTTTGCCTAATATCATCGATTGCATTATTGCTCGTGAACACAAAGGAGCCTTATTAATTCCCAATTGCTCAGGCATTTTAGATAGTTTGTTCTTTACCGATACCCTAATGAACGTGGTGCATCCTTTTACATGGGATTTTGGAGACCCTGCAAGTGGCTTTAACAATACAAGTACGGAACATTTTCCTACACATAATTTTACAGCACCAGGTACCTATACTGTAACCTTAACCGTTCAAAACGATTGTGATGGCTATACTGTAACACAGCAGGTCAACATTGGTAGTAATGTGCCAATTGCTCCAACCATTAGTATAAATGGCATTAGTTTGCAAAGTAGTAATGCTATAAATTATCAATGGTTTTTAAATAATAATGCAATTGCGGGGGCAACAAATCAACTTTACACGCCTTTGCAAAGTGGCTATTATTCAGTATTAGCGACTGATAGCAATGGCTGTGTGGTGCAGAGCCAAGAATTATATTTTGTTTTAACTTCCAATAACTCGGTAGTGTCAAACAAAATTATTAATGTAATACCAAACCCTGCTGATCAAAGTATTAGCCTTATAAGTAAAGATATACTATCAAACATCATTATTTCAGATTTAACTGGTAAAATTGTTGTGCAATCAAGTTCAAATAGCAATATAGATATAAGTTTACTTAATTCAGGTATATATTTTATTCAAGCTAAAAGCGGTCAGGAATTAATGAGAACTAAATTTATAAAAAATTGACTATCCTATTCATCTTTTCCTTACGAGTTAAGTGCAATAGACCAAAGTACATGTATGTTCATAAAGTAAAACCTTATTTTGATACCATCAGATATGAAGTAGATAAATTAGAATTGTTGGTTGATGATACTTATTGGACGCTGCCAAAATACAGGGAGTTACTGTTTACAAAATAGTTCATTACAACCTTAAAAGAGGGCCGGTTTGAATTTTCAAACCGGTTTTTTTGTGCTTATTGATTAAAACCTATCCAATCATATCCGTAGTTGATATGTGCTGATTAATCCCGAATTAATCAATAGAAGTTAC
>JALRAS010000166.1 GCA_023262495.1 Bacteroidia bacterium | reverse complement strand
CACGCTTGACCCCGGTAACAATAATATCATGTATTTGGCCGCAGGAAAATATCTTTGGAAAAATTCAGACCTGTCAGGTATTCCAATGATAAATAACTGGGATACTATCAGTACCAATTGGGTTCAGTGGCCCGATTCAGTGCCCCTTTCAGGCGCAGAGGTAACAGCGATTGGTGTATCGAAAAATCCTGCTAACCGTGTATATTATGGAACGAACAAAAAGAGGGTATACAGAATTGATAATGCACATATTGGTACGCCCACTCCGGTTGATATAACAGGAAATACCTCGCCCAATGTCTTTCCTGCAAATGGCTATGTCAATTGTATTGCGGTAGACCCGCAAGATGCCGACAAGGTGATGGTAGTATTTTCTAATTATTCTGTTTATAGCGTATTTTACACGGAAAATGGTGGTGGTAGATGGCGTAAAGTGGCCGGAAACTTAGAACAAAATATCTCAGGATCGGGCAATGGACCTAGTATACGATGGGCTAGTATTATTCATCCTCCCGAAGGTGGCACTGCCTATCTATTGGGTACTAGTACTGGCTTGTATGGTACGGTAAATCTTGACTCTACCAACACTGTTTGGATTCAATTGGCCGCCAACGAAATTGGTAAAATAGTTGTTTCTATGATGGATTACAGAGAAAGTGATGGCAGGTTAATTGTTTCTACTCATTCATCTGGTATGTATTCTACCTACATTAAAAATATTAATCAACTGCCAAATCTTACCGCATTAGAGCAATTGGCGGTGCAGCATAATGTAAATTTATATCCCAATCCAACCTTTGATTTTTTAAATATTGAGTTCGATTTGGATAAGGAAGAAAGGGTTGCTTTATCATTATTTGATGTTATGGGTAGAAACATTTCTGTTTTAAAAGCAAAGAACTATGGGGCAGGCAAGCATAAGGTAAATATGGATATGAACAACTTGCCTGCGGGCACTTACTATGTGAAAATTAGCATTGACAAGCAGGAGATTAATAAACTTGTACTTAAGAATTAAGGATCTTGATTAAAATGATTCTAAATTAAGAGGTTCAAAAAAGGTTAATAAAATACTGATTGGGGTTAAAAAATATTTTTTTACTTTTACGCGCTGAAAATAAACTAACACAATTTATATGTCAAGTCACGCTGCAACAACACAAGTAAAAGCCAATTGGGGCGGAGGAGGTGTTTCACCCCTTGGCGCTAGCTACGGTAAACTTTACATGTGGTTTTTCCTTGTTTCCGATGCATTTACCTTTTCGGGTTTGTTAACCGCTTATGGTTTTATGCGTCACAAATACACCGATTTTTGGCCTAATCCGGGTCATGTATTTCATCACTTTCCTTTCTACGAAGGAAGTATTCCATTGGCCTATGTAGGTTTAATGACTTTTATCCTCATCATGAGTTCTGTTACCATGGTGCTGGCAGTGGAAGCGGGTCATAGAAATAAGAAAAATGAAGTGGCAAAATGGATGTTGCTTACCATTATTGGTGGTTTGATGTTCGTAGGTTCTCAAGCTTGGGAGTGGTACAACTTTATTGTAGGTACACCTGAAGGGGCAGTTAGAAATATCCTGGTAGATGGTGTTTGGAAGGATCAATTAATACATGGGGCTAATCTGCAATACAACGAATACGGCTTACCTGTTTTTGGTGATTTCTTCTTTTTCATTACCGGTTTCCATGGTTTCCACGTATTTAGTGGGGTTGTAATTAATTTTATTATTTATTTAAATGTCCTAAAAGGCACCTATGAAAAGCGTGGTCATTATGAAATGGTTGAAAAAGTTGGTTTGTACTGGCATTTCGTAGATCTTGTTTGGGTATTCGTGTTTACCTTCTTCTATTTATTGTAATCATTAACTAATATTTTAATATAGCGTTTTATGGAATTTAACGATGGCTATCCTTCATACGAAATGATGGCTCTTCATGATGAAGAGCATGGTAAGCATGTGCGCAAGGTAATTTGGAAAGTTTTCTGGATTATGTTGGGTGTTACTTTGGTTGAATTATTTGTGGGTTTTCAAGCTGAAGCATGGGCCTTGAGTAAAACATTTCTTAAAGTTTTCTTTATCGGTTTAACTATTGTGAAAGCTGCTTACATTGTGATGTCTTTTATGCACCTTGGCGATGAGGTGAAGGCATTAAAATGGGTAATTCTTGGTCCGTTTATAGTGTTAATACTTTATTTAGTTTTCATGGTTGACCTTGGAGAAGGAAATTATGCCAAGGAAAGAAGGTATGTAATGGATAAGAATGTGACCAACGCTGCCCACCATGATGCAGGTGCAAAACACGAAGGCGGGGAAGGTCATCACTGATTTAAACTTATCTTAAAAAGATTTGTTTAATCGGTATGACAAGCGCAACCAAAAACAAAAAAATTTTTTTCTTATCAATTTTTTTAATCCCATCACTATTGTGCTTGGGATTTTATTATTTTGCTATACGCAAACCGCTGTCTGAAGGCAGGCGAGATATTTTTGTAAAATTACCGCATTACGGGCCGTCTGAGTTTAATGGCACCGACTCTGTATTTTATAAACTTCCATCATTTGAGTTGATCAATCAGCTTAATGACAAAATAGATGCCGCAACAATTGAAAATAAAATATTTGTGATCAGCGTTTCAAAAGTGAATTCGGCTGAAGCCAATCAAATTGCTGCACAGCTTTACAGAGCTCAAGATAAATTGAGTTATTTGAAAAAAGAGTTTAAGATCATTACCGTGCTCAACGGAATTCCTGCCGATACACTGAACGAGTTGAAAAAATTTGCCGACAAGGTGCATGCTGAGTCTAAAGTATGGCAAATAGCAGCGGGCAAGCAACAGGAATTATTGGAAATTTTTGAAAGTAATACGCTTTTTAACAAACAAACTGCATCATTCATCAATCAAATGGAACTGCTGTTAATTGATAGAAATAACCACATCAGAGGCCATTATAATGGCGGAAGTTTGAAGGAGGTAAACAGGATGATTGATGAAGTGGTTGTGCTTGCTGCCGAATACGGAAAGATTAAAAATATGTAAAAAACCATCCACCAAATTATATCAAATATGAACGACAAGTTAACCTTTAGAATTGTATTAGGAGTATCAATTTTTGTTTTTATTGCGGTAGTAATCCTCAACAGAAAAATACTTCCTGTTCCCGAAACAATTCCTGATTTTGTTTATGCTTTACCTACGTTAAATGCTTTTATCAATGGTACTTGCAGTATCTTATTGATGGTTTCTTTATACTTTATCAAACAAAAGAACATTGCAGCGCATAAAAAGGCAAACATTACAGCTTTCATTTTGTCTTCGCTTTTTTTAGTTTCCTACATCATTTATCATTGGCTTGCAAAAGAAACTGCTTATCCTCAAGATAATCCTATGCGACCGGTATATTTAACTATTTTAATCAGCCATATTATGTTGGCTGCCCTTGTGTTACCAATGGTTTTGATGTCATTCTATTATGGTTTAAACATGCAAGTAGAAAAACATAAAAAGTTGGTTCGATTTGCTTACCCTATTTGGTTGTATGTAACGATAACAGGTGTTGTTGTTTACCTCATGATATCTCCTTATTACCAAAATTAACTCTTACATTTGTCACTATGAAACGCGGTTGTCAAATTTTGTTGTTGATTGTTGGGTTTGTGCTTTTAGCACATTTGGAAACAATGGCTCAAGGTTGTGTGCAATGTCGCATGGGCCCTTCATCTAATCTCGAGCATGGTGGTAATGTGGCGCGTGGTATTAATTCAGGAATTTTGTATTTGATGTTAATACCTTATTTGCTAATTATGTCAATTGTTGGTTATGTTTTTAGGAAGCAATTGAGTGAAAAGTGGATGTTGATTAAAACTTATTTCAATAAAAAGGCTGTAACGCACCGGTAAATTTTTGTTGATGTTGTGTCCACGCCCCGCTATTGATTGTGTCCTCACTATCGATTTTAATCGAACGTAATAGACAATTCAAAATGTGATCCCCAAAAAATCTTCAAGGTTTAAATAATTCAATACTTTTTTATACATTTGTACCTCGTTCTTTAATAAAACACTTATCCAGAAAGGTGGAGGGACATGCCCTGCGAAACCTTGACAACCCTTTAAATAGCAATGTTTAAAGAAGGTGCCAATTCCTGTTTGTTAGCAATAACGATGCAGATAAGTCAGAATATAAATTTAGAAAATACCAATCAACATAATTTATCTCCTCTGACTTCAAAAAACAGAGGAGATTTTTTTTTGTCTGGAGCTTTGGAGGATTAATGTGAAATTTGAATTTAATATTGAACAAGAAACAAGGAATGATGAATTTTGAATGATAGAGGT
>JALRAS010000165.1 GCA_023262495.1 Bacteroidia bacterium | reverse complement strand
AATATACGGTGGTTCACAAGAGCGAAACATGCGCGGTGGAACAGAAAATGTTTATGGAATAGCGGGCTTGGCCAAAGCCCTTGAATTGGCTTACGGTCACATGGAAGAACATCATGCCCATATACAAGGAATTAAAGATTACTTTATTGCTCGGCTGAAAGAAAGCATTCCGGGTGTTGGCTTCAATGGTAGTTCAGCCGGAGATTCGCTTTACACCGTTTTAAATGTGTTGTTCCCAAAATCAGAAAATGCTGAAATGCTGTTGTTTAATTTAGATATCGCAGGCATTTCTGCCTCTGGCGGAAGCGCCTGTACCAGCGGAAGCAATCAAGGTTCACATGTGCTTAGAGGTATTAAATCAGATATGGAAAGACCGTCAGTTAGATTTTCTTTTTCGAAATACAACACCAAAGAAGAGGTTGACTATACCATTGAAAAACTAGCTACTTTACTCAAAATTAATACAACACAAACAGCTTCCTAATTCCTAACTTATGAATCGTCCTATCAGGGTTCTTATTGCCAAGGTTGGTTTAGATGGTCACGACCGCGGAGCCAAAATCATTGCCTCTTTTTTAAGAGATGCCGGTATGGAGGTAATATACACCGGACTCCGTCAAACGCCTGAAATGGTTGTAAATACAGCCCTACAGGAAGATGTAGATGCCATTGGAATAAGTATTTTAAGTGGTGCACACAACACTGTTTTTCCAAAAATAATTAATTTGATGAAGGAAAAAGGATTGCATGATGTATTGCTTACAGGGGGTGGCATCATACCGGAAAACGACATGCAACAACTGATGCAACTTGGCGTGGGCAAACTATTTGCTCCTGGTACCGATACCAAGGAGATAATTGACTACATTACCAATTGGGTAAGCACTAACCGTAATTTTTAACGCAACATTAACTTATGAGCTATCAAAATATTCTACACGAAATCAGTGAGAGAACACTTCTTATTACCATCAATCGACCGGATAAATTAAATGCACTGAATACGGTTACGATAAGTGAATTAAACCATGTGCTCGAAAGTAATATGCACAATGATGATATTCAGGTGGTGGTCATCACAGGTTCAGGACAAAAGGCATTTGTAGCCGGTGCAGATATTTCTGAATTTGCCGACTTCAGTGGTGAGCAAGGAAGAATGTTGAGCAAAAACGGACATCAACTTTTATTCAATTACGTTGAAAACTACCCAAAGCCAGTGATTGCGGCAGTAAATGGATTTGCCTTAGGTGGTGGATTTGAGTTAGCACTCAGCTGCCATATCAGAGTAGCGTCAGACAATGCCAAAATGGGTTTTCCTGAAGTAACACTCGGTGTTATTCCGGGTTATGGAGGAACACAACGCTTGGCACAATTAGCCGGAAGAGGCAAGGCATTCGAATTAATATTAACTGCCGATATGATTAAGGCAGAAGAGGCCTTACAACTTGGCTTGCTCAATGCTGTGGTGCCACAGAGTGAGTTAATGAACAAGGTGAATGAAATAGCTGAAAAAATCAAGAGCAAAAGTCCTGCGGCCATTCGTCATGCCATTGTGGCTATCAACGCCAACTATACCGATGGTGTTGATGGTTATGCCACTGAAATAGATGAATTTGGAAAATGCTTTGAGCACCAAGACTTTAAGGAAGGCACCAAAGCATTTCTAGAAAAACGTAAACCTTCGTTCAAAGGAACTGCGCAACAATCATAAATCGGTTAGCAAGTATGTTTCATATTGCCTGAGCATAGCGATTCGAATGCCGGCAGCAATAATTATGATAGAATATACACTGTTTTTTGTAGGTTCCCCAAACGTTTAAGCATAATTAATTCTTTTCCCTTTTTCAATTTTATACCGGCAGTTGAGGTATAGCTTATTTGAACCCACATTCGGCTTGAGAAAATGTGTAATTTGGGATAAACCCGGATTAATCAGTAGAAGTTACGCATGTTTCGCACCAGTAATTTTATGAAGTTAATCCAGCTTTGCAGGTGTTTTCAATCCATTGAACCAATGGATTGAATTACAACTATTATAGCGATTCCGAATTTTCCAATGCGGAATTTGGGATAAATCTGAAAAAAATTTAATATTAGTTGTATCTTTTTGCATAGATGTGCATTGTAATATAAAAGCGCAGACATTTCATACATATGAAAAATATTAATGAAGAATACGAATGGATTATCAAATCACAGAGTGATTCGAAATTTTTTGAACCTCTTTACGATAAGCACCACGCATCAATTTGGAAATTTATTTATCGAAGAATAGAAGACAAAAAAGATGTTGCCGACCTGGTGTCTAATGTATTTGCTGCTGCACTTCATAACATAAAAAAATACAAGCCAACGGGCGTTCCATTTTCAAGTTGGCTATTCAAGATTGCCACAAATGAAATCAATCAGTACTACCGCAAATCAACTAAAAGCAGAATTGTAAGCATCGATCAATTGGGAATCAAACAAATAGCCGCAGAAACGGGGAAAGAATTAACCGAACTAAAACAAGTACTCGCGATAGCCCTTCAATATCTTAGCATGCCTGAATTGGAATTGATTGAGTTACGATTTTTTGATGATAAGTCCTTCGCTGAAATAGCAGGCATACTTGAAATTACAGAGAACAATGCAAAAGTAAAAACATACAGAGTTTTAGATAAACTGAAACTCGCCTTCTCAAACAACAATATCTAAACAATGAAAAATTATAAAATTATTGAAGACATGGAAAATCCATCGGAAGATGAAATCAATGCTCAAAAAAACTTTTCTCAGGTTAAACAAAAATCAATGCGTATGAAAAAGCAAAAAATTTTCAAAACAGGAGCAATCATTGTATCTGCCTGTGCGGCAATTATTGCAGCAGTTGTGATGTTGAACAACGAGCCCATAAAAAGCAAGCCGGTAATTGTGGAAAAACTCAAAATTGAGGGCGTTGCATTTGCCGGATTTGAAATAAATACCGACAAGGACACCTTTATTGTAAGTGACAGAGGCTCTTTGATTACAATTCCCAAAAATGCATTTATTGACAGTTTAGGAAATGAAGTTACCGGAAAGGTCAACTTGAGCTATCGCGAGTTTCACCATCCTGCCGAAATTATCCTTTCGCGCATACCAATGACTTATGACTCTGCCGGAACTCGTTATCATTTTGAATCTGCCGGAATGTTCGAGATTGATGCCAAACAGAATGGTAAAAAATTACGCATTGCATCAGGCAAATCAATTGCAGTAAATTTAGCTTCGCTTGATACAGCCCAAACTAAATTCAATCAATACTATATGGGCAATACTAATGAAAGTTGGCAGTATATGGGCAAAGATGTTCAGTGGCAAATGCCTAAGGATATTCTTAATCAACCTGCTGCGTCTGACACCCCCAGATATGTGCAACCAAAGTTATATAATGAAGAGAAAGAACAGTTTAAAATTCATGCTGACATAAGTGAATTTCCGGAGTTGAGCAACTTGAGAGATGTGGTATTTGAGTTATCTGACAGAGAAAAAAATTTTAAGGTAAGTCCTTACAACACCTATTGGGACTTTATAGAACTTGAACGTTCAGATGTGTTTGGAGAATACAAAGTAACCTTGTATAAAGGTAATGAAACAACAGTGGTTCTTACCCAACCCGTAATCATGAATATGAACGATGTGATTAATGCCGGTATCAATCGTATGGCTAAAAATAAAGAATTATACTATGGCGGAAGTTCTGTTTCACGATCATTCTTATCAAAGAAACTGCAGCAAGAACAAACTGTGGCTGCCGCAATGATGGAAAGATATAATAATTTTACTGAAGAGATGGATCCCTTTGACATCACAACAGCAGTAGCAAGCAACTATGTTTACCGTACTTTTCAGGTAAAAAATTTAGGAATTTACAATTCAGATTGCCCCGAAATGTTGCCGCAACCCGCACGTTTAGCAGCAAAATTCAAATATGAGAATGGTAAATTTGTTAATGTTAGTAACGTTTTTCTGGTAGAACATAGTAGAAATGCAGTATTTACATTTTATCCGGGTGATGAGATTCAATACAATCCTGAGGTTGAAAACTCTTTGGTGATACTTACACAAAATAATGAAGTTGCGCTATTATCAAAAGAGAAGTTTGGAGAAGTAAAAGGTAAAAGAAATCAATATACCTTTACGCCTGAATTTACCACTACTAACTCCGGTAAACTCGAAGCGTTATTGAAGAATTTATGAAAAATTTAATAGCCCTATTATCATTACTTGTTATTGCGCAAGCTACCGGCATGGCGCAGAACAAAAATAAAACTGACAATATGCCTCAACTCATTGTCAAAGGACTTCCCGATAATGAGTATACAATTACCCCAAAGGACTATTACCTTTTTAAAGGTTGCGTAAATCAAATTCAAATAACAGCTAAAGACACCTCTCGAATTGCC
>JALRAS010000164.1 GCA_023262495.1 Bacteroidia bacterium | reverse complement strand
ACTAAAATATGTACCATCAATCAATAAATTTAATTGTTCTTTTGGATGAAGAGGCAAGGTAGGAGCTCTGGAAAGATAGTTGTGAAAATATGTTTTTAGTGTTCTAGAGCTGTAGCCACTTTCAGAGCTTAAATAGTTGATGGTTTGACGGTGTAAAACCCACTTTTTGAACCATACAAATTGATTATTTTGTTTTACAGATTTATTTGTTCGTGTAAATAAAAGACCGCATGATTTACACTTAAATCGTTGCTTATTGTTTTGTTTACCCCATTTTATTACTGAAGAACTTTTACAGCCCCAACATCTCTTTTTTTTGAATTTTCCATGTTCAAAAAAAAGATATTGAAACCACTTTCAATATCCTTCTTAATAACCCTTTAATGGCATGGGGTGTAGAACTTTTTACCAACTATTTTTTGCTATTATACCAAGAAAAGAAAATTAAATTATTTACATCGTCTCATTCTATTGCGACAACACATTATCTATTAAAAAAATATCTTGAAGAAAAAAATCTACGTGATGTTTTATACACTTTACTAGATTATGTGACAGTTATAGCAGTCGACACAGACGTATTGAAGAAAGGATTACGTTCAAAACATAAGGATTTTGAAGATTCAATTCAAATATACTGTGCATCCTCTGTGGAAAAAATTGATTGCATTGTCACACGTAACATTAAAGACTTTCGTGACAGTGAAATACTTGTTTTGACACCGGATGAATTGTGTCTTAGATGGTAGTTTGTCAGCCAACAACAACAAGCCTACAGCAGCATACAGGCGATGACCGCTCGTTATGTGTTAATTTGGAAGTTCGTGTTTATTATACAAATTTCTAACAGGTTTGCAGTTTAGTACTTCGGTATCGCAGCCATCGCTTGCACGCTGACCGAAATTCGACATGTAAATTAGACTACATACATCTATAAACTAAAAATCCTCCTTTCTTTTGAAAAGGAGGTTAAATGTATGATTGTGTGGTTAAGCTTTCTTGCGAGCGTCTCTTATTTTCTTGGCACCATAGATGGCACAAGAACCTAAAACAAGCGACAAACCACCATCAATTGGGGTTGCACTTGGAGGAGTTGCAAACAACGCTGATGCAGAAAGAACCATGATTCCTGTCAAAAGTGCTACGGAAAAGAATTTACTTTTGTTCATAATATATTGGGTATTAATTGATTTTTATACTTATTGATCACAAATGTACAAAACATTTTAAAATACGCAAATATTTTTTAAAAATAATTTGTTAACAATTTCAACATCTATGTTAATGCCGAATGTTAATAATGCGCTTGGATTAGAATTGAAGCTAATTTTGCTGAAAAGATCTCACAGATGGCAATCAATAGTTGTATTGATGCCCCAAGGCCATAAATCTCTTTTCGAGATACAAGTATAAAAAGCGTGCAACAAAATAGGTCAGTATGGCGCATAATGCCACCATTAAAGCATCCGCTACACTATGAATTTGGGGTAACTTACCAGGTATCAAAAAGAAAAATAATCCCAAAATAATTTCATGAAATAAATAAATGCTAAATGAATAAAGTCCAAGCCTAACAAAAAATTGATAGCTGGCTAACCTGTGAAAAATATTTTGGGAGTCTATTAAAACTAATAAGATTACTGCTGCATAAATGATGGTAAACCATGAGTTGGTAAGATACAATGCCATGTGCCATTTACCAACCGAAAATAAAAAGCTTATGGCAAAAAGTCCAAGAGTGAGTATTTGTAGTTTACCTATATGCTTTTTAATAAATGAAACGCATACTGCATCCTGATATACAATAGCTAGCAAAATTCCACCGAAAAGGGCATCGAAGCGGCAATAGGTAAAGGTAGATAGGGCAAACACCGTTGGGGCATGATATCTAAAAACTGGAGCGGCAATAATGCCTGCAGTTAAAATAAAGATCAGTGTTCGTTTTGGACTGAAATATATTAGAAAGGATATAATAAGATAAAACTGTTCTTCTACCCCCAACGACCAGCTTGGACTTAACCAAGCATTACCCAAGGAATTGGTAATTCCTATGAATATGTTTTGCAAAAAAGTGAAATAAATCCAAAAGGGCAATTCTTGATGAAACCACCAATCTGTACCTCTGCCTATACCCACAAAGCAAATTATACCTGCCACAAAAAGTAATAAAAAATACAATGGGATGATTCTGTAAACTCGCCTCATATAGAAGGTTTTAAAAAACTTGGGCGACTGTTTATTTTTGAGCAAGATGCCGCCAAGTAAAAATCCCGACAAAAGGAAAAACATATCGATGCTCGTGTAGAAAAACTGCGTCAAAGATTTAAGCGTAAGATTAAATTGAGAAGCATCAGCATCAATCAAATTATTGGCGTAGTGATAGATTACCGCTGCAAATATGGCTATGCCGCGCAAACCATCTAAAACCTCTATACGCTGATTATTTTCACCCAATGTTGTCATAGTTTGAGATCGAGTAAATTTAGATGATGTGCAACTATCGCAGTGTTATAGTATGGCATCAAACTCTTCAAGCACAAATATGCTAAAAGCTATTTAATAATACTAATGTGATTTATAAATTATGTCAATAATACCGATTGCACTTTCAATATGGTCCAATATCCGCATTGCCTCATGTTACTGTTTTCAGGTAATAAAGGCATTAAGCATGGCATATTTGACCCGAATTAATCAGTAGAAGTTATACCTTTACCTATTACAAATTGGTACATGATTTTCCTGTACGATGTCGCATTTTTAACGCAGAATTTGGATAAAAAAAAAGGATGCTGAAATCATTCAGCATCCTTTTTTTACATTCATTACGCAATGATTATTTGCTCACTACAATTTTCTTCACTGATACTTGATTGTTTGAGGTAATTTTTGCGAGGTAGATGCCTTCAGCAAATTTAGTTGTAACAATGTTATGTTGCAATTGTCCTTTGCTGATGGTATTGCTGTAAACTTGTTTACCGGCAAGATCAATCAATTCGATGCTTGCATGATCAGCAAGTGCCGTATTGAACTTTACAGTCACTTGCTGATTGTTTACCAACCATTGCACACTTTGCAGCGTAACAAGCTCGATTCCTGTTGTAGATAAAATTTCAACTTCCAGTTCTTTTGTTTCATCGCAAATTCCGTTGCTAGCTGTTGCTGTTACCAAGTAGTGACCAGCATTGTTAAATACATGACTTACATTATTACCAACCGCTGTTGCGCCATCACCAAAATTCCATGTAGTGTTTACAGCATTTCCTGTGGATGAGAAAATAATTTGTTGTCCTGTTGCTGCTTGTGAGGCAGATGAAAGAGCTTGTAACCCAATCGGCAGAGATCCTCCAATAGTGACATAGTCAATACTTTCAAAACCATTAGCGTGGGTATAAATAACTTCATAATTACCAACAAGTAGGTTGTTGAAGGTATGTTGACCGTTAAAGTTGTTGATATTGCTCACAATATTGCCTGCCTCGTTCTTGATAAGCACATTAACCAAGGAGTTAGAATTATAGCTCAAGATAATTTTACCATCGTTCCCAAGGCACGTTGCATTTTCACTATTAAGCATTACTGCAGGGGTAAACTGAATAAAGAATCTGTTTTCATAATTTCCGGCAGTAAGATTAACCTCGTAAACCGGGTTGGTTCTCAAATCTTGAACCGTACCATTTTCAACATCTTTTAAGTAAATCATGGCACTTGATTGGAAGCTGCTTAAATCGGTAGCTCTTATTTCATGTATGCCTGAAGTAGATACCTTGATACCCAAAGGAACAATTTTATCAGTATTGAACGCTCCTAAACCATTCATAGAAAGCTGCTTGTTACCTGCTTTACTATATAAGAAAGATTGAGTGGTTGAGAAAGGTATCATCTTCTTGGCATCGGTTTCAACTTCAAAATTGTCTGTTGATAAGCCAGGGGCAAAGAAAACTACAATCTCATCATGTGCATTATTTGTTACCAATTCCATGCGCAACACATCATTTGTTATTACCGGCTGACTGAAGAAGGTAGGGTTAAGATCCAATGTTCTGTCGGTATTTAATGCTTGTATTGCTCCCGCAGCATTAGCAGTAACCATGAATGCTTGAGATGAAGCAATGATATTACCTACTCCGTTTGTTCCCAAACCTGTTGTAATGTTGTAATCTCCGTATGAGCCACCATATCCTCCAGTGGTTACAAATGCTTTATAGGTTGTTTGTAGATTAGTATTGTGTGATCGGAAGGCAGACCAACTGATTGGCGATGGATAAGGATTTCCTATGATATTGGTACCATCAGATGCTTTTGTTACACTGTAATTAATTGGTCCGTTGTTGAGAGGTCCTGAAACATCTACTGTTATATTTGCAGGTACGACACAAGCAAAACCTTTGAGTGGTGTAATTGCATCGGTAGTGCCGGTTGCACCCAACCAACCATAGGAAGGATC
>JALRAS010000163.1 GCA_023262495.1 Bacteroidia bacterium | reverse complement strand
GTGTTACTACCCACTTATTTATTTGTTTTTTCATTGTATTTATTTTTTTAATAGTTGTTGATTTAAGGAAATAAAAAAAGGCCTTACGTGATGCCGTAAAGCCTTTAATTTCAATATAAAGGTTGGTTAACGGCAACATCGTTTTGCATGCTTACAGCAACACATCATGATCATATGTATTTTATTACTTGTCATTGTTTTTGGTTTGAAATTTAGTTTCATTGATATTGGGTTTTGGGTAAAAAAAAATCCACCGTTTTGTATCGGTGGATTAATCTAATTTATGTTCCTTATTTTATCCGATACATCAAGTTTTAGGCAACATTGCCATGCAGCAACACTTCATCTTTGTTGTGCACTTATTATGTTTTGTATGGATAGTATTGTTGTTCATGAGTAAATTTCTCTAAAGCGGTGCAAAAGTAATCATGGTTTTTAGATTAGCAATAAGCAGATAAAATTATTTTGAGTATTTAACAAAAACTTAATCTCAACATACAGGATCATGATACCAATTCAGATACTGATATCGTACACTTAAAAGAATGATTTTAGTACCTACTTGATGAAGCAATGATTAATCGCTTTAAACTGAGCGCAGCGAACATTTTTTTTTAATCGAGCAGCCATTGAATAAAATTGGAGGTTAGCATTAACAAAATAATATTAAACGAATACAATATAAAACCACACCAAAATTGTCTTGTATTTACTTTATTACAAAACAACAGGAGTAGTAAAATGGCAATGGAGCATATGCTTAAAGGTATGAACAGGAGCATTGATGCATACCATACAGCTCCAATAAATCCTGTTTCCTTAAGGAGTGCTTTGGGGTCGTAATAGCCACTTTCGATTGCATGTTTGGCATGCTGAAGCCCACTTGTCCCAAAGGGATAATTCTTAAATCCAATATGAAAAATTGCAAGTAACAAAATCATGGTTAACAGATTTTCTTTTTGAAGCATCTTTTTTATGTGTACCTGCCTCATTACAATTATGATTGAGATCATCACAAGGCAGAAGCCAAGTGAAATAATAACAAGCTTTGCACAGGTAAAATTTAAAATAGGCCCCTTGTGCTGCCAAACAAACACATAATCTGCCACTGTATCGATATGGGGAGTATTGTCAATAATCAGCAACGTACCCAACAATAGCAATAGTAAAATTTGTATCAATTGCTTGTGCAAAGAATTAATACCTACAAAACAATGCATGCTCTTTTTTTTGGGGGGGATTCAGATGAAATGATTACATCAAATTTAAATAAAAAAACCGTTTACTCATTCAAAAAAGTCCAATTTTGGCATTGCCCCATTGTACTTTTTTAAGTATTGCATATCACCTGCTATATCAAGGTAAAACTTACATTGGTAAATGCCAATCGTAATGAAGAATGATAGCAAGCCATACAAAAAATTTGGACCATTGCTTATTCCCTATCGGTGTTGAGTAAATCCTTGGCCTTATACCGACACGCTTTCTTTATTAGTCAAATAAATTGAACTGTAACAGCTGCTCTAACTACATTATACCAGAAAATCATGTACTGATTTGTAATAAGTAGAGGTATAAGATGTATTTCCAACTGTTACTATGGGTGATTGCCTTTACTTTACCAATTGTATATTGTAAAGTCCAATTAAAAATTGCATTTGTGGTGAATCATATTCACAGACACAGCTTTTATGGTCAATTAATAAGTAAGTTTAAGTTTCAAATAACTACCGATGTCTTTGTATTGATAATGTAATTTTATTTCAGGTGCCAAACTCTTAACCACATGAGGAAGGTCGCAAGTTTCAACAATTTCCAGATAATCATCATGAAGCGCAAAAGACCCAAAGTGAAATGACTGCGAACAGTTGCGGTAATATTCATTGATCATTTGGAAGGTTTCGTTATCAATCCCACCTGAACGATCGGTTAAGTTCGTTTTCAGTTGTGCACCTTGCTGACGATACTGTAAATCCTTATCAGCCATTACACGATTTCTAAATTTACCCAAGGTGTCAACCACTTGATCGATACTGATGTATTGGGCAGTAAGATAGTTGTAGGTGTAATAGTTTGTCCATCCTGAGCAATAAGCACCACAGGCCTCAGCACTGATGTTCAAAGAGATAATACCGTCCTTTAAATAAGTTACCTCAAAGTTGAGATCAACCACTTGCTCATCTGCCCATTTAATAATTGTGGAATCCGTAGAAACTTCAGGGTATTCATTGTTGGTAAAACGATTCTTCAAGTCTTTGTTTATAGCGCTGTCATTTTGAATATTCCCTGAATTAATCACAGGAAAATTTAATTTTTGAATTGATGTGCCTGCGTACCTTCCGGCTATTCTTATCGATAATGTATCTACAGAAATTTTTTGTGCAAAAACATGCTGCGAACACATGAGTAAGAGAGCTATTGCAGGCATGATTGATTTTTTAAAAGTATACATCATTAGGTCTCAAGTTGTTGCTACGATTTGCATTTATTATACCACAAACTCATGAACTAATTTATGACAAGTGTAGGTATTAATCAGCCCAAAGCTATTTAATAAATTTGTAATAGCTAATGCCCACCTAGCAAAATAGCATTCAACAAAAAAGGATGCTTGTTTTTGTAACAGCGGTATTTTTTATAAATACACTTTTATACCTCTTAAGTTGAACGAGCTAAATAATGTATGATGGCATCAATCAATCAGTAACCATTAACTTTTGAGAAGCTATCAATTGACTCCCTTCTGTAAGACGAATGAAGTATAATCCTTGTGGCAGCTCTTCTCGCAAAAGTGTTATGCTGTGTCCTGTAATTTGTGAACGTACCTTTACCGTTTGTCCTATGCTGTTGTTGATGGTGAGCGTAGCTTTTTGCAGCATCCTGTTTGAATTAATAATTGTATAACTAGAAAAAGGATTGGGAGCCACTGTGAGTATATCTAACATGCTCACTGTTGGCAACGCAACTGCTATATTGCATGAAGGGCCCAATGTTGGATAATAAGCAGTATCATGTAAACTAAAGCAATTGAGCATGTAGCCGCATTCGAGCATGAGCGGAATAGGTTCAAAAAGTCCGTTGCTACTACCCACGCCTTCAATGAGATGTGTGGCAGAGTTATTTCCGGCAAGGGCAAAACGTTTGCGATAGCCGTATGGGGTAAAAAAACTATCAATAGCAGTAACATAAATATCTGCTTGAAAATTGTTGAAGGTGACAGGAAGCGTATCGCCAATGTCTAAATCAAAATCATATAGTAAATACTCAGCCGTATCGAGCGGCTGTCGCAGAAATATTTTCATACCTGCTTCGCGCAAAAAATAGCAGGGTACTGTGTCAATGTATGAGAATGTACCTGAGCAAGCAGCCGGTGGCGCAGCCATCCAATTATATTGCCCCTGCCCTTTTTTAAACACTTGTTTATATAACATTCCATTCAACAGCGTATCGCCAATGAAGTAATAATTAAGTGTTTCTTGTCGAATACATGGATAACCAACTGCGCAGCTGCTGTTAACCTGCCAAATAGGATCATTTGCCAACCAATTGCTGTTTTGCGCAACCGTTACTTGAAGCATCAAGCAAAATAAAATTAGGGTTAGTTTTTTTCTCATGGCAGGATAATTTGAATCAAATATACGATGGCAAATAAAAAGGAGTGGCATAGGAGGTATTAATTTCGGTGAATACCCCTTGTAAATATGAATATCCAGTGTAGGTAACTATGACTAACTTATACTTATTAATACGGTTTTAAGGATACCGATTGGGGATCACTCAATTCTAAATACTTTGCTCCAATGCATTTTTTCAAGAACAGATTTACCTATCGTTGGATAGGTTTCAATCATCACCTTTTTACCGGAAACCTCATGAACAAAACCGTAAATCACTTGGTCGTACATTGTTACAAATGCCACCAATTGACCTTGATTGATGTCGTTGATTGATTTGTAAGATTGAAGGCTTGGTGGCTTCTCCTTTAATCTATCAATAATCATTTCCCTTTCAGATATAATTGGCATAGATTGCTTCTCTTCTTTCTGGTCGAATGCCGAGCCAGCTAATAGCCACCTCAATCTTGGATCATTCTTTTCTATATTTGAGATAATATTTTGGTGACTATTTTTTCCGATATAATTTTGACTACAAAGCACAACGTAAGGAAAGGCTCTACGTAAATCATTGTCCTCTGATACTATTTTGGAGACCAATTTCCATCTGATACTCCTATTAAAGTCTACATTAATAGTTTGCTTATCAAAGGCAGATAAAATCATGTAATGGGCATAATATGTAATTGATGATCTAACCACCTTTTGACCAATCACCCCATATGATGGAGAATAGCTAGTTAAACTATTAATGTTGATCTCTCTTGCGCCTGGATAATACCTTATAGTTCCTGTGTAATTGGTTGTCGATTTGGAGACACCCGTTTGACCGTAAATTGGAAGGTACACCTCGTTTTCAAAGGTCTTCGGGTCACTTGTACCGTAGGTTAAAAAAATTATGCAACTTGCACTGT
>JALRAS010000162.1 GCA_023262495.1 Bacteroidia bacterium | reverse complement strand
TGTTTGATCAATCTGCGCAATGATATCCACCTCTGCTTTTTGCCATCGCCAGTTGGTTTCCAAGATGCTATAATGAAGGGCACGCAAATAATTGACCGCAAGTTGCTCCCCTTTTTCTCCAAGTTCAATATGTGCGGGCATGTTAAGAAGTGTAGGTTAAACTTACTTGATTGTGCTCTACCAGCAAGGTAGCATTGAGCCCCAATGGCATTGCAAGATTTCTATCGATATGTCCGCAAGGAAAATCAAAGCACACAGGAAATTTAGCATCCTTGATGTGCGAGGCAATAATTTGTTCGGCTGTTTTACCAAACGGCACGGTATTATCTTTCATGTCGCTCATGCCACCAACTATAAGTCCGGCAAGTGCTTCAAATTTTCCGGCACGTTTTAAACTTACAATCATCCTGTCGATGTGATATAAATATTCATCAAGGTCTTCGATGAAGAGAATCTTTCCGTTAGTGTCGATATCGGTAATGCTGCCCTGCATGGCATATAATAAAGATAGATTGCCGCCTACAACAGGAGCAGTTGCTATTCCCTCTTTAAAGAGTGAACGGTTGGCTGAGTCGGAGATCGGGTAGTAATAACTTAAAACTTGGCCTTCAAGAAAATTGAAAAGTGTATCGGTAGCTTCAATATTTTTCGTGAAGTTGATGGGCATGGTTGCATGCAAACTGGCTATATGATGACAGTGAAGGGCGCTGTGCCAAACAGTTATATCGCTATACCCAATTAGCCATTTAGGATTTTTTTGCAGTGGCTTCAGGTCTATGCGATCTGCAATACGCATACTGCCATAGCCCCCCCTGGCAATTATAATAGCTTTTACGGCAGCATCATTGATCAATTCTTGTAAATCATTTGCTCGCTGTTCATCAGCACCTGCAAACTGATTATCCTCTGCAAATAAATTGGTTGACAGCTTCACTGCATAGCCCTTCGCCTCAATGAGGGCAATGGCATCACCCAACTCTTCTTTGCTTATTTTTCGGGCAGTTGCCGCAATGCCAATTGTGTCGCCTTTTTTAATGAAAGGAGGTATAATCATTATCTCTTATATTTGTGGGCTAAATTATAAACTTAAAGTAAAGGTCAGCGATTTTTTGCATAAGAAAAAGAAAATTTGCAGCCTCTGAAAAGATAAATGCTATGTCAACAATTAACCACAAAAGAACAACAGTAACAGCTGCTTTACCTTACGCCAATGGCCCGGTACATATTGGTCACTTGGCCGGATGTTACCTGCCTGCCGATATTTATGTTCGTTATTTAAGATTGAATAAAAAAGAAGTATTGTTTATTTGCGGAAGCGATGAACACGGTGTGCCCATTACCATTAAAGCCAAGAAGGAAGGCATTACACCGCAGCAAGTAGTGGATAAATACCATAAAATGATGGGTGAATCATTTAAGGAGTTTGGGATCAGTTTTGATATTTATTCGAGAACATCCAGTAAAACACATCATGAAACAGCTGCGGAGTTTTTTAAAGTATTGTATGATAAAGGTGTGTTTACCGAAGAGATTACAAAACAATATTTTGATGAAACTGCTAATCAGTTTTTAGCAGACAGATACATCATGGGTACTTGTCCTGTGTGTAGCAATGAAAACGCTTATGGTGATCAGTGTGAACGTTGCGGAAGTACTTTAAATGCTACTGATTTAATTAATCCACATTCCACACTATCGGGAGCAACTCCTGTGTTGAGAGAAACAAAAAACTGGTTTTTACCACTAGATAAATTATCGCCCAAAATATTAAGTTATATTGAAAGTCACAAAGACTGGAAAAGTAATGTATACGGACAGTGCAAAAGCTGGTTGGTTAGCGGAGATGGATTACAGCCAAGGGCAATGACACGCGATTTAGATTGGGGTGTGCCTGTGCCCGTGCAAGGGGCAGAAGGCAAAGTATTGTATGTATGGTTTGATGCGCCTATCGGATACATATCTGCTACCAAAGAATATGCTCAACAAATTAATCAAAATGCTTCGTGGAAAGATTGGTGGCAAAAAGATGACACACGCTTAATTCACTTTATAGGAAAAGATAACATTGTGTTTCACTGTATCATTTTTCCTGCGATGTTGATGGAGCATGGAGATTTTGTGTTGCCAGATAATGTGCCCGCCAATGAGTTTTTAAATTTGGAAGGAGATAAAATTTCTACCTCTCGTAATTGGGCTGTGTGGTTACATGAGTATTTGCATGATTTTAAAGATATGCAAGATGTGTTGCGCTATACCCTATGCAGCAACATGCCTGAAACTAAGGATAATGATTTTACTTGGAAAGATTTTCAAGCTAAAAACAACAATGAGTTGGTGGCTATTTTAGGTAATTTTGTTAATCGCACTTTGGTGTTAACACATAAGTATTATGGCGGTAAAGTGCCAGCTATGCACAATTTATTGGATATTGACAAACACTGCTTAAACGAAATGGTTCAAGCTCCAAAACGTATTAGCGAAAGTATTGAGAAGTTTAGATTTAGAGAGGCCTTGGCAGAATTTATCAATTTAGCGCGCACCGGAAATAAATATTTGGCTGATACTGAACCATGGAAATTATATGGCAAGGACAATGATCGTGTAGCCACCATTATGCATGTTTCATTACAATTAACTGCCTGCCTGGCCGTTTTAGGTGAACCATTTTTGCCATTTAGCGCTCACAAAATTTATGGCATGTTAAACTTGCAAAAAACAGATTGGACGCAATTGAACAATCATTTGCTTGCGGCAGATCATGTGATAGGGGAGGCGGCTTTATTATACAATAAAATTGAAGATGCAGCTATTGAGCAACAAATAGAAAAATTACATCAATCAAAGCAAATGAATAACGCACAAGATGAAACTACAGCTGCAGTGAATTTGGCACCTCAAAAAGCCGAGACCAGTTTCGATGATTTCAGTAAAATGGATATCCGCACAGGAACCATTGTTGAAGCAGAGCGTGTGCCCAAAACCGATAAATTGTTGAAATTAAAAATCAATACAGGTATTGATGAAAGAACTGTTGTATCGGGCATAGCACAATATTATGCACCTGAAAATATTATTGGTCAAAAAATTTGTATGCTGGTAAATTTAGCACCGCGTAAAATAAAAGGGATTGAAAGTCAAGGCATGATTTTGATGGCTGAAAATAGTGCTGGCGAGTTGTGTTTTATGACACCTACCAAGGACTTCAATAATGGTTCGGTGGTGAAGTAGGTTGGGGTTTCAACCCCGACCTATGAAACGTAGTCAACAAATAATATCCTAGTAATGCCTCAATCATATACAAGAATATGGATACACGCTGTGTGGGGAACCAAACATAGGTTACCATTTATCAATATTGATGCAGAAGGAATAATTCATGATTTCATTAGGGAGCAATTGAGAACCCAAGGTTGCCCGGTAAGGATAGTAAATGGAACACCAGACCATGTGCACTGTCTGTTTTTATTGACACCTAAAAAATCTATGGCAGATGTTATAAAACAAGTAAAAGGAAGTAGTTCACATTTTATTAATGAGCAAAAATTGATAGATGAAAAGTTTGGTTGGCAGGATGGATATGGGGCTTTCTCTGTATCTGATTCAGCAGTTGAGATTGTATTTAAGTATATCAAAAACCAAAAGCGGCACCATCGTATCGAAACATTTGAGCAAGAGTTCGAAGAGATGTTTACTTTTTTTGATTTGGAGGAGTAGTTAATAAAGTTGGGTTGAAACCCAACTTTATTGAGAGATTATTACTCAAGTTGGGTTGAACCCAACTTGTGGGTTTATCCCCCAATCTGAATCATACTTCTATCACTGTTGCTTTGTAAGTCATCCATGCCACCCAAAGCAGCTGCTTTACTTAAAACATTTTGTTGGATTAATGGAAGCAAGTCGTGCCCGAGGCGAAGGGGTGTTAACAAATCTGTTTCTCCTTTGGCAAATAAACAATTGCGAAGTTTGCCATCCGCAGTTAATCTTAATCGGTTACAGCTTTCGCAGAAGGGATGCGTAACGGTGGTTATAAATCCAAATTTACCTGTATAACCTTTAACTTGATAGTTGCGCGAGGTGCTGTTGGCCTCATCTCCCAGTTTTATAATGTCGAATTGATTGGATAGATTGGATAATACCTGCTCATACCCGAGTACTTTTTCTTTATCCCAATCATTTTTTTCGAAAGGCATAAATTCGATAAAACGCACGTCTAATGGATATTTTTCGGTCCACTTTACAAAATCAATGATTTCAAGCTCATTCACATTTTTAAGCATTACCAAATTTATTTTTACATGCATATTCAGTGTCAATAAATGATTAATGTTGCTCATTATTGTATCGAGCTGACCGGTATGTGTAATGCGTTTAAACTCCTTGGCATCTAAACTATCGAGACTGATATTGATGTGTTGCACCCCACATGATTGCAAGGTATTAATATGTTTATCGAGCAACAAGGCATTGGTTGTAACAGCTAAGTTTACAGGCAGTGTGGCAAGTTGTTGAACAATTTTGTCAAAGTCTTTTCGGAGTAAAGGTTCGCCACCTGTAAGTCTT
>JALRAS010000161.1 GCA_023262495.1 Bacteroidia bacterium | reverse complement strand
AGCAAGAGAAATACTGGACAATTTAATGTTTGATTTCAACTGCCAGTATGATGAGAAAGATGCCATTGGCAAGCGTTATAGAAGACAAGATGCGATTGGCACACCATACTGTATCACTGTTGACCATCAAACACTAGAAGATAATACAGTAACTATTCGTTACAGAGATACGATGACACAAGAGCGTATTGCTATTGCATCATTACGAGATTTAATTGCGAATGAGGTTAGTTTGAGAAAGTTGTTAAGCTAGTGGATGCTTGGTAAAGGCATATCAATTATTAGAGCATTAACCCTTTCAAAAAAACAATTTTCAACTCACGCCTTTGGATGTGCCTGCTTGTGCACATTCTTGAGCTTCTCAATGCTATTATGCGTGTAAACTTGTGTGGCCGATAAATTAGCATGACCAAGAATCTCTTTAATGGCATTTAAATCGGCCCCGTTATTGAGCATGTGTGTGGCAAAGGTGTGGCGCAGTACATGAGGACTTTTTTTATGGATAGTTGTTACATGAGAAAGTGCCGCATTCACTATATTGTACACTTGCTTGGGATATAACTTCTTGCCATTTTTTTGAGCAAACAGGTAAGAGCCCTGTGCATAATCAGCAGGTATGATTTGTAAATAATCTTCGAGTTCTTTTTTAAACACAAGTGTGAATGGAATGATTCTCTCTTTATTGCGCTTACCTAAAACTTTTAACTGGCAATTGCTAAAATCAATGTCAGCTTTTTTCAATCCGGTGAGTTCTGATAAACGCATGCCCGTTTGATAAAAAAGCAGCATAATCATTCTGTTGCGATACCCTTCAAAACCTGGTTCAAACACCTCAAAATTAAATAGATTTTCCATGTGGGTTTTATCCACAAAAACCGGTAACTTTTTGGTAGTTTTAGGACTGATGATTTTCGACATGGGATTGATCTCAACCTTACCTTCTCTAATCAAAAACTTGTAATAAGATTTTAGTGTAGATATTTTTCTGTTCACACTGCGTGCATCCATTCCGCTTTCCATCATACTGACCAACCAACTGCGAATAATCAGGTGATTGATTTCCTCAATGCTTTGGTACCCTTCATTGCCCGCATAAATCCAAAATGTGTCAAGATCCTTTTGATAAGCTGTAATAGAATGAACCGAGAAGCGTTTTTGATAACTTAAATAATCTATAAATTCCTTGATGAACATGTGCAATTTTACGATGCCTAAAAATACAATAATTGCTTAATCGAATCATCAGTTTTTTTCAGGCACGCTAATTTGTTGGCTTAAGCGCAAAAAAAATAGCTGTAACGGAATCGCTACAGCTATCAGATATCGATAACAGTAAATATTAATCTACTTGGTTAAGTTTTTGCTTGTAAGCAGCCTTTTTAATCTCCTCTCTTCTCAATACAGAAGGTTTAGTAAACTTTTGTCTGTCGCGCAATTCACGTAACATACCGGTTTTCTCCACTTTCTTCTTGAATTTCTTCAATACTTTGTCGATTGGCTCGCTTTCTTTTACAGGAACTATGATCATTTTCTTGTTTTGGTTTTAATTTTTGAGGGTGCAAATATAGTAATTATCTTATTTTCAACAAAATTATTTTAACAACTCTCTGGCAATCACTAATTTTTGAATTTCAGAGGTTCCTTCCCCAATAGTGCACAGCTTACTATCGCGGTAAAACTTCTCCACAGGAAAGTCTTTGGTGTAGCCATATCCACCAAAAATTTGAACAGCTTCAACCGAGCATTTAACAGCCACCTCAGAGGCATAATATTTGGCAAACGCGCTTTCCTTAGTTACCTTTTTGTGATTGTTTTTTAAATAAGCTGCCTGAAAAGTTAACAATTCTGCTGCTTCAATTTCGGTGGCCATATCGGCCAATTTAAAACCAATCGCTTGAAAATTCCCAATAGGCTGCCCAAACTGCTCGCGCTCCTTGGCATATTTTACCGATGCTTCATAAGCTCCTTTGGCAATCCCTAATGAAAGTGCAGCAATAGAAATTCTTCCACCATCTAAAATTTTCATGGCCTGAATGAAGCCATCACCAACATTTCCAAGCACTTGACTCTTGTGTATACGACAGTTGTCAAAAATCATTTCTGCGGTTTCAGAGGCACGCATACCTAATTTATTTTCTTTTTTTCCGGCATTAAACCCAGGAGTGCCACGCTCTACAATAAAGGCAGTCATTCCATGAGAGTCTAACAGCTCGCCAGTGCGCGCAATAACAACGGCCACGTTTCCTGTGATGCCGTGCGTGATCCAACATTTTGTGCCATTGAGCACCCAATAATCGCCATCTTGCTTAGCCACACACTTCATACGCATGGCATCGGAACCTGTATTGGGCTCGGTTAAACCCCAGGCACCAATCCATTCGGCTGTAGCCAGTTTAGGTAAATATTTTTTCTTTTGCTCCTCATTACCAAATGCCATGATATGACCGGTGCAGAGTGAGTTGTGCGCAGCCATTGACAATGCAATTGACCCACAAATTTTACCTAATTCAGTGATGGCTGTTACATACTCAAAATAAGTAAAGCCCGAACCACCATATTCTGTTGGTACAAGCACGCCCATCAAACCGAGCTCTCCAAGCTTTTTAAATACCTCAATAGGAAATGTTTGAGATTCATCCCATTCCATCATTTGCGGACGAATGTGTTCATCACCAAACTTCTTGATCATGTCAGCAATCATCTGCTGATTTTCGTTTAAGCTGAAATCCATTTTTTCTTATTTTAGAGGGTGCAAAATTATAAAAAAAATCAAATCAAAAAGGGCATTTTTTTGGTTTGCAACTTGCAACACATTCATACCTAATTTTAATCCGTTTAATGATGAATACTCTCAATAAATATACCTTCAAACATATTTAAATGAGTACAGAGTTACGTGATACCAACTATCGCTTTGCCGGTATCATGTTAAACCAGAATTAATCAATAGCAGTAACGAATGTAACGCACCAGTGATTTTATGAGGGCAATACCGCTTAGCAGCTGTAATTCAATCCATAATGTCTTGTGCGCAGGCCCGAAATCTAAGCTGCCTAGGAACAAAGTGTTTACTTTTAATTGAAAATTAATAGCTTACCAGGGAAAATATTTCTCCACTATGTTGCTTCAACTTTTCGCGACCATCCAGGAAATCAAGCGTTACTAAAAAAGAAAAACAACTCACTAATCCCCCGGCTCTTTCTATCAGTTTACACGCTGCCAGCGCAGTACCTCCGGTTGCCAACAAATCATCGTGCAACATCACCTTTTGGCCACTAACTAGGGCATCGCTGTGCATTTCTATAGTGGCAGAACCATATTCCAAGTCATATGACTCACGTATGGTAGTATATGGCAACTTGCCAGCTTTTCTAATAGGAATAAACGGAAGTTGCAGCATTCTTGCTACAGTCATCCCAAAGAAAAAACCCCTGCTTTCAACACCTACAATGGCTTCTACGCCATGCTCACGCGCTTTCGATGCTAATGCCAAAGTGATTTTTTCGCACAATAAGGCATCTAGCAGGATGGGAGTAATATCTTTAAACAAAATCCCCTCCTTGGGAAAATTGGGGACATCACGAATTACATTTTTTATCTCTTGCTCCAACATAACTATTTGATAATTTGCTCACAATGATAAGAACTTTAACGCCAAATTATTAAAATTTTAGATTAGAAAATCTACATTTGCAGTTGAAATCTTCTACTATGAGTATCGCTAAATTAAAAAGTTACCTACCTTTTCTATTGATTATCTGTACAAATTCCTTATTTGCGCAGCAACAATGGACCTTGCAGCAGTGTATTGAGCATGCTATGAAAAATAATCTGCAAGTTAGAATAGCCGTGCTGAATAATGAACTCAATGAAGCCAATCTTAAACAGAGCAAAGCCAATGCCCTGCCTAATGTGAACTTTGGTGCCAACAATGCCTATAACTTTGGTCAAACTATTGACCGTTTTACCAACCAGTTCGCCAACACCAGAGTGCAATCAATTAACGTAGGATTACAAACTCAATGGAATTTATTCAACGGTTTGCAAAACTACCACACCATTAAACAAAATCAAATTAATATCTTGACCGGTAAGTATGATATTGACCGCGCTAAAAATGACGTATCGCTCAATGTTGCCAACGCTTTTCTGCAGGTTGCACTTGCCCGTGAATTAATTAATATTACTCAAAACCAGGTAAACACCTCCAATGTGCAACTGCAGCGAATAAAGAAACTAGTGGATGCGGGTGCTTTGCCAAAATTCAATCAATACGAGTCAGAATCGCAACTTGCAGCAGAAGAACTAAATGTGGTGAATGCAAAAAATCAGCTCAATTTGGCCACATTAAATCTGGCTTTACTACTCAATGTTAATCCTGATGATTTCAGTATTGCCATCCCAAATTTGCCCGACCCTAATCAGCTACCTCTCAACTATACAGCCAATCAAGTATACAATGCAGCACTTTCCAACCAGCCAATCATAAAGGGAGCTGAAAATAGAGTTTTAAGTGCAGAGAGAGGCATTAAAATTGCCAAAGGTGCAATGATGCCAAATCTCTCATTCAGTGGTTCACTTGGTACAGGTTACTCAGGATTAGCCCGACAAATAGCAGGATATGATTCAACCTTAGCCACCATAGGGTTCACCGCA
>JALRAS010000160.1 GCA_023262495.1 Bacteroidia bacterium | reverse complement strand
GCAGGTGATCCATGGTGCCACAATTTCTTTGAGCATAAGAGGCAGTGGCGGACAATGCCAATACCAATGTAAGTTTGAGTAATTTTTTCATTTAAATATTTATTAAAACTTTACGAAAATAGAAAAATAGTTAAACCCACCAAAAAAAAGTTATGCATACTTTATTGATTATAAACTATTTAATTCAGCATCAAAAATGTGCTAATAGCTTTGGTTTATCAGAAAGGCATTTACATCGATTAAAAGTATTATTTAGACACCATTATTTCTCAGAGCATAATTAACAAATCACATTAGTATAACTCGCCTCTTTTTCTTTCACGATAATAGGACGCCATATCGGCAACATAAAAATATGTATTCGTACTCATTATAGTATTACTACCTTTGACACTAAATTGTTATGCTCAAGTATTACCGCAATTATTTATTCCTACTATCAATAGTGTCGCCAAATACAGCGGCTAAACAAGCTTATCAACTTTTTTGTACGCCCATTAATAAAAAACTAAGAGAAAGAGAAGTTGAAGTTTTGAAAATGGCAAGTAGTGAAAACATTGCTTTCGAAAATAGTTTCATAAAAAAATACACTTGGGGTGCAGGCAATAAAAAGGCCTTGTTGGTGCATGGTTGGGAAAGTAATGCCGGTAGCTTAGGTGCCTTTGTAAAACTATTGAATGCGCACAACTATCAGGTCATCGCTTTTGATTGTCCGGCACATGGACAAAGCGGTGGTAAACAAACAACCTTATTTAAAAACACCGCTGCTGCTGCATTAATTTGTAATCAAATAGGTCATATCGATATTGCCATTACACATTCATTTGGAAGTGTGGTATTAATGAACGCCTTGTTGCAACAGGATCATTTACAACTCAACAAGTTGATTATGATCACAACACCCAACGAAATGCAACAAGCATTTGATGATTTTTACAGATTACTTCGGATCAAGCCTAAGGTTCAACGTTTGATGGAAACGCACGTGGAAAACCTGTTTCATGTTAAAATAAAAGATTTAAACGCAGGTATACTTTGTCGCAAGTTAGCTATCGACAACGCATTGATTATACATGATAAAAATGATCAAATTATTCCCTATGAGCAGGCCGAACGCGTTGCAAAAAATCTCAAAAACTGCCAATTGATTCCTGTTGAAAATGCCGGACACTACCGCATACTGTGGCACCCGGAAGTAATTCAATTAGTTGAAGCTGCCTTGTGAATTTGCTCACCAAGTTGGATATCATTGTTATATATAACTTCATCAAATATTGATATACTGAGCAATGATCAGTAGTTAGAACAATACCTGTGTGTTCTAAATAATCATATCTTTAGTTACCTCAGAATAACATCCTGAAGGCAATTGATTGAGTTGGAGTTTCCCAATTGCTATTCTACAAAGTGTTTTTACTTCATAACCCAGCTTATAACACATGCGTCTAATTTGTCGGTTACGACCCTCGAGTAGGCTTATTTCAAAACTATGAGTGCTTACCTGATGCACGCTGCATGCTTTTGTATAACGACCAAGTATTTCAATACCTTGCGACATATCGGTTAAAAATTTTTCATCAATAATCTGATTAACCTCCACCAAATACTTTTTTAAAACTTTGTTATGTTCTGCTGTGATATATTGATACAGATTGCCATCATTAGTTAACAACATCAAACCTTCCGAAGCTTTGTCTAGTCTCCCTACGGGAAAAAAATATTGATTGATACCAGTGGCTTCAATAAGATTGTTCGTGATACGTTTATTCATCGTACTCTCTACACCAACCGGTTTGTGATAGGCCAAATAAAAAAGTGCTTGTCCTTCTTGCAATATTTTACCTCTACATGAGATCGTATCGGCCGCTGTTATCCACTGCCCTTTTTGCGCCTTAACTTCGTTAATACATACCGCACCTTCATCGAGCATATCGTTAATTTCTCGGTGTGTTAGCTTCAGTTTGTTAACGAGCAATGTATTGATACGCATATCGGCTGCGCTTTGCAATCTTACTTGGGAAGATTCAATTCTTTCTCAATTAAGTAGGTATTTCTGTGTGGAGAATTTCTCGCGATGAGTTCCCCTAGAAATCCTGCTAAAAAAAGTTGGGTGCCAATAACCATACTGATGAGGGCCAGGTAAAAGAGCGGCTGATCGGTAACATCACGTACATAGGCATGACGATAGATATTGATAATTTTTTCGAGAATAAGCCAAATAGAAACACCACCACCAAGCATAAACATGAGCGTACCAATGAAACCAAAAAAATGCATGGGACGTTTCCCAAATCGGCTCACAAAAGTAATGGTGAGTAAATCAAGGAAACCATTTACAAATCGTTCAAGTCCAAATTTGCTTACACCAAACTTACGTTCGTAGTGCGTAACCGATTTCTCGGTTATCTTTTTAAATCCTGCCCACTTGGCAATTACGGGTATATAACGGTGCATTTCACCATAAACTTCAATGCTTTTTATCACCTTGCTGCGATAGGCTTTTAGTCCACAGTTAAAATCATGCAACTCAATACCACTCATTTTGCGCGTTGCCCAATTAAATAATTTTGTTGGAATAGTTTTCGAAAGCGGATCATGTCTCTTTTCCTTCCATCCCGAAACCAAGTCGTATCCCTCTTTCACAATCATCTGATAAAGTGCAGGCAGCTCATCGGGTGAATCTTGAAGATCGGCATCCATTGTAAATACCACCTCACCAATAGCCGCATTAAAGGCAGTATTCAACGCGGCACTTTTACCGTAATTGCGTTGAAATTTAATACCTTTAACTCTATTGTCAGCTGCGCTCATCTGCTCAATAATTTGCCAAGAGTCATCCGTACTTCCATCATCTACAAAAATAATTTCATAGCTGATTTGATGCGCGGTGAGCACCCTATCAATCCATGATGCAAGCTCTTTGAGTGAGTCCTGCTCATTTAAAAGAGGAATAACTATAGAGGCATTTATCACTGTGATTGTTGTTTAATAAAATTATTAAAATCAGGATTGTCGCGCTTCAAAAAGATGGCTGTGATGAGTCCAAAAATCAACCCCATAATTACTTGCGCAACAATAACAGTGAAGGCAATAAATATTGGCGTAGTAAATTTCCTTGTCATCTCCATAGCCATTTCTATTTGGTCATCGGGGGTGTTTTGATTGAGCATTTGCTCTTCCGTTTTTTCAAGAATCTTTTGGATTAAACTATCATCCACAAATTTTAAATACATAAACATAAAGAAGGCGAGGATGATAGAACTAAAAAAAGCAATTTGCAAACAACTGGAGAATGCGCTACCGTAACTGATAAAACCATCATTATGCTTATCGCGAAATGTTTTTGTGCCCCAATAAGTAACCACTACTACCAGAGCATAACCTATATATTGATCGATCCCTTTTGTATCATCAAAACCAAGCAGCATGACAATTGCATTTACAACACACATTGATACTCCAAGTAGGGCGCCAAAATTCATGGCATTTTTGGTAACGGTCATTTTTTGAATCTTTAAAAAACGGCCAAATATAGTAATTGAACCGATGTTAAACCAAATGCCTGCGTAATAAAACTAAAATTGGTTAACAAATATTTCAATGCAGTAATTTAATTCATATTTTTTATTACCTTTGTTTTAATTTAGAAAACACATTAAAAACACATACAATGAAAAAACTATTTTTATTTCTGTCAGTAGCTACATTATCTCTTTCTGTTTCTGCCGCTGACCTAAACAAGGACGGAAAAGATAAAGAGAAAAAAGAAGCTGTAAAAGAGTGCAGTAAAGCTAAATCTTGCTGCAAGAAAAATGCTGAAAAAGCTTGTGCAAAAGCTGGTGAAGAAAAATCTTGCAACGACAAAAAAGCAAGCGATCAAAAGGCAAACGCTGAAACTAAGCAAGCCGACAAAAAATAATTTTTTTTTGACATTCAAAAAAAGCCCGCTCCATGTGAGTGGGCTTTTTTTATGCAGGCAACCCTTATTTCCCCAATAACAAATAATTAATACTCATGATACAAAAAACATAGTCCAATTTTATTGAACTGTGGTTTGTTATTTCGCCATAAGCCATTTGTATTGAATGAAAATGCTATAACCTAGTTAGAATCTACCCTACTTACAGTCAATACACCACTCACTTTCTTTAGTTTCTTCATTAATTCGGTTAAGTGGTTGGTGTCGTTCACAAATACCATAATCGTTCCTTCAAATATACCGTCATTGGTATCAAAACTAATTGAACGCATATTTACATTCAACTCATTTGAAATAATCTTGGTTATGTTATTCACAATGCCCACCTCATCGGTTCCGGTTACCTTTATTCCGGCTAAGAAAGAAATACTCTCCTTGTTGGTCCACTTGGCCTTTACCACACGATAAGCAAAGTTGCTCATCAACTCGGTGGCATTCGGACAGTTGACACGATGAATTTGAATTCCATCATTTAATGTCACAAAACCAAAAACATCATCACCGGGTATTGGATTGCAACAAGCAGCAATTTTATAATCAATCTTATCCAGATTTTCGCCAATCACCAACATGTCGGCCTTCCCGCGTACATTCGACACCAATTGCTCTAATGTTTTAAGTTCCGGTTTAACTAGCACATTCCTTACCTTTACCTTACCATCGTTACCAACCGCATCCTGAATCGATTTAATGGTTAAAGTACCTATAGCCACGCGGTAATATAATTCAAGCAAAGATGGCGCAGCAAAGTAATCACGAATCTTTTCGAGATTGGCCTTATTCACATTAACCTTGAGTTGAACCAAGCGTTTTGAAAGCATCTCCTTCCCTTCCTCGGCCTTCTTTCTTTTCTCAGATTTGAGGGCTTCCTTTATTTTTGATTTAGCTTTGGCAGTTACCACAAAATTCAACCACTCTTCCTTGGGCTTTTGCTTTACGGAAGTAAGCACTTCCACCTGATC
>JALRAS010000015.1:29903-37170 GCA_023262495.1 Bacteroidia bacterium | reverse complement strand
ATATTGATTCCAACATTAAATCCATCGGGATTATATGTCGCCTTTACAATTTCCTTCACGTGATTAAGCAGCAATAAGCAGGCAGCTTGCTCTTTAAAAGATATCTCAAAATAATCTGCAACATGTCTCTTGGGAATAATCAGTGCATGGCCTTTATTTACAGGATATTTATCATAAATCGCATAAGCAGTTGCTGTTTCTGAAATCAACTCTAATTTTGAATCAGGACTGCAGAACGGGCAGTATACTTCTGTTTTCTTTTTAATCTGATTGTAGTGTTGATACTCGTAAATTTCGCAACTGTCGTTTTTATAAATTGACTTATTATTTAAAACAACATTGCATTGATAGGTTTTTTTCTGATGTAGTTTATGCATTCTAAAGCCTTCATATTGAATATCTCTTC
This sequence comes from Bacteroidia bacterium, assembly GCA_023262495.1. GTDB lineage: Bacteria > Bacteroidota > Bacteroidia > UBA4408 > UBA4408 > CAIKXD01. The sequence continues at coordinate 36,764 of JALRAS010000015.1, read as the reverse complement.
TTACGGCAATATACACCCTACCTGTAGGTTTAATTAGTTGAGAGAGCTCCATTAATACCTTTGCCTGGTCCTCAGGCATAAGTACATTAAGCACATATAAGCAGATGATGGTATCAAATTTCTTTTTCGGAAAGTCGGGGAAATAATGTTTATCGTAACCTTCAATATTGATTCCTTTTGCTTGAAGCAGTTTAACATCACTTCCAAATCCACATCCAAAATCTAACACATGGCCTACAAGTAAATTTTTATTGAGTAATAATTTAGCAGGGAATGAGAGTGAGTCTCGTTCTTTGGCGGTGAGATAATAGTAGGGGTTTTGTTCGATCATATAAAAAATTCAAAGCCATTGTTTGAGGCAATTGTTATTAAAGGTTGAATACGTTCTTTAAACCTATCTTGAGTAATTTCGCTCAAGTCTTGAAAAATTGTTAGATAATCCTGTAGAAACTTATTATTGGGGTATTTTTTACTAACAATATTAATTGCTGATTCCTGTAACTTAAAAAATTTATCAAAATATATTTCAATAGGCGGTAGTTTATCACTCTTGGTGGAATTGAATAATTTATCAGCAGGGATCAAATTCCAAATCAAGTCGTGCGAAACAAAATTATGAGGAATGAAATGCTCAACAGCATAATTACCTATAGTGAGAATATTATCGGTATATATACATTTCACATAGCCAAGGTCATTCACAACCAAATCCCAAAAATTGGTTCTTTGTTGTGTTAAACTATTTCGTCTCGCAGGTTTAATAATTTTATTTGGAATATCAGGTACATTGGGATTTTTTGATTGCAGATACAATGATAAATTCCAGAAACAGAAATCTTTTAAAACTCGTGCATTCGAAATAAGATAATTTTTCCATGATGGATTAATTTCAATCTTTTCATCATGTATTGCATACAAACAATTTTCGCTGAATTTTTTGGAAGTATTATAAATCTCTGCTCTCCTCATTCTAGGAAACCAAGGACTTAAAAACCAATGAGGCACATTTTTATCGAAGTGCCTCAGCAGTCTTCTTGTTTCTGTATTTTTTGTTAATATCAGTTTTTGACACACTGAATCTAAATTCTCATCAATTGTTATTGTTTCAAGAGAATTTATTTTACGAATTGTATCTTGAATTAAATCTCGTTTGCCGAAAGAAACATGAAAATAATTAACGGTGTACCAAGCATTAGAAATCATTCGTGCAAATAAGTGCTGTTTGTCAAGCGAAGATTTTCCAATTTCAACTTCTTGTAAAATTGACAAAAGCCAATAGTACTTGTATGTTGTCGATTTATTATTGAAACATGCAGATAGCAGATTTACTGGCAATTCATTTGACTCAGGCAGCCGCATAACTAATTTATTTAGCGATTAATCTACTCAAAGATAACATTATTCTTGAATACTCTTCTACAGCTCACAAACCATAATTTTTCTTCTTTGCATGCTTCAAGTATTAACGCTTATCAGATGCTTTAAGTGCTTACATTTTACATTACACTCCCGCGCTTAATGATTATAATTTGGGGATATTATATAAAACTTGAAAGCAGATATCACAAAATTAGCTGATGCCATTATTAACACTCGGCAGACAAAATATACTCAAATTTCGTTTCTACTTGCAACCCAAAATAAATGTTATGCTTTCCCCTCTACTTCAACTCATCAAAAGCCGCGCGGGTCATCACTGTCAACTCGGGTTTGCCTGCGGCTTTCAACTCTTTGTTGAGTGCTGTCATGTACTTGCTGTCGATAGCTGCATAAGCTGTTTCGTTGTCTTTAATATCCTTGGCAAATGCCTCTGATTTTTCGAATTGCGTAGCACTTGGCTTGCCCTGATAACTCACCACCTGTATATATAAATTGCTCAATTTATCACGCAAATATTTGTTGCCATCGGTAATCATCCCTTCTTTGCTATCAACCACCAAATTGCGCTGCGCATCTAACTTTGAGGCATACTCGCTCAACATTTTTTTCACTTTTTCATTCGATGCAAATTCTTTTTCCAATGCTTTTAACTTTGCTTTTACATCATCATGACTATTGATGCTGTAGGTAAAATCATTGCACTGCTTGTAAATTTTCATCATCAATGCATGTCGGCTTTCCTTGTCGGCCGCAGTGTACTCGCTGTTTGGATTGTTGATGATGCTAAACGGAACATAAGTGGTATCTGCATCTTTCACTACTTTTAACTTATAATTGCCGGCTTTGAGCGGAGCCCCGTAGTACCCTGCATAAGCAGCCGAAGGCCCTGTTGGCATCTTTGGCGCTTTAATTTGCAAATCAATTTCGAGCATGTTAATCCCCTTTCTTTTGCTTGCAATTTTGGAGCACATCTTTTTGTTTTGCTCATCGAGTACATCTACATAAAAGTCGCCTCCCATGTGCTTTTTAGGCAGGTAGTAGGTAAACACAAATCCTGAGCGCGGATTAATAAAGCCTGCTTCATCATCGCCAAAACTAATGGCATCAAAACCAAACTCAGGATAAAAGTATGGCTTGATAGCAAAGGCATGAAACTTACTGTTTAAAATTTCTTGTGTGAGCTCACGTATCGGTGTAATGTCATCCACAATCATGATGCCTCTGCCATGTGTGGCAAGCGCTAAATCATTGGTTTTTGGATGTATGGCAATGTCGCGAACGGCCACGTTAGGAATGTTGTTGTTGTGATCGAGTTGTGCCCAGTTAGCACCACCGTCAAGGGTTAAAAACAACCCGAATTCGCTACCTACAAAAAGCAAATTTTTATTCTGTAAATCTTCTTTTACCACGTGACAATAACCTTTAATGCTATTGCCACCCAAGCGTGTCCAGGTTACTCCATAATCGGTAGTTTTGTACACGTAAGCATTCATGTCGCCTTGTGTGTGATTGTCGAAGGTAACATAGGCAGTTCCTTCGCTGTAGCGGCTTGCATCAATGCTGCTTACCCAACTAAAGGCAGGCAAATCTTTGATATTTTTTACTACATTATTCCATGTTTTACCAGCATCTTTAGTGAGTTGCACATTGCCATCATCGGTACCTACCCAAATTACTTTTTCGTTGAGTGGCGATTCAGAAATGCTGTAAATAGTGCAGTGATTTTCGGCACTGCTGTTGTCAGAGGTAAGCCCTCCGCTGTCTTCCTGCTTTTGTTTTACAGGGTCGTTTGTGGTTAAATCGGGAGAGATTTTTTCCCATGAATCGCCTTTGTTATAGGATACAAACAAGTACTGTGCGGCATAGTACAATTTATTTATATTAGTAGGACTTGTGCCAATAGGAGAGTTCCAATTGTATCTGTATCGCGGCTGACCGGCCATTTCGAGTGGCTTGATACTTTTTGCTGTTTTTGTTTTTTTATTGTAGCGCTGCAACTCTCCGCCTTGTGATTCGCTATACACAAAGTTGTTGTCGGCAGGGTCGGGCACTACCCAAAATCCATCGCCCCAGCCCACGGTAGTCCAATTGCGGTTCTCAATAGAACCTGTGAGTGTTCTTGAAGGACCCATCCATGAACCATTGTCTTGAAGGCCTCCGTATACATTGTAATTTTCTTCATTATCGCAAGCCACGTGATAAAATTGTCCAACAGGCAGGTTGCGGTGCTGTGCAAAATTAGAGCCCCTATCGTAGCTCACATACACACCACCATCGGTGGCCACTACAATATTATCGGTGTTATTGGGGTTAATCCATACATCGTGATAATCGCCATGTGCACCGCCTCTGAAAGGCGTAAATGATTTACCGCCATCGGTGCTTACCAGCATATTTAATCCTGCTCTGTATATTCTGTTTGGGTCCTTGGGGTCGGCAATTAATTTGGTAAAGTAAAAAGGCCTTTCAATAATGTAATTGTGCGTGCCTGTTTTGGTCCATGTTTCGCCTTTATCGTTGCTGCGATACATAGCAGTTTCTTTCGATTCTATAGTGGCATATACCACATTTGCATCTGCGGGAGAAACGGCCAATCCTATACGTCCTAAATTTCCGGCAGGAATACCATTGCTTAATTTTTTCCAAGTGGCACCGCCATCGGTTGATTTGTAGATGCCGCCATTTTTACCACCTGAGTTAAAGGCATATGCTTTTCTGCGAAACTCCCAAGCAGCAGCATACATAATATCGGGGTTTGAAGGATCGATTGCGATATCAGAAATACCTGTTTGTGGATTGATGTACAAAATTTTATTCCAAGTGCTGCCGCCATCGGTAGTTTTGTATAAGCCACGGTCTTCACTATCGCTCCACAAAGCCCCGGGTGCAGCAGCATATACTGTATTGGGGTTATTGGGGTTAATAATTATTTTGCTGATTCTTTCTGTTTTATCAAGACCCATTTTTTTCCAGTTGTCGCCACCATCGGTACTCTTGTAAATACCATCGCCAACAGACACGCTGTTTCTTGTCCACGATTCACCGGTGCCGGCCCAAATTGTATCGGGATGTGCTTGATCAATGCTAATTGCACCAATACTTTGGTTATGTTTATCAAATACCGCTTTATAGGTTACACCAAAATCGAGTGTTTTCCAAACACCGCCACCGGCAGTGCCAACATATAAAATGCTTTGTTTTTTATTCACGCCATCGAGGCAGGCAACGCGTCCGCTCATGATTGACGGACCAATGTGACGCGCTTTGATATCGCCAAATATTTTAGCATCGAGCTGACTTTGTGCAATTATTGGTGCAGCAGCAAAAAGGCCGATAAACAGCCATAGGTGATGTTTTAGCATGTGAGAAATATTTAAATGAATTTATTTTTTAACCTCAGGTTTTTGAAACAGGTCATCGCCCATTTCTTTATTCACTTCAACAGAAACAACCTTTACAGGTGTTTTATATACTTGCCCTTGATAGCTTTGACTAACTTCCATTTCAAAAGCATACATGCGCCCTTCAATGTTTTTGAAATTGCTGAACATCATTGTTCCTTCCGACTCACTGCCGTCTTCATTCTTATATTTATTTACCTGTTTTACCAGTAATCCGGTATCTTTATCAATGAAAAAATAAACCACATCATTTTTATCGGTTACTAGTTTTAGTTTATGCGCCATTGAGCCATCCACATCTTCTTCGCCTTCATCGGTTACTTTGTATCCTTTTTTGGCGAAGTCAATCAATTCTCCATCAATATCGGCTTCCATTTTTACTTCTTTTATTTCATCTTCTGTCATGGCTTCTACGGTTTCTCTTCCTGAAAAAGGATCGAGACTCCACCCTTGTGTGCCATTAAAAACTTGCACAGATGTTTTGCCTTGTACCGATGTTTCTGAACGAATAGAGCCGGGTCTTTTTCTGTACATTGTTTGCGTGTAAGTAACGCCACCGGCATCTACAGAAATAACCATTTTTTCATTTTTAACTGCTTTAATTTTATCTATGCCGCCTAAGGCATTCACGTATTTGGTAATTACTTCGTCAACACCTGCCGCATAGCCCGCAAGCGATTGAAAAGTTAAAAACAAACTAAAGATAAGGATGAGATGCTTTTTCATGATGTATGTTTTAATTGGTTAGAGACAAATAACGAAATAAAATTTTGGTTCTTATCGGATGCTAACAATCTTTTGTAAAAGTGAAATATTTTATACAAAAAAACAAAATAATAGCACAAAATGTGTGAGTAAAAGTAACATTCAATTACTCATCTTCGTCCTCAGTTTCTTCTTCTTTTTGAGCTACTTGTTGTGTACTATCTTTCTCGGGCTTGCCTATCACTTTATATTTGCCTTCGCCATTAACAATTGCCAAATATGCTTCAGGTGTTTGCAATATTTTTTGTGCTTCTTTTATTTCATCATCATATTTAAAAGAGGCCTCTGTTCTTCCATCCTGATAGTAATAACGACAGGCAATTTCTGATTCGAGCAACTGTTTAATTTCATTTTTAAAAACAAGCAAATCGTTTTTCTTTTTTGCTGCAATTTTTGCTTTCAGTTTTTCGTAATCGGTACTCACGTTATTGTAGTACTTTTCTTTTTTAGAAACCTTTTCAAGCTCTAATAATTTGTCTTCGCTTTTCGATGTGAAATCAAATTTGGCTTGTTCTACAAAGGTTACAAATGCATTGTATTGCTCATCGTTGAGTGTAAATTCTTTGGCCGGTGCTATTTGATTATACTTTGATCTGAACTCGGTAGCAAAATTAAAAATATGGTATTGCTGCATCAATTGAAAAGAAACCAAATGAAACTCCGGAGTAGCCACGCTGATGTCGGGATAAATACCGCTGCCATCATAAATACTTCTTTTGTTTTTTGTTTTAAATTCGGTGATTAATGAGTCGGCCACTTTTACCACGCTGCCATCATCTTTCCTGTTGCTGTAATCCAAGCTTTGTATGCATCTTCCACTTGGGGTATAGTACTTGGCAATAGTAACTTTCAACAATGAGTTGTAGGCAAGACTGAGCGTTTGCTGTACAAGACCTTTTCCAAAGGTGCGCTCACCAATGATTACGCCTCTATCGGTATCTTGAATAGCACCGGCAACAATTTCGGAAGCAGATGCTGAACCATTATCAACGAGCACTACAAGCGGTATTTCGGCATCAACAGGGGAGGCGGTTGCATAATACTCGGTATTGTTTGATTTTATTTTCCCTTTTTGCGACACAATGAGTGTGCCCTTTGGAACAAACAAGTTCACAATTTTTACGGCCTCCTGCAATATTCCACCGCCATTGCCGCGCAAGTCAAGCACCACTGATTTTATTTTTTGTTTTTCTTTTTTTCAAACGGTGTTTAAGCAAATACCATGTATTATTTTCAGTGTGGTAAACCATCTATAGGTATTTTTGGGTAAGTATCATTTGTGGTATCGCTTTCTAAAACTGATATTGTATTGATC
>JALRAS010000015.1:375-29893 GCA_023262495.1 Bacteroidia bacterium | reverse complement strand
AAACTTATCGAGTCTGATGTATCCTACACCATCGGCAATAGTACCGTAATAGGAAACATTTTTAATTTTTATTTCCTGACGTGTAAGTGTTTTTACCAGTGGCTGCGCTTCTCCTTTGCGCTGTATGGTAATTTTTAATGAGGTATTTCTGAGCCCTTTAAGTAGTGAAGTTACATCTTCTACTTTTTTGTTGTACACATCTTTATCATCAATTTTGAGTACCACGTCACCGGCTCTTAAATCGGCCTTTTGTGCGGGATAGCCATAGTAAGGTTCGGCTATCATTACCTTGCCATCTTGCTGCTGAACAAGCGCCCCAATACCGGCATATTCATTGCTCACATGCGACATTTTATAGTCGTCCACATCACTTTCAGCAATAAATTCGGTGTAAGGATCAAGCGATTCGAGCATGGCATCAATGCCTTTGTGAATGATTTGCTCGGTCTTTACATCATCTACATAATTGGCATTCAACTCCCGAAAGAGGGTCACAAAAATGTCGATGTTTTTGGAGATTTCGAAAAGGTTATCTTGTTCAAAAGCAAAGAAACCAATGGAACTTACTGCGATAAGTGCAATAATAATTTGTTTCTTACATCTGTTAATAAATATGCGCAAGCGTTGCATAGAGTTTGTTTAGCAATCAAAAATAAGGATAAAAGTGTTGCTTGTGAAAAAATTAGTCGTTTTTAACGCTTGTTATACCAATGTGATTGATAAACTGTAACAATCATTTAAAATATCACGCGGTAGGCACTGTCAATGAGTATTGTCATTCACCTATCACATTGTTACTCTTGAATGTTTCGGTATTGATTTGTTCCTTACAAAATTCATATTCGTAGGTCAAATGATTGCTGCATACCAGCATTAACTTTGTTGATGCATAGGTTTCAATCATTTGTTGATACCAATCTATCGCTTTTGCATCAAGATTGGCGCAAGGTTCATCGAGCAGCAATACCTTACAATTGGAAAGTATAGCTAGCGTTAGTTTAAGTCTTTGTTTCATTCCCGATGAAAAAACCTTCAACTCTTTATGCGCAGCGTGTTGCAGTCCGCTCAGCTCGAGCACCTCGGTTGCCGATAGTTGATTAACAAACGGCTTAAATTTTTGATGAAACAATATGCTTTCGAGGCAAGTAAATTCTTCAATTAACTCAAGATATGGCGCAGCATAACTCACCTCTCGATGAATATTTTCTTTATCAATTTCTACCTGCTGGTGCTTGTAAATGATGCTGCCTGAGCCCGGCTGCATGAATCCCGATATAATTTTAAGCAGGGTAGATTTGCCCGATCCATTGCCACCAAGAATAACGCATGCTTTGTGCTCCTCAAAGTGATGGTTAAAATTTTTGATGATCCATTCGTTTCCGAATTTCTTACCTACACCTTGCGCAATAATCTCCATTTCGGCCAAACAGTTTACTGTAAACTACCACGCATGATTCCGTTTGTGCTTTCCTTGATAAACGCAATAATTTGATCTTTTTCAGGGATTTTAGGGGCTTCATGTTCCACCACATTGAGCGCGTTTGTAACATTATAACCTTTTACATAAATGGTGCGATATATGTCTTCTATGATGAGTATAGTTTCTTGTGAAAATCCTCTGCGTCTTAATCCAACAGCATTAATACCCACATAAGAAAGGGGCTCTCTTGCTGCCTTTACAAATGGAGGTACATTTTTTCTGACAAGTGTACCACCGGTAATAAACGCATGTGCCCCAACTTTTACGAATTGCTGCACTGCCACAAGTCCTTCTAGTATCACATGATCCTCTATTGTTACGTGACCGGCAAGATTTACTGTATTGGCCAAAATAACGTGATTACCCACGGCACAGTCGTGTGCCACATGCACGTATGCCATCAACAAGCAATTGCTTCCCACAGTAGTTTTCATACGGTCGGTGGTGCCTTTATTGATTGTTACACATTCGCGAATAGTAGTGTTGTTGCCTATTTCGGCTGTTGTAACCTCTCCCTTATATTTAAGGTCTTGCGGAATAGCACTGATAACCGCCCCCGGAAAAATACGGCAATCACTGCCTATGCGAGCGCCATCCATGATTGTTACGTTGGGTGCAATCCAAGTGTTGTCTCCAATTTCAACATCATCATAAATGGTGCTGAAAGGACCTATTTCAACGTTCTTGCCAATTTTAGCTTTACTTGAAACAACTGCGTTTGGATGAATCATAGGGTATTATTTATTGCATTCATTAATTATTTCACCTTTGCTATTTGTGCGAGCATTTCGGCTTCCATTAATGGTTTTCCGGCAACATACGCAACTCCCTTCATGTGGCATAAACCTCTTCTTATCGGTGACAACAAGTCTAGCTTAAATACGACTGTATCGCCCGGCACCACTTTTTGTTTAAACCTCACATTGTCAATTTTCATGAAGTAAGTCAAATAATTTTCGGGATCAGGAACCGTTTTCAATACCAATACTCCGCCACATTGTGCCATGGCCTCAATAAGCAAAACACCCGGCATCACCGGCTCACCGGGAAAATGTCCCTGAAAAAAATACTCATTAATGGTTACATTCTTCACCCCAACTACACAGTCGGCACTAAGCTCCATAATTTTATCTACCAATAAAAATGGTTGACGATGCGGGAGCAACTTCATGATATCTTGCAGGTTTAATACCGGCTTTGCATTTAAATCAACAAAAAATCCTTCTTCTTTCTTTTTCTTTTTGGCAAGGGCAAGTTCCTTTATTTTTTTTGCAAAAGCCACATTGGCTGCATGACCCGGGCGTGCTGCTAAAATATGGCCTTTAATGGGCATTCCAACCAAAGCTAAATCACCTACAATATCCAACAATTTATGACGTGCCGGCTCGTTTTGATGATGTAAAACCGTATTGTTGAGCACTCCTTTACCTTGCACTTTTACAGTTGGCTTGTTGAATATTTTTGCCAGGTTATCGAGTTTATCTTGTTCAATTTCTCTATCCACAATCACAATAGCATTGTTGAGGTCTCCACCTTTGATGAGGTTGTGATGCAGCAACTGTTCGAGCTCGTGTAAGAATACAAAGGTTCGGCATTCCGAAATACCCGTATTAAATTCTCCAATATGATACATCGAAGCGTGCTGTGTACCAAGGATAGGTGAATTATAATCTACCATTACGGTAATACGAAAATCTTCTGAGGGAACAGCCAACATTTCGGCTTTCTTGATGGGATCTTCGTAGGTGAGGGTAGATTCAAAAACAAAGTATTCTCTAATAGCCTGCTGCTCAGTATGTCCCACCGAATTGATGGCATCAACAAATGGTTTTGAGCTGCCGTCCATAATTGGAATTTCGGGGCCTGTTACTTCAATTAAAGCATTATCGGTTTGTGTGCCTACCAAGGCAGCTAGTACATGCTCAATAGTACTTACTTTCACTCCATTTTTACCAAGTGTGGTGCCACGTGAAGTATCAATCACTAAGTCCACATCGGCCTCAATAATCGGCTGTTCGGGTAAATCGGTTCTTTTAAACTTGTATCCGTGATTTTCAGGGGCGGGATGAATGGTAAGTTTTGCCTGTGCTCCTGTGTGTAATCCAACGCCTTCAACACTTACAGGCGACTTAAGGGTTCTTTGTTTTTCGCTCATCGTTTGTTTAACAATCGTATAATTTTACAAAACTATGCTTTATTTTTTTCTAACATCATCTTTTCTAAGGCCATTAATTTGGCGTGCATTTCGGGCAGTTTTCTAAACATCACGTAAGAACGTTTATAGTCGCCAATTGCAAAAGCCGGTGACCCTTGCCATATTTCATTTTCATTTTTAATGCTATTGCCAATACCACTTTGGGCGGCAATTTTTGTTCCCTTTGCGATGTTGAGGTGCCCTATGATTCCAACTTGTCCGCCAATCATACAATCGCTACCAATTTTGGTGGAGCCGGCAACACCTGTTTGCGCTGCAATAACCGTATTTTCGCCAATTTCAACATTGTGCGCAATTTGAATGAGATTATCAATTTTTGCTCCTTTCTTAATTATGGTTGAACCTAAAGTAGCCCTGTCAACAGTGGTGTTAGCGCCTATTTCAACGTGGTCTTCAATAATTACATTACCAATTTGAGGAACCTTTTTATAATTGTTTTCGCTGTTGGGCGCAAAGCCAAAACCATCGCCACCAACTACCACACCGGAGTGAAAGGTGCAATGTTTACCAACAACACAATCGGAATATATTTTTACTCCTGAGAAGATGATGGTATGATCATCAATTTGTGTGTTATCACCAATAAAAACATGTGGGTAAATTTTTACATGATTCCCAATTTTTACGTTAGCACCTATGTATGCAAAGGCACCTACATACACTTCGCTGCCTAATACTGCAGTGGGCGAAACAAAGCTAGGTTGTTCGATACCTTGCTTATTATGCTTTATTTTGTTGTAGGTTTCCAGCAAAAGGGCAAAACTTTCATAAGGATTTTCAACCCTAATGAGTGTTGCGCTGATGGGTTTTTCGGCAACAAAAGATTTGCTCACAATAGCCGCTGTGGCTCCGGTGGTGTATATATATTCGGTGTAAGCAGGATTTGCCAAGAAGGTAAGTGATTTTTCTTTTCCTTCCTCTATTTTAGCAAGTGCGTTTACCACTGCATCGGGATTACCTTCTACTTCACCGCCTAAAATTGCGGCAATCTGAGCAACTGTAAATTCCATTTTTGTTCAAAAAATAAATCGTTGTAAAACTAATCTTTAAGCACACATTCTTTTGGGTAACACATAAAAAACTTTTCCACAGTGTTAGACAGCACAGAAATATTTAATTGATCGGCTGCATCGGCAATGTCAATCATAGAGCCATCTCTGTAAAGTAAATTAATTTTATCGTCACCGGGTTTATAGGCATTGTTGCTTACAGAGTCGCTAATCACAAAGTAAGATGCTTCTTCAGCAGTAAGGTTTAATTGCTCTTGCACTCTTTTTTTGATAGCACTCATTTTACTTTCATCAAATGCCTTATTGCCAATTTCAATGTGCCAAAGTTTTCGGTCAACCATGTTGTTACACAAAATATTCAGCACTTTGTCATCATGCCATTGCCACATTTTAATGGCAGTAAAAATATCATAATCATCAAGCCGGCTAAAAATTTCGGCTACCGAAACATCATTAAAAAACTGATGTTTGGTAATTTCATTTTTTAGAAAAAATGCAAAGGGAGGTGTGGCAGGGAGCTCTACCCCTTTTTGAACAAGATATTTAGCTCTTCTTAATATGTTTACCAGCATGTGTTCGGCACACAACACGGTTTTATGCAAATATACCTGCCAGTACATCAGTCTGCGGGCGATAATGAACTTTTCGATGGAGTAAATCCCCTTAGCCTCAACCGATAGTGTATCGTTGTGCACACGCAGCATACTGATAATCCTGTCGCTGTTGATAATTCCTTCGGACACACCGGTAAAAAAGCTATCTCTTTTGAGGTAATCAAGTCGATCCATATCGAGCTGACTGCTTACCATTTGATGCAAAAAGCTTTTGTGATATTTGTTTTGAAATATTTGTATGGCAAGCGATAGCCTACCGTTGAAATACTCGTTGAGTTTATTCATGAAGTGTAAAGAAATTTCTTCATGATGTACATCTTTTACAATTACCGACTCTAATGCATGTGAAAAGGGGCCGTGCCCAATATCGTGCAACAGAATGGCTATGATTGCTCCCTCTGCTTCTTCGGGTGTAATTTCGGTGCCTTTGCTTTTGAGCGTATCAATACAGGTGAGCATGAGGTGCATAGCTCCTAAGGCATGATGAAACCTTGTATGTAGCGCACCCGGATACACATAGGAGGTAAGACCAAGCTGCTTGATTCGTCTCAATCGCTGAAAATAACGATGTTCTATAATATCGAAAACAAGATCACCGGGAATGGTAATAAAGCCATAAATGGGGTCGTTGATTATTTTCTGCTTGTTCACCAAATGTATAGGTTTAAAGATGCAAAGTAAAACAATTTATTGTGATTTATACCGACCGATATCTTGCTTCCAGGTGGCTACTATAATGAGTGAAGATTTTAAAGGATGCCTATATGGTTGATATAAAAATTAGTGTGAGTCGGTCCGCAAGCACGCATCATCAAAAACTAAACTCAACAATGAAATCAAATTTGTTTGGCATCAATCAAAACATTGATAAAAATCATATTCTTTATGAAACCCTTGTAAACTTTCAGCCTACAACATTTTTTTAATGTTTGAGTGCGGCTTTATGACAAAACTATGACAAATAGAAATGTTTAGCATATGACATTTGTATTGCTAAAAAAACAACTTGAAAAGATTATACTGCATAGCATTTACTCATAACTACATTCCAATTGAAAAAATTGGTTTGTTTCACCTGGAAGAATCTTTTTATGCCTCCCGCTTCAAGCACTTGAAGGCAACTTGCCATATTGATGAGTTGTTGTACCTATCTACCTGCAACAGGGTAGAATTTCTTATCACTGCTGATGAGGTTATTGATGAGGTTTTTTTACGATTATTTTTCACTTGTTTTGCTCCGCAGTTTACCACAGATGAAATTGAATTTGCTGTGCGTCATGCAGCTATTTATACAGGTGATAGTGCAGTTCAGCATTTGTTTGAGGTGGCCTCTTCCATCGACTCATTGGTAGTGGGTGAAAGAGAAATCATCACACAAGTGCGCAATGCTTACGATAAATGTCACGCCCTTGAACTCACGGGAGATGTAATTCGATTGGCTGTGCAACAGGCTATAGTTACAGCCAAAGAGATTTACACCAATACTCAAATTGCCAATAAACCAGTTTCAATTGTATCACTTGCATACCGCAATTTGATTGAGAGTTCTATTAAGCCTAGTGCTCGTTTTATTATTGTAGGTGCCGGCCAAACCAATACCTTGATGTCGAAGTTTTTAAAAAAACATGCCTTTGGTAAATTTGCGGTGTTTAATCGTACGTTGAGCAAGGCCGAAAAACTAGCAGAGGATCTCAACGGAATGGCTTATCCTTTAAGCGAGCTAGTTCATTACAAAGAAGGTTTTGATGTGCTCATATCATGCACAGGAGCAGCCGAAAATATTGTAACTCCCGAAATTTATGAGCGATTGCTTGCCGGTGAAAAAAATCAAAAAGTAATCATTGACCTTTCGGTGCCCAATGATATAGCACCCGAGATTAAAACTGCTTTCAATGTTAAGTTCATCGACATCCAATTTTTACAGTCATTGGCCAATAAAAATTTAGCAGAGCGCAAAAAAGAGCTTGACTTTTGTCGTCAAATTATTGCGCAAAAAATTTCCGATTATAATTTATTAATCAAAGAGCGTAAGGTAGAATTGGCCATGAAGCATGTTCCCGAAAAGGTAAAGGAAATTACCGAAAATGCCCTACAAACAGTATTCGCCAAAGATATCGAAAATCTTGACGAAGAAGCAAAAGAGGTGCTTGCAAGAGTGCTTAATTATGTAGAGAAAAAGTATATTAGTGTGCCTATGAAGATGGCAAAGGATATTATGCTTAATTAAATACAGCCAACATTATTACCTTTGAGGCATCAAAACAAATAAGGTGTTTAGCAAACAAATCATTATTGGCTCTCGCGGAAGTGACCTTGCCTTGTGGCAAGCAAATTTTGTAAAGGATAAACTTGCGCAAGCAGGTTACGATTGTGTGATAAAAATCATTAAAACACAAGGCGATAAAATTCAGCACCTGTCGTTCGACAAAATGGAAGGTAAAGGTTTCTTTACCAAGGAGCTCGAAGATGCCTTGCTCAATGAAAGTATTGATTTAGCTGTGCATTCACACAAAGACTTGCCAACCATATCGCCCGAAAATTTGTGCATAGCTGCTGTCTCAGAGCGTGAAGACCCTGCCGATATCTTGCTCATCAATAAAAATGCCCTTGATACGCGTCAAGCTTGGAACTTAAAAAAGAATGCTTGCGTAGGAACCTCATCAATACGCAGAAAAACCCAGCTTTTTGCATTCAGAAACGATTTGCAATTGCAAGACCTTCGTGGAAATGTACCCACTAGGATTCAAAAATTGAGGGAAGGTAAATACGATGCAATTATGTTAGCAGCGGCAGGTGTGGCGCGTTTGCAATTTAATTTGGATGAGTTTCATGTTGAAAAGCTTGATCCCCGTCAATTTGTTCCTGCTCCTGCTCAAGGTGTGCTTGCCTTGCAAATAAGAGAGTCAGACAAAGCGCTTGCTGATGTATTGAAAGTAATCCATGAACCCGAGGTAGCGCAAAAAATTGATATAGAAAGGAAAGTACTGAATTTATTTGACGGGGGTTGCCAACTACCGCTTGGTGTGTATTGCGAAAAAGGTTTTAATGTCGAAGATATACCTGTTTACAGGGTTTGGGTAAGCAAGGCTAACCCAACCGACAAGGCCCCAATTTTTAGTTACTATGAAAAGGAAACAGCAGAGCACTTGGCTGAAGATATTGTATCGCACATTCATTCGGTACAACCGTGTCGTGTTTTTATTTCCCGAATTTTATTTCCGGGTCAGTTGTTGCACAGCAGTCTTTCTTCACAGGGCTTTGAAGTGAATGGCGTTTCGCTAATTAGTTTTAAAGTAATTCCGATAAAGAGTTTACCCGAGAGCGATTGGATTTTTTTTAGCAGCAAACATGCCGTTGATAATTTCTTCAAGCAAAACCCTGCCCTTACAAATCAGAAGATTGGCGCTATCGGTAAATCAACTGCCGATGCCATTAGGAAATTTGGTAAGCGGGCCGAATTCATAGGTCAATCTACCGACACAAAAATAATAGGAAGACAGTTTGCCTCGCGTGCAGGCAACGGTAAAGTATTGTTTCCTATTGCCAAAGGCAGTATGAGGAGTGTGCAAAATCAATTTGTAAAGAAAGATCAAGTGATTGATTTACCTGTATATGAAACTATTGAGCACAACGATATTGCTCTTCCGCAAGCAGATATCCTTATTTTTACAAGTCCCAGCAATGTAAACGCCTTTTTTAAAAATCATTTAGTAACAGCTCAGCAAAAAGTAATTGCAATGGGAGGCGCAACCGAAGCCGAATTACGTAAGCATGGAATAAGAAAATGTACACTCCCCAATAGCTTTGATGATATTGGCATTTTGCAAGCTGTTTATAAAATTGCTACTCATTAAAATAGTATGATGATACATCGCCCACGAAGAAATAGAAAAAGTGCAGCCGTGCGCCAAATAGTGCAGGAAACGCAAGTATTAACCAGCGATTTGATATTCCCTTTGTTTTTAACCGAGGGAAAAAATGCCAGCTCGGAGGTGAAGTCGATGCCTGGTATTTTTCGTTTCAGCAGCGATCTTATTTTAAAGGAAATTGAGCACTGCATGAATATGGGTATTCGCAGCTTTGCACTGTTCCCAAACATCAGCGAAAAGCTAAAGGATAAATATGCCACCGAAAGTTATAATCAAAACGGATTGTATCTCAAATCGCTGCGAGAGATTAAGCGATATTTTCCTGAAAGCTGTATCATGACCGATGTAGCGATGGACCCATACAGTAGCGATGGACATGATGGAATAGTTGAAAATGGTGAAATTTTAAATGATGAAACATTAGAGGTTTTAGGAAGAATGGCAGTGGCACAAGCAGCATGCGGAGCTGATATCATAGGACCAAGCGATATGATGGATGGCCGCGTAGGATACATCCGAAATGAGTTGGATCATGCCGGCTTTTACAAGGTATCAATTATGGCCTACACAGCAAAGTATGCCAGCGCCTTCTATGGTCCCTTTAGAGATGCCCTTGATTCGGCCCCAAAATTTGGGGATAAAAAAACGTATCAAATGAATCCCGCCAACAGTAAAGAAGCACTTTTTGAAGCGCAGCTCGACTTTGAGGAAGGGGCCGATTTTTTGATGGTAAAGCCCGCCTTGCCTTATTTAGATGTGATAAAATTGTTAAACGATCATTTTGATATTCCAATTGCAGCCTATAATGTAAGTGGTGAATATGCCATGATTAAAGCAGCAGCTCAAAACGGGTGGATTGATGGTGAAAAAGCCATGATAGAGAGCTTAACAGCCATTAAACGTGCAGGAGCCAAAATTATTCTTACCTACTTTGCGAAAGAATATGCACAGCTAGGCAAGTATTGATAATTAAAAAACTTCTCTATTTTTGTTCAATAATTTCTATCCAATGATTCAAAGAATTCAGTCGGTTTATTTATTGTTGGTGATGGTATGTCAAGGAATACTATTTGCAACATCCTTAGCAACATTCTCCTCATATGAGAACAGTTATTATCTTGGCCTTACAGGATTATATAAACTCAGTTCTGCCGGTGAAGAGTTATTGTTTAACAGCTACGCATTGATGGCTTTTAATATTTTGATTATTGTATACTCAGCGGTCGTTATTTTTAGCTTTAAGAATCGTAAAAAGCAGGTGAGGTTGGCCGGATTCAATATCATCCTGCTGTGCGGTTTTATTTTGCTTATGTTTTTTGGTTTCGACAATGCCAAATCTTTCTTAAATATTTCATCCACCGCTCAAACCGCAGAACTATCAACAACATACGGTATTGGAATGATGCTCCCTTTGTTATCGCTCATCTTTTGTTTGCTCGCCATCAGAGGCATTAGAAAAGATGAAGAATTAGTGAGGAGTGCCGATAGAATCAGATAATTAGTACTAACCTTAAATATGATCTCATGAAAAAAATCTACTTGTCTTTAGTTTCATTAATTGGTGCAGTGGGCTTGCATGCACAAACAATTAATTCACTTCATTTTCCTTCTCCGGGCGATAATTTTACCTACTTCCTAACCGATACCAACGGCATCTATCCGGGCACTTCGGGTGCTAATCAGGTATGGAATTTCGAAGATTTGAATGTTGATACAGTGGTGCAAACCGACAGTTATTTGGCACCTATTGTAACCACACCTCCTGTTACCGGTCATACCACTGTATTGGGAGATATTCAAAACGGATATACATTTTTTAAAAACACCGCTACCGATTTTACACTTATGGGAAATTCTGACAGCGGCAACGTGAATGTAACCGCTTTTACAGATCCTATCAGAACCATCACATTCCCATTTTCATTCAACTCAACACAAACAGATAATTTCAGTTTCAATATTACTGTGCAAGGATTTCCGGTAAGTGTTACCGGTACGGTAAACACCGTTGCCGATGGAAGTGGAAATCTGCTGTTGCCTCAGGGTGCCTTCAATAATGTAATCAGAGTAAAAACAACTATTGCATCTAACATATCGGTACCACTCCTTTTCAACGGAACACAAAACCAAACTATTTACGAGTGGTATGATGGTATTAATAAATTTGCCCTTCTGCATTGGGAAGAAACTGTTACAGACCTTGCCGGAACTATCACAAGCGACAGAATAGTTTGGGTGGCCAATACAGGCCCTGCCGGTTTAAATACAACGCAACAAAATGTAGACTTTAGTTTGATGCCCAATCCGGCTGCTGAGCAGGTAACTATTTTATTTGACAATTCAACCGCAGCGACAACTAAAATAGCCATTTACAATACTGTTGGTCAGCTTGTGTACGAAAACAATCAAGTAAACGCAGCAAACAATCGCCTTACGGTAAATACCTCAAATTTTGAGAAGGGTGTTTATTTTGTAAACATGCTGCAAGATAACCGTACAATAACCAAGAAATTGGTGGTGCAGTAATGTTTATTCATCATTGGAGAGGTGCTTAAAAGGTTGTAGGTACCTCTCCAATATTTGATGCATATATTACTTAAATATATTACCTAAAGTCAAAAATAATTCTCAACTTTGTTGCAGGTATAACAAAGCTATCATAGCAAAAGGCACGCTGTAAAAAGATGAAAAAAATCCTCACCCTCCTTTTTTTAATTTCATTATACGGAGGCACAGCTATTGCCCAAAACGATAGTATCAACAAAACAGATGAGCAAGGTTGGAAACAAGGTAAATGGGTTGATCTGAGTGATGGTGAAGATGCACAGGGTTGTGAAGCCGGCACGCGTTTAGAAGAAGGTTATTATAAAGATAATAGGAAGGTTGGAACTTGGAAGAAATATTGGTGCTCAGGTAAATTGAAGAATGAGCTTACCTATAATGCCGACAGGAGTATCTCTTCTAAAGACTATTTTGAAGATGGTAAAATAAAAGAAGAAGGAACTTGGAACAGTGTTGGCTGGATTGGTGCCTATAAAATGTATCACCCCAACGGAAAGCTGTATTACGAATGGAATTTTGACCAAAGCGGTAAACGCACGGGTCGTCAAAAATATTATTTCGACAATGGCAATGTAATGTTTGATGGGGAGTGGAACCAAGGTAAAGAGTCGGGCGTGATCAAAGAATATTATGAAAATGGTGTCCTTAAAAGCGAGAAATTTTTCAATGATGGAGCACTCGATACCAATAAGGTGAAGATTTATCCCCCAAAAGAAGTAAAACCAACAGAAGTAAAGAAAGTTGATCCCCCTAAGGATGAAAAGCCCAAGCAAAATAATGCACAGTTGGGAGTGATTAATGATGGATATAATAAAACATTTACCAAAGAAGGAAAAATTGATCGCGAAGGTGAGTTCAAAAACGCCAAACTATACGATGGAAAACAATACTTCTATAAGGATGGTAAAGTTGAAAAAATTGCAATAGTAAGAGAAGGAAAAGTAATTCGTTATGAAACACCTAAGGGCGATAAATAGCTTCAAACTTGATGCGCGATGTTGTTAAATAGTTGATTACATCATCTATTTACTAATACAACATTTATCCAATTATTATGAATATCAAGCAAGAATTATCCCTATACAACACGCTTACGCGTAAAAAAGAAAAATTTGAACCACTCAGTCCACCTTTTGTAGGTTTGTATGTTTGCGGCCCAACGGTTTACAGCGATGTACATTTGGGTAATTGCCGAACATTTATTTCGTTTGATTTGATTTACAGATACCTGTTGCACTTGGGTTATAAGGTGCGCTATGTGCGCAACATTACCGATGCAGGACATTTAGAGGGAGACCGCGATGAAGGTGACGATAAGTTTGCCAAAAAAGCACGTTTGGAACAAGTTGAACCAATGGAAATCGTACAACGCTATACCCTTGGATTTCATGAGGTGATGCGCGCCTTCAACACCCTGCCGCCTTCCATAGAACCTACTGCCACAGGTCATATTTGCGAGCAAATTGAAATGACTAAAAAAATCATTGAAAATGGGTATGCTTATGAGGTAAACGGAAGTGTTTATTTTGATGTAGAGAAATATACACGCGAACACAACTATGGCGAGCTTACCAATCGCAAGCTTGAAGACTTATTAGAAAATACCCGCGAACTTGGTGGACAAGATGAAAAAAAGGGGAGACTAGATTTTGCTCTGTGGATTAAAGCCAAGCCCGAACACTTAATGCGTTGGCCTTCTCCCTGGGGATGGGGGTTTCCGGGTTGGCATATTGAATGCTCTGCCATGAGCACCAAGTATCTAGGCGAAACATTTGATTTGCACGGTGGAGGCATGGATTTGCAGGCTACCCACCATACCAACGAAATTGCGCAATCAAGAGCATGCAGTCATCAAGCGCCAGCTAAATATTGGTTGCACACCAACATGCTTACCGTAAATGGAGTTAGGATGAGCAAAAGTGCCGGTAATGGTTTTCTCCCCGAGGAGCTGTTTACCGGAAACCATCCGCTGCTGGAAAAAGGTTATGCACCAATGTCGGTGCGATTTTTTATGATGCAAACGCACTACAGGAGTACACTTGATTTTAGTAATGAGGCGCTTCAGGCGGCTGAAAAGGGGTTTGCCAAACTGATGAATGCTGTTAAAACCATGACACAGTTAAAAACATCTTCATCTTCTACATCTAATATACAGGCACTAACTGATCAATGCTATGCTGCCATGAATGATGATTTTAATAGTCCTGTGTTAGTTGCACATTTGTTCGAAGCCGTACGCATTATCAATTCGGTAAACGATGGCAAAGAATCTATTACCACGGAAGATTTAAAATTACTGCAACAGACCGTTAATACATTTGTTTTTGAGGTAATGGGTTTGAAATCGGAACAAGAAAATCAAGGCACGGGAAATAAAGCCCTTGATACAGTGATGAGTTTAATTCTCGCCCAGCGTGATGAAGCAAAAAAACGCAAGGACTTTGCCGTTTCCGATCAAATTAGAGATTTATTGTTGGCAGGTGGCATCAGCATTAAAGATACTAAAGAAGGAACCGTTTGGCAGCTCAATTAATTAGATTGTTTTAAACCCATAGTGCAGTGCAATAAATTTTACCTCAATATTCAATCGTTTGACTCGTATGAAAACAAGTACCTCAACTATAATGAATAAGCCAATTTTGCTCTGCTTATGCTTGTGTGTCTTACATTTTTCTTGTAAGCACGATAATACCTCTCAGCAAACTACCGATAATGTGGTGAAAGAAGCTGTGTTTACACCCAAAGCACCATCATTTAATGAAGACTCTGCCTACCTGTGGATTAAAAAACAAGTTGAATTTGGTCCGCGCGTTCCCGGAAGTAAAGCCCATGCATCGTGTGCTGTATTTTTAGAAGAAACTTTAAAATCGTTTGGATTGTCTGTGATCGTGCAAACAGCGCCTGCAACCACCTATGACGGTAAAATATTTACCATCAAAAATATTATTGCTTCCTACAAACCAGAAATGCAAAAAAGGGTATTGCTGTTGTCTCATTGGGATAGCCGACATATTGCTGACAACGACAATAAAGAAAATTATAACACCCCTATTATAGGTGCCGATGATGGCGCAAGCGGAGTAGCGGTGCTGCTCGAAATAGCAAGGCAAATAGCAAAGGCAGAATTAAGAACAGGAGTTGATTTCTTTTTCTCGGATTTGGAAGACTACGGGCAACCATCTGATAGCGATTTACCACCTATGCGCGACAGTTGGTGCTTGGGAACGCAGTACTGGGCCAAAAACATGCATGTTCCGGGCTATACCGCAAGCTACGGCATATTATTAGATATGGTAGGGGCCAAAGGAGCTGTTTTTCCGCGTGAAGGAACAGGTACTTACTTTGCACCCGATGTCATCAACAAAGTGTGGAGCATTGGAAAAAATTTGGGCTATGGCAGTTACTTTATTGATGAGCAAACGGGTAATACCACCGATGATCATTTGTACGTGAATACGATTGCAAAAATACCGTGTATTGATATTGTTCATATGAATCCTGCAACGAGTAGCTATGGAGAGCATCATCATACCATCAAGGATAATATCGATATCATTGATAAAAGTACTTTAAAAGCTGTTGGACAAACTGTATTGGAGGTGCTGTATCAAGAGTAATAGCACACTTTTCATTAATCAATGAAATAGCCTAAAAGTATGAGTAGCGCTTGCCTTAGTGCAAGATTTTAAATAGCATTTCACGCATCAGTTCGCCTTTATCATTAGCTATGCCATCAATGCCTTTGCTGCGCATGTCATAGTCGTGTAAATAACCAATAATGCGTACCAATTTTTGTAGCGGATAGTTTTTACCGGCTGTTTCCAAATCTTTCAATTGAGGAAAGTTGACGCGCATCTGCGACATCACTGCTTGAGGATTTTTATCGGGAAGGGTCTGATAAAATAGTAATTTTGAGAAGTAGGTATACAACACCGCAATGCTCATCTCAAAGGGATGTTCCTTAGGGTTGAGTGCAAAGTAATCAATAATTTTATTGGCCTTTAAAACATCTTTTAACGCAATGGCGTTTTGCAATTCAAATATGTTAAAATCCTTGCTGATACCAATAAACTGCTGCACATCATCAGGAGTAATTTCCTCCTCATTCTTTTTGTTGATCGACAATTTGTTTAATTCATTAACAATACGGCTGAGGTCATTGCCAAGATGATCGGCAAGCATTTGCACAGCTTTTGGATGAATCTTTATTTTGTGTGAGGCGGTATATTTGGCAATCCACTCTGCAAGCTTATACTCCTTTACTTTTTCAGATAAAAACATGATAGCATTTTTATCTATAGACTTTGCTAATGCAGTGCGTTTGTCTAGTGTTTTGTATTTATAACAAATTACCAGAATGGTTGTACTAAGGGGCTTTAATACATACTCCTCAAATGGGCTGATTTCAGATTCTTTCTTGCTGTTTTTAGCTTGTATTTTCACACTCACTACATCGGTGAGATTTTTTATTTCTTGGGCCTCGCGCACAATAATCACCTGTCGGTCGGCCATCATTGGAAAACGCTTGGCGGCACTAATCAAACTGATGAGGTCAGTATCCTTACCATATAATACTGTTTGGTTAAATTCCTTTTCTGATTCATCAAGTACGTTGTTTTCTATATAATCCGCTATCTCATCAATATAATAGGGCTCTTCACCCTCCAAAAAATAAATGGGAGCATATTTTTTTGCTTTGAGGGAAGCAATGATATTTTCGAAAGTCTCTTTTGGCAATTTAAATCAAATTTTCTTTGTTTTATGTAACACTACCCTTACTCAAATCGCAGGTGCTTTACCGTATTTTTGTTATTGATTAATTGGTTGAGCGATTCAATGCCAATCTTCAGATGAATATCGACAAAGTTTTCGGTCACTTTTTTATCGCTTTCAGAGGTTTTAACTCCGGTTGATATCATGGGTTGATCACTCACTAAAAGTAATGCTCCTGTGGGTATTTCGTTGTAAAAACCGGTGCTAAAAATTGTGGCAGTTTCCATATCAATGCCCATTACTCTTAATTTGCGCAAGTAGTCTTTAAATTCTTCATCATGCTCCCAAACACGTCTATTGGTAGTATATACTGTTCCTGTCCAATAATCGCGATCAAATTCTCTAATGGTGGTGCTCACGGCTTTTTGTAAACTAAAGGCAGGCAGCGCAGGCACCTCCGGTGGAAAGTAATCATTGGATGTACCCTCTCCGCGTATGGCAGCTATGGGCAATATTAAATCGCCCAATTCATTTTTCTTTTTCAAGCCGCCACATTTGCCTAAAAATAAACATGCTTTGGGCATAGTGGCGCTCAATAAATCCATAATAGTGGCAGCATTGGCACTTCCCATCCCAAAATTGATAATGGTAATATTGTTGGCGGTTGCATTAGGCATTATTTTATCAGTACCATCTACAGGAACCTGATTCCACGCTGCAAACATGCGCACATAATTATTGAAATTAGTGAGCAGGATGTATTCTCCAATACTGTCTATGTTTAAACCCGTATATCGGGGCAACCAGTTGGCAACAATTTCTTCCTTGTTTTTCATCTGTTACAGTATAGGTAAGGTTTATATAATTAAGTTTCCAAAAGTAATCAATTGTTTGAATTGTGGTACCAAATACAAATTTTTAGGGTATTGAATGTTGATTTGAAAGTTTGTAAAATTCACCTTTGACGAAACATTAAATGCTACAGTTGTGCCAGCAAAGAGCACCAAAGGAACTAATTTCTGAAACGCGGCACTCCAACTAAAAATTGTTTTGTGTGTATGTCTAATGTTTGATAGTTTTGTTTGCCATTTTTAAATCACTCAATTGTTAACTAATCATTTTGAAAACATTCGATACGCTTAATTTTCCGGAAGCAAGACTTAAACTAAAGGAAACGAACGGAAAAACTTTTGTGCTCGACTTAATCCGTAAAAAGTGGTTGCAACTTACCCCTGAAGAGTGGGTCAGACAGCACATGATTAATTATCTCATTAACAATAAAAGCTATCCGGCATCTTTGTTTAGTCTCGAAGCAGGTCTTACCTATAATGGCCTAAAAAAAAGAAGCGACATACTTGTTTATGGCATCAATCGAAAACCTTTGCTACTTGTTGAATGTAAATCAACCTCTGTTGCCATTAATCAACAGGTTGTTGAGCAGGTGAGTGTTTACAACACTGCATTGGGAGCAGCTTATTTGTGTGTTACAAATGGTTTAAAGCATTATTGTTGGAACAAAGATGAGGCCACCGGCAACTTCCAATTTTTAATTGAAATTCCCGATTACAAGGAGGTTTCATTAAGTTAAGTCTAATTTAAAATAAACATCATCTAATTTTACTGCTACCAATTGGCTGTTTGGCAAAATTTATTTACTTTTGTAACCCTTTTGATAACAAAAGCATATAAACGTTGTTATCAGTATAATATCAACTTAATAAAATAAAACATGAGTAACACAAAAACATCTCCGGCCGAAAAGTTTAAAGTAAAAGACCTTTCACTGGCAGAATGGGGAAGAAAAGAAATTAAATTGGCTGAGGTTGAAATGCCGGGTCTTATGGCTATTCGTGCTGAATATGGCGATAGCAAACCATTAAAAGGTGCGCGTATCGCAGGATGCTTGCACATGACTATTCAAACTGCAGTGCTTATCGAAACATTAACGCACTTAGGCGCTCAGGTTTCTTGGTCATCATGTAACATTTTCTCCACCCAAGACCATGCTGCCGCTGCAATTGCTGCTGCTGGTATTCCGGTATATGCTTGGAAAGGAATGAACGAAGAAGAATTTGACTGGTGTATTGAACAAACTTTATTTGCCTTTGAAGGAGGCGAGCCATTAAATATGATTTTAGATGATGGTGGAGATTTAACCAACATGGTGTTCGATCGCTATCCGGAATTGATTAAAGGAATCAAAGGTTTATCAGAAGAAACTACCACAGGGGTTCACCGTTTGTATGAGCGTATGAAAAACGGCACCTTACATATGCCTGCTATCAATGTGAACGACTCTGTAACCAAGTCTAAATTCGATAACAAATACGGTTGCCGCGAATCATTAGTGGATGCTATCCGTAGAGCTACAGATATTATGCTTGCAGGAAAAGTTGCTGTAGTTGCAGGTTATGGTGATGTAGGTAAAGGATCTGCACAGTCACTCAGCAGTCAAGGTGTGCGTGTAATTGTTACTGAAATTGACCCAATTTGTGCCCTACAAGCAGCTATGGATGGCTATCAAGTAATGAAAATGGACAATGCAGTTAAAGTTGCTGATATCGTAGTTACAGCTACAGGTAACAAGAGCATCATTGTAGATCGTC
This sequence comes from Bacteroidia bacterium, assembly GCA_023262495.1. Lineage (GTDB taxonomy): Bacteria > Bacteroidota > Bacteroidia > UBA4408 > UBA4408 > CAIKXD01. Next base: position 10,824 of record JALRAS010000015.1, on the reverse strand, counting down.
ATTTCAAAAATATGAAGCATAATGCCATCGTTTGCAACATCGGTCACTTTGACAACGAAATCGATATGGCTTGGTTGAACCAAAATTATGGTGCTTCTAAAGATGTTATCAAACCACAAGTTGATAAATACACCGTTGATGGTAAAGATATCCTAGTTCTTGCCGAAGGTCGTTTGGTAAATTTAGGTTGCGCTACAGGACACCCTTCATTTGTAATGAGTAACTCATTTACTAATCAAACGCTTGCTCAGTTAGAGTTATGGCATCATGCTGATAAATATGAAAACAAAGTATACACTTTGCCTAAGCATTTAGATGAAAAAGTTGCCTACTTACACCTTGCTAAAATTGGTTGCGAACTAGAAACGCTGTCAAAAGATCAAGCTGATTATATTGGTGTTACGGTTCAAGGTCCGTTTAAATCAGAAATGTATAGATACTAAAATTAAATCTAAGAATAATGACATCCCTGTTTTGTGCTCCAAAGCAGGGATTTTTTTTAACAGTATAGCTTCCAAGTCTATTTTGCAAACAACAATTACACTTAAAAACGATTTGATTCTTCGCGCAGCAAGAGGCGAAAAAACTGAAAGAACGCCCGTGTGGCTGATGCGTCAGGCAGGGCGTATTTTACCTGAATACCGTGCTGTAAGAGAACGTATGGGCGGATTTAAAGAATTAGTAAAAAGTCCCGAATTTGCATGCGAGGTAACCATACAGCCGGTAGATATTTTAGGAGTTGATGCTGCTATTATCTTTTCAGATATACTTGTGATTCCTGAGGCCATGGGATTAAACTACGAAATGGTAGAAAGTAAAGGCCCTTGGTTCGAAAAAACCATTCAGCACGGTGGCGACATTGAGGCGCTTAAAATTGCCGAGGCCAATGATTTACAATATGTGCTCGATGCAATTAAACTTACGTGCAAAGAGCTCAATGGAAGAGTTCCTCTTATTGGATTTGCAGGTGCCCCATGGACAATTTTTGCTTACATGATTGAGGGTAAAGGGTCGAAGACATTTTCCTTGGCAAAAAAGTTTCTCTACACCAATCCTATTGAAGCACATACACTGCTCGAAAAAATTACCAAAAGCACCATCAATTACTTGAAAGCACAAATTAATGCCGGTGCCCATATGGTTCAGATTTTTGATAGCTGGGCCGGAATCTTATCTCCACAGCAATATAATGAGTTTTCATTGAAGTATATCAGTGATATTTGTAATGCTATTACAGAAGTGCCTGTAACCGTGTTTGCAAAAGGTGCTTTTTTTGCTCGTGCCGAAATGGGAAAGCTCAACTGTAATACCATTGGGTTAGATTGGAACATGGAAATCAGCGAAAGCAGGTCTCTAATAGGAAATCATAAAACACTGCAAGGCAATATGGATCCTTGTTTACTTTACGCAGATTATGCTACTATTAAAAAAGAAACACAAAATATGTTGAGGCAATTTGGTCCGCACAGGCATATTGCTAACCTCGGTCATGGTGTGTATCCCGATATAGAGAAGGATAAAGTAAAATGTTTTATTGATACCGTAAAGGAATTTAGATTTTAATAAATTATTTCGCGTGCAGGTTTTTTCAAACTTTAGCCCCTTACAGCACTTGTTGCAAAGGCACCACGGCAAATTTTTTTTACTGTGCGATGAAAATACCTATCGTGAATGTTATGATGTTTTTATAAGTCATTGTCCTGCACAATACAGTCCAATTGTTATAGCATCGGGAGAGGAAAATAAAGATATAGAAACATGCGCTAAAATTTGGCAAGCACTGCTTGATGCTGAGGCAGGAAAAGATGCCTTGTTAATTAATCTTGGTGGAGGTGTACTAAGCGATATTGGTGGTTTTGCCGCTGCTACTTACAAAAGAGGAATTGCTTTTGTAAATGTGCCAACCACCTTGCTTGCCATGGTAGATGCCGCTTATGGAGGTAAAACAGGAGTTAATTTTAAACATTACAAAAATATTGTTGGGGTAATTGAACAACCTGCAATGGTAATCATTCATACCCCTTTTTTAAAAACCTTGCCCACTAAACACCTTAAAAATGGATTTGCCGAAATGATTAAACATGCCCTGCTTAGCAGTGCAGAGGCTGTTGATGAGTTGTTAACCATAAATCATTTACATGTAATCGATAACGAAGTTTTAATTACAAAAAGTCTGTTCATAAAGCAAAATATTGTTGAGCAAGACCCTAGGGAAAATGGACCAAGAAAGGTATTAAATCTAGGTCACACCATCGGGCATGCCATTGAATATGCAGCCATGAAAAATGGATATGAAATATTACATGGCGAAGCGGTGGCGCTTGGATTGAAGGTTATGTTACAATTGTCGGTAATTAAAATGAATTTTGATGAATCTACCGCTGCACGTATCATTAATTTTATTGACAAGCATTATGAAACCCCTGTGTGGCTATCATCCTTGCATTCAGAAATGATGAATGCTGTTGTGCAGGATAAGAAAAACACCAATCAACAAATACGCATGGTATTACTAAAAGCGATCGGACAGCCCGAATATGATGTGCCTTGTACCCTAAGGGAACTGGAAAATGTATTAAACATCTAATTAATATTTGGCTAATCTCTAACAAACTTTAACGCTGTCTTACACCTCATTCAATTATTGCTCTAAGGTTAAACAATGCAAAGTGTTTAAATTACAATTAGAAATAATAATTTTATATACAATATCATTTTAAGATACATAAAAATCACGTACGTTTGACCCCTAATTTTTCTTGAATTATATGTCTATAAAAACTATAAAAGTTGCCCAAAGCAGACTTCCTCAAGTCGACTTCAATAACCTTCCGTTTGGTAAAATATTTTCAGATCACATGCTTGTTGCCGACTATATTGATGGCGCTTGGCAGCCAGCGGAAATTGTGCCATTTGCAGACATTTCCGTAAGTCCCTCATTGAGTGCTTTGCATCATGCACAAGCCATTTTTGAAGGGATGAAGGCATTTAAAAACAAAGCAGGCGAAGTGATCTTCTTCCGAATGGAAGATAACTATAACCGAATGAATATATCAGCAGAACGGATGTGTATGCCCGCTATTCCGCACGAAATATTTGTTGATGGACTCAAGCAACTTGTTGACCTCGATAGAGATTGGATTCCAACAGGTGAAGGACAGGCGCTGTATTTACGACCTGTAATGTTCTCAAGCGATACGGCTATTGGTGTTAAGCCATCAGAAAATTATAAGTTAATCATCATGACAATGCCCACAGGCGCATATTATCTTGAACCGCTCAAAGTTTGGATTGAAACAAAATACAGTCGTTCTGCATTGGGAGGCACAGGTTATGCAAAAGCTGCCGGCAATTATGGTGGAGCCATGTATCCAAGTAAATTAGCTGCTCAACATGGTTATCATCAGTTGTTATGGACCGACTCAATCAACAATGAAGCCATCGAAGAATCGGGCAGCATGAATGTGATGTTTGTATTTGATGATGTGTTAGTTACTCCTGCGTTGCATAGCAGTATGTTGGCCGGCTTAACCCGCGATAGTATTTTACATATTGCGCGCGATTGGGGCATGAAGGTAGAGGAGCGGGAGGTTACTGTTACCGAATTATTGCAGAAATACAAAGAGGGAAGGGTGAAAGAAGCTTTTGGAGTTGGCACTGCAGCTAACATTGCGCACATCGCCACAATTGGCCACAAGGATTTGGTGATGGAACTGCCCCCTTTGAGCGAAAGAACTTTTGCCAATAAAATGTACGATCATTTATTTGCTTACAAGCGCGGAGAGCTTACCGACAATTATGGTTGGTTGGTTAAAATCTGATTGCAATAAATAGCACTGCAAGAATCATCATGAGGCGCAAATGCCTTTTGTAAATTCTACGGGTAGGGCATTGTTTCAACAACTTGAATTTGCTTAACTGAAAATTGAGTTGTTGTTGATAATCATTGAAATACTAGCAATGTTATTGATATGAATGTGACAACGATGAGCAATACCTGACTGATGAATCCTTAATCTTGAGATATCAATAGAATAAACATATTCAATTATATTTGCATAAAATTAACCTTATGAAAGCTAAGAAAGCCATCGACAGTTTGGCTGTAAGTACAGAAATTGTGCTACCCAATGATACCAACACCCTAGGCAACCTCATGGGAGGTCGATTGTTGCATTGGATGGATATTACAAGTGCAATTGCTGCTCACAGGCATTGCCGCAGAGTGGTGGTAACTGCTTCTGTCAATAATGTGAGCTTTAACCAACCTATTAAATTAGCCGATGTGGTAACGCTTGAGGCAAAGGTTTCGCGTGCATTCAGCACCTCAATGGAGGTATTTATTGATGTTTATGTCGAGAATCACTCTACAGGCGTAAAAACCAAATGTAATGAAGCTATTTACACTTTTGTAGCGGTTGATCAAATGGGCCACCCTATTGGTGTTCCCGAACTTATTCCGGAGTCTGATGAGGAAAAGGAAAGATTCAATGGTGCCCTCAGAAGAAAGCAATTGAGTTTGATCCTTGGTGGCAAAATGAAACCAGCCGAGGCCACTGAATTAAAGGCCTTGTTTAATCTATAGGTAGATGAAACCAACTACTATCTGCATACTGTTTGTTTTACTGTTTGGCTTTACCGCATGCGATTCGAAGCGTGTGTATGAGCAAAATATTGATATTCCCGAGTACATTTGGGATAAGGATAATCCGGTTTATTTTGATGTTGAAATCAAAGATACGGTGTCTCTTCACAACGTATATATCAACATAAGAAATGCAAGCGGTTATGCATACAGTAATCTTTATCTTTTTCTTGATACCAAATATCCCAACAACAGCATGTCGCGAGATACGATTGAATGTATTTTAGCCGATCCGTCAGGAAAATGGCTTGGCGATGGGAGTGGCGATATTTGGGACAATCAGATTTTATTCAAAAAGAATGTTCGCTTTAAACAGATCGGTACCTATAAGTTCAGGTATGAACAGGCAATGAGAATGCCTAAGCTACCAATGATTATGGATGTGGGTTTAAGAATAGAAAAACAGTAAAACAGTAAAATGCTAGTAAAGAGTTATGGCAGTGCTGTGTATGGCGTTAATGCCACTACAATTACGGTAGAAATAGATGTTTCTACCGGTGCCAACTATTACCATGTTGGTTTGCCCGATAATGCCGTAAAAGAAAGTCAGCAAAGGGTTTCCTCGGCCATGAAACATTCCGGGTTTAGAATTCCGGGTAGAAGAATAGTGATTAACATGGCTCCGGCCGACATCAGAAAAGAGGGCTCTGCCTACGATTTAACCATTGCAGTGGGTATTTTGGCCGGTTCTGAACAAATATTTACAGAAAAGCTAGGCGACTACATCATCATGGGTGAGTTATCGCTAGATGGTACCGTACAACCTATTAAAGGGGCATTGCCTATAGCCATACAAGCCCAAAAGGAAGGCTTCAAAGGATTTATTTTACCCCAACAAAATGCCCGCGAAGCGGCTATTGTAAGCGATTTGGAAGTTTATGGCGTAAACAACCTCAGCGAGGTAGTGGAGTTTTTAATAGACCAAAAAACCTTGGAGCGAACAATTGTCAATACACGTGAGGAATTTTTTGCCAAGTTAAATGAGAATGAGTTTGATTTTTGCGATGTTAAAGGTCAGGAAAATATCAAACGTGCTCTTGAAATAGCTGCTGCCGGTGGACACAATGCCATTTTAGTTGGCCCTCCAGGTGCCGGTAAAACCATGCTGGCAAAGCGACTGCCTACAATTTTGCCTCCTCTGAGTCTACAAGAATCATTGGAAACTACCAAAATACACAGTGTTGCCGGTAAAATGGGTAAGAATAACTCGCTAATTACAGTTCGACCATTTCGATCTCCACATCACACAATTAGCGATGTGGCACTAGTTGGGGGTGGGGGTGTGCCGCAGCCCGGTGAAATATCTTTGGCTCATAATGGGGTGCTTTTTTTAGATGAATTGCCCGAGTTTAAGCGCACCGTGTTGGAGGTGATGCGACAACCGCTCGAGGAAAAACGCATCATGGTTTCAAGGGCAAAATTCTCAGTTGAATACCCGGCAAGTTTCATGCTTATTGCTGCTATGAATCCTTGTCCTTGTGGCTATTACAACCATCCCGAAAAGGAGTGTGTTTGCGCACCGGGTGTAGTTCAACGCTATCTCAATAAAATTTCAGGACCATTGCTCGACCGTATCGATATTCATGTAGAAGTAACACCTGTGGCCTTTGGTGAACTCACAAAGGAAAGAGTAAGCGAGAAGAGTGAAACAGTGCGCCAAAGAGTAATCAAGGCCAGGGAAATGCAGGAAAAAAGATTTGCAGCAGTCGATAACTTGTATTGCAACGCACAAATGACCGCCAAAAAAATTCAGAGCATCTGTAAAATCAACGATGCAGGCCGACAGTTACTCAAAACTGCGATGGAGCGATTGGGCTTGAGCGCAAGGGCTTACGATAGTATTTTAAAAGTTTCTCGCACAATTGCAGACTTAGACGGGTCCGAAGAAATTCAGAACCAACATTTGGCTGAAGCCATTCAATACCGCAGTTTGGATAGAGAAAATTGGGCGGGGTAATTGCTCATTGATTGCAATGGTTATACCATTTGTATTTAATAAATGGCCCAAAGCTATCGGATAAATCTACGATGGCTAATGCCGAAATTCGACTATTTTGAAAGTGTAATCGGTATTAATCCCAATTAAACATAGTTTAGATCATTGAAATTGGACTGTATTTTTTCTAATATAGGCATTAATCGGAAGAATACACCTTGTTACCCTTTCCGTTGATATAATACTTTCCACCACGTGGCCCACGCCCTCTTACCTTTCCACCTCCTGCGCGCAAACCAACTGTACTGTATCCGCAATTAGCCAGTTTGTTCCCATATAAATCAGCAGTCGATCCTTTACTGATCAAATCATACGATACGAAAATGTGTTCCAATAAATCTTGGTCACATTTCAGATATTTTTCGGCCATATGAAAATATTCAAGCCCTTTCTTAATGCCCTCATGCCCCATTTCAGCCGGACTACGTTGATCAAAGAATTTTTTTCCATATGATTTCAAAATCTCGCCCACTATTTCGGGACTAATCATTTTTCTTCTAAGCAAACTATTCAGATCTTCAACGGTTGGTTTTTTTGCCCTCCAGTAATAGTACTCGAGAATTGATTCATAACCTGTGTAATCGTATTTATGATAGATGGCAAGAATTTTTCGAATATCTGATTCCTTGGCATAAATGAACGTGCCCGAATAGCTTGTACCTAGTCCTCGAATACTTATAAATCCGATTTCCATGAGTTTTGTTGAATCAATTTCATTGGGAAATTTTTCTGTCAAGAAAAAGAACAATTTGGTATACTGCTGCGTGGAAAACAACTTATGCGCTACAACAAGCTTCTCAGTTATGAATGCGTAAGGCAACTTCTCTGTTAGCGCATAGGAAAATGCCTCTTCAGGAGACTGCACATAAAGCTTGGCTCTGAACAATATTTTTTTACTTTCTGAATTGGTTTTACCTATCATGAGTTGATAAGCCTCCTGATAATTTTTGTGGCGAATAAGCATGATGGCATATTCATTCAAAACCTTGATATCTTGGCTAAATACCTTTTGAATTTCATTGGCAGTGTTCGAGAAAAGTATGGAGGCACTTTTGTATAAGTCATCAGGAATTTCGGAAAGCAGCTTAATAAATTCAGTAGCAATTTGTGAATTTTGTTTGTTCCTTAGGTAGCGTTGTTCCATTACACGCAGTACACGTGCTTTTTCATTAGCGCTATTAAATTCAGATTGCATGCTGTTGAGTTCTTCCTCACTCAGTATTGTCGGGTTCTCAATCAAGCGAAAAAACAGGGCATCTCTTTTAATCGAGCGATCCCAATCTGTTATTAGTTTCTTTGTGTAATCCGGGAACCTGCTGTAGAAGTAATTACTTTTGGCGAAGTAGCTGCTGATGATACTATCATTAGGAGTTTGTTTTTGATCAGTTAATAGTACATCATCAAATCTCATAAAAACCACTTGTTGCGCCAATAAACTGCAAAGGAAGTCAAATACATCAAGGGCTGCAACATCATTCAAATTGGCCTTTTTACAAAACAAAAATGCCGATTTAAGCATTTCATCGTATCTAATATCATCATAGGACCTACGATCATATACCTCTGTCATTGGCCGTACGCGAGTATCGCGCCCATAAGTTTTCAGGTAATAAAATAAATTTAGTGCTGCGTTGGAAGAAATATTGGTGTCTGCAAGCAATTTAGGAATAATCATTTCAATGTTTGAGCGTTCATAGTTGTTCAAACCTTTTTTATCAAGCCCCACTCGGTCTTTCCATTTTAAACAAGCTACAATGGCATCAATAACATCGGGAGGCAAATTTCTATGCTTCTCGTAGGCCGATAATACTTGTTTTTGAATCTTACTATACGACTCCCTGGCTTCGAGCGATTTAATTAAAAGTTGTAAACTGCAAAAATCGTTGGCACTCTGTTCCCAGTTTCGCTCAGAAATCTCAGTCGAATTTTTATACTTCCCCTGTAAAAATAATGCTTCCGCCTCCGCACACGTTTGTGCGAATACACTTGTTTTTAAAGAGAAAACAACGGAAATTAAAACGACTAACTTCAATAAAAACTTAGCATTCATAGTGTGTTGGATTATTCTAATATAATAAAACAAGTGCAATAATAATTAGAATGCAGCATGGCTGCGAGTTTAATTACCTCATTTTGATGAAATCATGATGCTGAAAGATATTTACTACAATTTGGGCGACAATAATTGTTGGCAGTTAGAACATGATGTAGCGTTAGTCATCCAACTCGATTTGTATTTTTCAATTGCATTGTGTAAATTTGACACCATGAGACTGCTCAAGTTATCGGCAATCACTTCCTTATTGGTTTTGTTTATAGCAAATCAATACTGCCTTGCGCAATATATTTCGCGCAGCGAGCCAATTCCTTTCAATTGTCCTACCGTATGTGCAGGTGGCAAGTTGATTTTAAAAGTGAATCAAGTAGAAAATTTCAGTACCGGAACCATTATTTATGCGCTACTGTCTAATGCTTCAGGTTCATTTGCCTCTGGTACTGCACAGTTGCCCAGTAGCAGGTTTAGCTTTAATCAGGGTGCTTCTTGGATCAACGGGGTTTACACTTTTAACGGCAATGTCAACAACCTTTATTTTGAAATACAAATTCCTTCCTCGCAAGCGGCAGGCAGCAACTACAGCATTCGAATGATATCTTCCGTTGGGTACCAATCGCCCGATTTGTTTCAATGTAGCGGCAATAACAAAATTACTGTTACGCAAGGTTACACTCCATTATCTGCTGTAAGCGATACGACTTGGTCGACCGGCCAATGGATTGCACATGCCTACACGTGGATCTCCACTACCTCGGCTATATTGAATACACCTGCGCTCATTGCCTCTCAAAGTTTTTTCAACCCTGCCAACTACAAAGGGCATTTCTTGAAAAACAGTTTGAGCTTCGATATCAATTACGGAATAGGAAGCGCCTTTATGCCAGGTGTAGCTGGTGTGCATCATGATGGAACAAGTTTTACCTGCGGAGAAGGATATACCATCAATTACAGTTTGAGAATGCGCAGAAGAGAGTATTTCAATCCCGGGGTTTACCAATTCAGCATTGCCGGTGATGATGGCATCAGGTTGAGTATTGATGGCGGAAACACATGGATACTAGATAGTTTTATTGAGCAATCGTATGGTCAAAGCTTTAAATCTACGGCTGCTCAATACCCGAGCGGAATTTGTTTAACAGGCAATGTTGATTTGGTTATTGAATATTTTCAAAGGCCCGTTGACTCACGTGTAACCTTTAATGCACAGCTGCTTTCTACACCTTTCAACGATCCCGTTGGGTTATCGGTATGCGAAGGACAGCAGGTTCAATTTAATATTGGTACATTAGTTGGGGCGCAGTATCAGTGGCAGATCAGTAATGATGGTGGTTTCACATTTACAGATTTATCAAATACGGCACCATACTCAGGTGTTGATGCTGCCAATTTAAACATTGCAAATGCTGCATTTAATTTATCAAACGGTATTTTCCGATGTGTGATTACAGGTATTTGTAACAACCCGCTTTACAGCGATACGGCCTTATTATTGGTTGAGCCCGATGCTATCTTTACCAAGCAACCAAGCAACCGAAAGGCATGCATAGGTGAAACAGTTTCCTTTGAAGCAAATGCCGGGCTAAATGTGGATTATCAATGGCAAGTCAGCAACGATGGCGGAATTACTTTTACTAATATTGCCAATGACACTGTTTTTACAGGCGCAAATAGTCCTGTATTGTCTGTTAACACCTATGGCATTAACGATTCGCTAATATATTTTCGCTGTGTTGCAAACGGATGCTTGACATC
>JALRAS010000015.1:0-358 GCA_023262495.1 Bacteroidia bacterium | reverse complement strand
AATAGGAAAAGCCAATGCCGAAGATTTTCTGCCCAATGTATTTACACCAAACGGAGATAAAGTAAACGACACCTTCATTTTAATAGAGGAAGGATTAGACCTTATTGAAATTAGTATTTACAACCGTTGGGGACAATTGGTGTATAGCCACAGTGGACCCAATGTAGCTTGGGATGGTAATTACAACGGCAACAGCATGCCTGCGGGGATATACTTTTATTTACTTAAAACAGTATTGACTTGCACCAAAAAGCCAGTTGAACTAAACGGTACCATTCAGTTGCTGCGGTAGGTATCAGGCAATACCGTTGATCAAAACCTCCGCAATTTTTAAATCGGCAGGCGTTGTTAATTTGAT
>JALRAS010000159.1 GCA_023262495.1 Bacteroidia bacterium | reverse complement strand
ATTTTTGATCGATATATGAAACATTATCGTGTTACTTATCGCGAATGGAAAGCTTTGCTCATCGCTATGTTGTTGGGACTTGTATCAGGGATAACCGGAGTGGGCGGAGGAATTTTTTTAAGTCCAATCTTGTTATTGTTTTCATGGCAGGATGTGAAACAAACTGCTGCTATCTCAGCTCTGTTTATTGTGGTTAACTCGCTTGCCGGATTAATGGCCATGCAGCAATCGGCACTGCTTGTTTCGTACGATATTTTTGTGAAGTTATTTGTTGTAATCATGTTTGGTTTTGCAGGCAGTTGGTGGGGGGCAAAAATTGAAAATCAATTTGTTTTAAAACGTATGTTGGCTTTTGTATTATTGATTGCTGCTGTTAAATTGTGTATTACATAAGATGATTACAAAGTTTAACTTACTAACATCTAAACATGCATATTTCTTTTTGCTCATTCACTGTGCTAATTATATCTTTGAACTTTATTAAAAAATTAAAATCATGGAAATTCCTAAGGGTAAACTAATTTCGGTGGGGGGAAATGAAGATAAAGGAACAGATATTGAAAAAAATTTTGAACCTAAAAATTATCTCAATTTTTTTGAATTTGGTATTTTAAAACGAATACTAAAAGAGCTTACGAATGATAAAGAGTCGAGGATTGAAGTGATCACCTCTGCCAGTATGATTCCTGAAGAGGTAGGAGAAAATTACATCGATGCTTTTGCAAAACTAGGTGCCACTAATATTGGCGTGATGCATATTAAAAAGCGTGAAGATTGTTTAAATCAAGAATATATTGACAGAATCAAAAATTGTGACGGTGTGATGTTTACCGGTGGTAATCAATTGCGCTTGAGTATGATTTTTGGAGGCACCGAAATTCTGAATATTTTACACGAACGCTACATGCATGAAAACTTTTTAATTGCAGGAACAAGTGCCGGAGCTATGGCAATGAGTAACACAATGATTTATCAAGGAAGCAGCACCGAATCATTGTTGAAAGGCGAAGTTAAAATTACTACCGGTTTAGGATTTTTACACAATGTAATTATTGATTCTCATTTTGTAAAGCGTGGCCGTTTTGGCAGGTTGGCACAAGCGGTGGCCGGTAATCCAGGTTGTATTGGCATAGGATTAGGAGAAGATACGGGTGTATTGGTTACCCAAGGAAATAATATGGAAGCCATAGGTTCTGGTTTGATTTTAATTTTTGATGGGCACAACATTAAGCACAGCAACATTGCAGATGTAGAAGAAGGTACCCCTCTATCTATTGAAAATATGATTGTGCATGTAATGGCAAAAGGCAATCATTATCATATTCGTCAACGTAAATTTTATTCAGACCACGCAGCGGTTAATGCCTAATCAGCCACATAAAATTTTGCTCTTTGATGGGGTGTGTAATTTGTGTAACAATACAGTATTGTTTGTAATCAAGCGCGACCGAAAAAAGCAAATTAGATTTGGTGCTATTCAGTCTCAAGAAGGTAATAAGTTGTTGCAAAAGTTTGGTATTGATCAGCAATATTTGGGTTCGCTCATTTTCATTGATGAGGGAAAGGTATATCTTAAAAGCTCGGGTGCACTTCGCTTGAGTAAATACCTTTCAGGATTATGGCCGCTTTTATATGCTTTAATGGTGATCCCGGCATTTATCAGAAATCCTATTTACGATTTCGTTGCTGCTAACCGTTACAAATGGTTTGGTAAAAAGGAAGTATGCATGATTCCTACACCTGAGTTAAAATCTTTATTTTTAAATGATGAAAATTAAAATTGCCGGCTTTGTACTTGCTTTTTTGATGGCCGCCTGCGTTTCATTTGCACAGTCGGGCGCTGACTATCCTGCTTATTGGATTTTTTTTAAAGACAAACAAGGTGTCACCTTTGACCCATACAGCTATTTTCACAAAAACACCATTGAGCGCAGGTTAAATGCGGGGATCCCCTTGAACGATATCACCGATTTTCCGCTAAATCAATCATACGTGAATGCGGTGGCAGCGCATTGCGATTCAATTACCATTGAGAGCCGATGGATGAATGCAGTTAAAATTTGGGGAAGCGATGACAGTCAAATCAATAAAATAAAATCATTACAATTTGTCGACCGTGTTGAACGAGCAGTTAATGGAGCTGTGGTAATGAATGCTACTCAACAAAGTGCTGAGCGCACACTCAAGGATAAAGACCTCAAGTTAGCCGAAAAACAACTCGAGAGTTTGGGATTCAGTGCGTTTAAAACATCGGGACTCAACGGTAAAGGGATCAGGGTAGCCGTTTTTGATGCAGGCTTCCCGGGACTTAACGAACATCCGGCTTTTGAACAGCATCGCAAAGAAAATAGAATTGCCGGTGCCAGAAATTTTCTAAAAAAAAACAATGATGTGTATCGCGGAGGTACGCACGGAATCATGACTTCGGGTTGTGTAGCAGGTATCACTAAAGATGTTCAAACCGGATTAGCCACAGGGTGCGAGCTGTTGTTGGCACTCACCGAGTTTAATATCAGGGAACCTTTTAAGGAAGAAGAATATTGGTTGGCAGCCGCTGAATGGGCCGATCAGCAAGGTGCAGACATTATTAGCAGCTCACTTGGTTATTCTTTTGAGCGCTATTTTTTTAAAGATATGAATGGCTATACAAGCTTGGTTGCCAAGGCCGCACGAATGGCAATAAGAAAAGGAATTTTGGTGGTAAACAGTGCAGGGAACGAGTATACCAATCCATGGTTGTTTATTATCACTCCGGCCGATGTAGACAGCGTAATGGCTGTTGGTGGCATTGATCCCGAAACCGGGTATCATATCAGCTTCAGCAGCATTGGACCTAACAGTAGAAAAGTGATGAAGCCAAACGTTTGTGCCTTTGGTCATGTGCTTACTTCCAATAAAAAAGGTTTCTCACAAGTTGATGGTACTTCTTTTTCTTGCCCCTTGGTATCGGGTTTTGCAGCATGCGCTCTTCAGGCCAATCCCAATTTAAAAGGTAAACCAATGGAGCTGTTTGATATGATACAGCGCTCTTCAAGTTTGTTTCCTTATTTCGATTATATGCACGGCTTTGGTGTACCTCAGGCCGGTACATTACTAAAAATGAATAAAGACAAGGGACCTACCTTTGATTTTGATATAAAAGATGATGGACTGATTATTAAGCTGCGTGAGACCAAAGTAAAAGATGCGGTAACAGGTGGTGATGTACCCGTGTATTATCATATCCAAAATGACAAGGGTGTGATTGTAGATTATTTTCTGGTAACAGCTGATGAAAAAGAAGTTTTAAAATTTGAAAACAGACTTTTTAAGAAAGGACAAAAATTAATGGTTCATTACAATGGCTACACGGCCTCCTATACATTTTAAATTTATCACTATGAAAAAACAGGTATTGTTATCACTAATTTTTGTTGCCGTAAACTTAGTTGGGTACAACAAAGCAAATGCTCAAAAACAAATCATTCATCGTAATTTAAAACAAGACACGCTCAAGGTAGATAGAGGACCTAATGCACGTAAGTTTCGCCACACGTATTTTATTGCAGGCGGTATTGTGCCCGATTCAAAGATGATTAATCCAGCCAATTCAAACGAATTTGGCATTGGTTGGTTAAATAAAAGAAAGCTGAGCAATGCTTTTTCTGTAGGGTTTGATATGGCGTTTTCTTACCGTAATTATCGTATCAAAGATACCTCTTATTATGCGCTTCCTCCCGGATCAACGTTAATTAAAGAAAGAATTTATACCCGAAATTTACAGTTGAAACCATGGGTTAGAATCAATGTGGGAAAGCATGGTAATACGTTAGGGAAGTATATTGATTTAGGTGGTTGGGGCGAATGGAGTTTTGCACGAACCCGCTATTTTAAATTTGAAAATCCCGATGGTACACCAGAAGGAGAAAAGGGCGAGTATTTGTTAAAAAAGCAAGATTGGTTTTTGCCATTCAATTATGGTGCGATGCTAAGAATTGGGTTTAACAAATGGAGTTTTTATGGGATGTATAGGGTAAGCGATATGTTTAAATCAAACCCCTATTATGCTGAGTTGCCAAGGATTACGGCAGGGGTAAATTATGCTATTTATTAATTAAAAAGTAATTAGGAATTCAATTAATGATTAATAAAATTAGTACTTAACTTAAGTCAATTTTAAGATTTAGAGTTTAGCACTTAAATAAGATTTTTTTATTTTAATTCATTATCTCCTGATTACAAGCTTTGTAAAGTGGCAAGCTTGCATGAACTTCGATTTAGGCTTATCTTGTGACGATTTTTAACGCAAGATTCATAAAAATAACTCTAAAAGTGCCAGGCAATTCCTACATCAACGGCTTTAAATCATTCTTAAAATTGGAGAAATCGCTCTCTCAAAATTCGATTGAAGCTTATATTCATGATGTAGATAAATTAGCCCAATACTGCGAAATAAAAGGCCACAATCAATTTCCGTTAGGTATTACATTTAATGATTTAAAAGAATTTATTAAATGGATTAATGAGTTAGGTTTGGCCGCTAACTCACAAGCGCGCATCATTAGTGGCTTGAAAGGTTTTTACAAATATTTATTGCTCGAGAATTTGATTGTAAAGAATCCGACCGAACTATTGGAAACACCAAAGTTAGGTAGAAAGTTACCAGATACATTATCTGTAGATGAAGTGAATGCGCTCATTGAAGCGCTTGATTTATCTTTACCCGAAGGCATGCGCAATAAAGCCATTTTAGAAACCATGTATAGTTCAGGTTTGCGTGTCAGTGAAGTGGTTAATTTACAAATATCAAACCTGCATTTTGAAGTAGGATTTATCAAAGTAGTTGGAAAGGGGAGTAAGGAAAGGTTGGTGCCAATTGGAAGCACAGCTCTGCAGTGGATTGGCTATTTCCGCGAGCAAACGCGAAACCATCAAATCATTAAGCCAGGTCAGGAAGACTATCTTTTTCTGAAT
>JALRAS010000158.1 GCA_023262495.1 Bacteroidia bacterium | reverse complement strand
TTTATCATCATTTGTTTATCGTGATTATGGTTGATGAAACTGCTACACGTGTGAGTGGATGTGCGATTGATAAATCGGTAGCATTCATTAAAAAAATAGAGCAGCAATTGAATGTACATCTTTTCGATCGCATGCAGGTTGCTTACAAACGCGATAACATGATTGAAACATGCAGCATGCAGGAGTTTCAGGAATTGGCCAACAGCGGTGTTATCAATGAGCAAACCTTGGTTTTTAATAACCTGGTAAACACTAAAAAAGAATTTGAAAGTAATTGGCTTATTCCACTCGGAAAAAGCTGGCACAAAAGAATGTTGAGTTTGAAATAAAGATGAGTTTGCGTTTGTAACGCAAGATTAAATATTTCAAACCATGCGTTTAAATTTGGAATTTTATTTTAGTACCGATACGGTTTCTGTATTAGTCCAATTACTGAACTTTAATATACACGCTATCGGCATTATACCATAAACTTAAGGACTAATTTACAATAGGCAAAGGTATAAATTGTAATACTACATTAAAGTTTAAGCGCATTGAAAAGGAAGAGTTTTTTATGCGTTGAAAACGCATATTTTTTTTACGAACTCGTTGCAAACGAGTACGAGTTATTAGTTAAGTACGTGTAAAATCCTTACTTAAAAATTTTTCGTTGATTTAGTGCTTTTCTAAATTTGGCTGCATTGCGATCGTGCTCGGCAATGTTGGCTGCAAAGTTGTGTCTGCCGCTGAAATCTTCTTTAGCACAAAAATAGATGTAATTGTGTGCTTTACGATTTAATACTGCATCGATGGCACTGCTGTATGGGATGCATATTGGGCCCGGTGGCAATCCTGCGTACTTGTATGTGTTATATGGTGAATCGTATTCAAGATGCACGTTGAGCACACGTTTAATGGTAAAATCTCCAACGGCATAAATAACTGTTGGATCTGCCTGCAAGCGCATTCCTTTTTTAAGGCGATTTAAATACACCCCGGCAATTACGGGTTGCTCATCGGCTACCCTGCTCTCCTGCTGCACAATGCTTGCCAAAACACTTGCCTCAGCTTTGGTGAGTCCAATTTTTTGGGCCTTCTTTACCCTTTCTGTAGTCCAAAACTTTTTGCTTTCGGTGCTCATTCTCTCAATGAATTCATTTGCGGAAGTGTTCCAATAAAACTCATAGGTATTAGGAATAAATAGTGTGAGCACATTTTTAGTATTTAATCCATACTCTTTTAAAAAATCATCATCATTAAGGAGTTTGTTGAGCTCTTCTTGATTGGCCTCAATTTGTTTGCTGATGACCTCTACAAATTGCTGTTTAGTTCGGGCTTCATTAAATACAAGTTTAACAGGTTCTTGCGCGCCACTTCTTAAAAGATTAACAAGCTCGTTGTTACTCATATTTTTTTTGATTTTATACTTACCGGGCTTTACTTTGTTTTTATACCCTTTTCTTTCGGCCACCCACACAAAGGAGCTTTCATTTTTAATCAATCTATTATCCAACAAACTGCGCAACACATCATTAAAATTACTACCCGTTTTGATGTATAAATAGGCTTGACTTTCGCCCGAAAGATCAACATTGGGTTTATATATTTTTGTGTATGTGAGATAGGCAGTTCCTCCCCCAAAAACTACGATTAGCGCTATAAAGGAGATGATAACTTTTTTTCGAAAACCTGATGATTTTGGTTTAGCGTTTGCTTTACTTGTTTTTTTCTTAGCCATATTGCTGCAATATCTTTTCTTACCTTAACTGTTGTAGTGCTTGTTTCGCTTTTTGTTGATTTGGATTTTTTGCAAGCACCTGTTGCAATAATTTTTCTGCTTCTTTATTTTTATTTTGAAACATCAATACGCCCGCTTTATTCATTAAAGCCAACTCGTAATCGGGGTCTAATTGTAGGGCCTTATCAAAATTTTTAATGGCCAAATCAATATTTTGCTTGGTAAGATAATAGTATCCAAGGTTGGAGTAGCCCGCAGCAAAGTCAGGAAATTGATTCACTAATTTATCGAAAAGTTGTTTTGCTTTTACCTCATCATTA
Source organism: Bacteroidia bacterium (assembly GCA_023262495.1). Classification (GTDB taxonomy): domain Bacteria; phylum Bacteroidota; class Bacteroidia; order UBA4408; family UBA4408; genus CAIKXD01. The sequence goes on along the minus strand of JALRAS010000158.1, from coordinate 2,916 downwards.
AGCGAAAGACAGGCACTTGCCAACTTATTTAAAAAATCGGGATAGGCCGGAGCCAAGCGATAGGCCTGTTGGTAAAACTTACGTGCATTGGCATAGTCGCCTAGGTTTTGATGCGCCTCTCCTATTCGATAACAAATCCATGCATCGGCATTGTCATAGCTTTGCTTCACAAATACCTGATTGAGTAATTTTTGCTGATCGAAGCTCCCAATCAGTTCTATTATTTCACGATAGTTTTCTCTTAAAAAGTGATAGTGAACAAGAAGATGCACATGCTTTACTGATGCTTGGTTTGAGAGTATCTTTAAATAGGTTTGTGCCGAATCTAAATAGATGTCTTTCTTTTCAAACTTCTCGTATTGATTTACATAAGCCATCATTCGGGTAGCCGCATCGGGAGAACTTTCATTGATGGCATACAATCCCAAAAATTCTTTTGCTTGCTGCACTATTTTTTCTTTGTTGGGTAAAGGTTTTCGGATATAATGATCATGTACGGTAACATGAGGAATATCAATTGAACCTGAGCGCGGCATGTGACAGCTTACACAGTTATGATTTGATTTTGACAATAAATTTTTATCGGCACTGCAAAGTTGTTGCTTGCCACTGTTATGGCAGCTATTGCATTTTTGGTTGAAATAGTCATCCTTTTGATACTTTACACTTTGATGCGGATTATGACAGGTTACGCATGTCATGGTATTTTTGTATGGGCGCAGGGTGTTGCTTGATTTGTTTTTTTTACTTTCAATAAAGCACTTGCTTTGCTTTAATCGATCGGCATGCGATGCCATGATAAATTCTGAGTCTGCATTTTTATACTTAGGCAAAAAAACAGTCATGTAGTCGGATAACTTTTGCCCCGGCTTAAAATCGTAAAATGAATGTCCATTTTTTAATACGGCATTACCTTGTAAATGACAACGCTGACAAATATCAAATTGTAAATCGGGACTCAGTTTACCCGGATTAACAATGCTGTAATCAATGTACTTTGACGTATCAATCAAATCGCCATTGCTTTTTTGTCTCACATGAATAGAGCCCGGTCCGTGACATCTTTCGCAGCCAATGCCGTTTGGAAGAGAGGCAAATTTATTTTCAGATCCTATCTCAAAATCAGGATAGGAATTATGACAGCTCATACATTCTAATCCAATTTTTCTACCGAAGCGCGTGTTGTGTCCGTCTTCAAACCCCGGAGGTAAATCCCATTGTTGTTTTTGTGTGTAGAAGGTTGCAGGCATTTGTGTTAAGAACCCATTTTTTAGCATTAAATGCGAGTTGGTATGTTGGCCCGAACCAACTATATAGCTCACAGTTTCTAATCTCTTGTAAATGGTGTCGCGTCCATTCATTCTGAACTCTAAAATTTTCATAGTATCACCGCTAAAAAAGGGGTAATAATGGAAATTGGCATACTTGTCGTAAACAGCATATTTATTTCCGAAAAGTGCGGCTGATTTGAGTTTTGTAGCACGGTCAAATGACTTGCCCATGCCTGTTTCAATAAAGGTGTTATAGATGTCTTGATGACAAGTTTTACACGTATTTATTCCAACGTAGGTGGCAGAGTCGCCATGATTTAAATAAGGAGAACCCGGATTTTGCTGATTCTCTTTGTTGCTATTCTTGGTATCATTACAACGAATAGTAATGAGTGCGATAAATGTGAGGCAGGCTACAAATAAGGTGAGCAACAATTTGTTTTTCATCTGTTAGTAGTAACAAAAGGTTAAACTAAATGAGCTCTTACAAACCTTGGTTTATTTTGTAAATCTTTTTTAGAAGTGATATCAAGAAATCCTTTTTCCTTTAACAATTCCATCACCTGTTGGTGGTAATCTTCATGGGTTTCAAAGTACAGTGTTCCACCTTGTTGTAAATTATGTAGGGCAAATTCAGCTATTGCTTTGTAAAACTGCAAAGGATCATTATTGGTTACAAATAAAGCACTATGCGGTTCAAAACCTAGCACATTATGCCTAAGCGATGGTGTTTCTTCTTTAGTAATGTATGGTGGATTACTTACAATAATATTGAATTGTTCATCCAATACCGCATCATGCATTTCCAGTATATCGGCCTGCAGCATTTGCACCTCGGCATGCAATTCTTGGGCATTGATTTTTGCAACCGTCAGTGCCCTGCTCGACACATCGATCGCAAAAACCTCGGGATGTATTAAATTTTTTGCCAGTGAAATAGCAATACAGCCACTTCCTGTTCCAATATCAAGCACTTTAATATTTCGCTTGCCCATAAAATCTTTTACAATCCAGTCTACCAACTCTTCGGTCTCGGGTCGGGGAATGAGCACATCTTCATCAACTTTAAATTTCAATTGATAGAATTCTGCTTCACCAATAATATACTGAATGGGCTTGTAGGTTAGCAAAGGTTTTAAGATAGCTGAGAAAGCCGCTTCATCCTCGGGAGTCAGCGTATTATCTTTCTCAAAAAGCACACGCGATCTACCCCACTGTTTTATATGATAACAAGAGAGATAAAACAACTGATCGCATTCATCTTGATCGTACAAAGATTCTAATTTATTACGCCAAAATAACTTAAGTTCTGAGTATGTCATAATAATGTAACAATTATAATGGTCAACAACAGCAATTGCAACAACTTGTTCAACATCATTATCTGCCTCCTAATCTTTTGGCTTCCTCGATGGTAATTTTTGAGCCATTATTAAATGCAGCGATAAATGCATCAGTTATTCCTTTGGCTATGACATCTGTCTTAACTGACTCTGCTTCTTGAAGTGACTTAAAGTTACCTACGGTATAAATGGTAAGGTCGCCATTTTTCTGATTTGAAATTCCTTTCTCGGCAATGGATAAATATTTATTCATGACCTCAACCGGAACTTGATTTCTGAATGCACCCAACTGTACTTTGTAT
>JALRAS010000157.1 GCA_023262495.1 Bacteroidia bacterium | reverse complement strand
GCTACATTGCTAAAAGTGCCATTGCCGTTATTTTTATATAATGCGTTGAGCTCGAGCGGGCTACTGCTCATGAGTGCATCTGAATAGCGACACAAATACAAATCTAAATAACCATCCTTATCGTAATCGGCAACAGAAACACCATAGTTGGGACCTGCAGTATTAAGAAAACCTGCCTGCACTGAAACATCCGTAAAAATAAAATTACCATCGTTTCTGTATAGTCTGCATGAAGCATTCTTTATGGATACAAACAAATCCTTGTCGCTGTCATTATCATAATCAAACCAAAGGGCATGTTTTGTTTCTCCGGCAATGAAAATATACACAGGTAATAATTCGAAGTTTCCTTGATTATTTCTATAAAACTGTATCGTATCGTTTTCGCGAGTTAAGGTTAAATCATCCCACCCGTCATCATCAAAATCATAAAAGGAAACTCCGCCTCCTGAAGTGTCAAAACTAGGTGCTGTATGAACAATCCCTTGCTGCGCAGCAACATCCGTAAATGTTTGCGCAGGTAATTCAGAATATAAACAGAAAATAAAAATAATTATTATCAAATAAACAGGCGTTATTTTCATGACCAATTTGGTATTAAAATATTTGAATCAATAATTAGTTCTATGGCCAAATGAATTGATTGTTGTAGTTATACCATCAATTAAAAGTTACTCTATGCTACTAAAATCAATTTTTAATAATCAACTTCCACTCTTTTTGAATGTTATCATAAACACCAATTGCAAAGTACAAACCATCACTCAAAAAGGGTAATTCAATAGTTTGAATTCCGTTGTTTGAGGCTTGTAATTTGTTGTCAAAAACTATTTTGCCATCTGAGCTAAATATTTGTAACCGACTCATTTGTTTTGAATCTGATGAAATAAACTTTAAGGTTGATGTTGATGCAATTGGATTGGGATACATGACAACCTCCGGAGTTTCATCTAATTCAAACGTTGAAGTGGGATCGTAATTAATTTCAAAAAAATCTGTAAAGTTTACTTCAACTAAAGGGTTGCCGTGAATATCAAATACGTTTGTTGGCTTAACATCAATTGAATCCTCCCAAAATGGGGTATTTGCCAAATTATAAACTGCCTTGTAAGTAAATGAATTTAGCCAACTCGAAGTTTGCATATCGAAGCTTAAAAAACTGCTTAGATTTTGTCCCGAAGTAAATTCAAAAATAGGTGTTTGTGAAACATCCGCAGCCTCATCAAATATAGCAATAAGCTGCAGGTTTGTACTGCCTGTATTAACTAAATAGGTATTCGAACTTAATGCAATATTATTTGGATTTTTAGTGTCTAAATCAATCCAGTTTGGATTGATTATCAATGATTGCGGATTACCTGAAGCATCTTCACCAAAATTTATTTCTAAAGCAATGTCAGATTTTTCAACATCATTATCAGTGATATTAAATTTGGCATGATAGGTAGTGTCATTTAGCCAAGTACTGCCAAAAATATCATAACTCGCATCCGTTAAAAGTATATTGTTTTCTAATAATCTTAACACAGGCTTTTGTAAAGTTTTCATTGATTCACTGTAAGTTAAATCAATTGAAAAAGTGCCGGATCCAACATTGTTGTCTGCTATAAATGGTGTTGAGCCCATTGAGGCAATTATACTTGGTCGCTTTGTGTCTATACTGAACATGGAATCTATCATGGCTGATGACGGGCTGTTGCCTGAAACATCTTTGAGAGCGGTCAATATCACCCCAATATTAAACTCCTCTGTAACTACATTTTGTAAATTAAAGGAAACCTGACAAGTATTAGCATTTTGCCAACTTGTATTTGCAGAGTTAAGTGTTAAACTTGTACCTAACAAAGTTCCATTGCTGAAATTTAAGACAGGATTAATAGTTTGATTCATATCCTTATCAAAACTTAAACTGATCAGCAATGCATTCCCGCCAATATCACTGATTGTTAGCAAACTATCGTTCACTGTTACATTTACAATTTCAGCATTTCTTGTGTCAATGTTTAATGCATTTAAAACATCATACGTTAACTGAGTATTATCAGCTAAATCATTTGCATTTACTACATTAATACCAATAGAATCAACAATCTCATTGTTGTCAATTACATTGTAAACTGCTTTAAAAGTTGTATCGTTTGTCCAACCGCTTGCCGATGAGTTTAGAATCAATGTGTTACCAAGGTTTGCCTGATTCACAAATTGTAATACTGGATGAATACTTGTGTTGCATTTTTCATTGAACTTAAGAGTGATAGACAATTGATTTCCGGCTACAGCATCATTAATAAGTGTATTACTGAATTGTATGTTGCTTACAACCGGATTTTGTTTATCGATCCTAAACGGTTGATAGGAAACAAAAACATTTTGCTCTGTATTGTTCAAATTTTTACACCCTTTTACCTGTAAAGCAACATTATTCATTGTTTCAGGATAGGCAGAAATTAAATAACTTACCTTGTAGGTGGTATTGTTTTCCCATTGTGCACTAATTACGCTTAACGTATTGGTTAAGGGATGTATGGCATTTAAGTATGTTAGTGTTGGAGCAATGCTCATTTCCATTGCCTCATTAAAAGTAATAGTTAAGGTCAATGTATCACCTATTGAAGCGGTATTTACAACTTGTAAGCTACTGCTTACACTATTTACATTTGGTCTAGCTATAGAAAACATATTGTTTGCCTTTGTAAAAGCATTTGCTGCAACCTTAACACCTATTTTACGACCGGGTATGTCATCCATAGGAGGATGTATGCCTCCCCAAATGCGTGATAAACTGCACTGATCAGATGCATCTCTGTATGTTGCCCACTGTAAAACAATGGTCTCACTGGGTCCTTCCTCAAAATGCAAAAATTCATTTTGCTGTGCCACAAAGTTGCTCATACCACCCGGGAAAAACGGATTCCCGGTTATTGATGTCATAATTTCCGCTGCTGTACGGCTAAAGGTGCTGTGTCCAGATACATAACCTGCAAATGGAGGCGTTACAAATGTAGGACGCTGATAGGGCCACCAGTTTTCTGCCAATATCCAACCTACACCTGCCATATCTGTTTGTGGGTTTTGTATATAGGTTGGACCCTTCCATGTGTATAATTTTATTTTGCCAACATGCTCATTATTGGCTCCTGCCAATGGGTCGCCTATGGCCACTACTTCAATAAATCCGGGTTTCAATGGGATTCCCTTAGGATTGTAATTTGATAAGCTCGTATCTGTGCTTTGGCCTTGGTCTGCCATATACCGTATGGCTGATACAGGTCGAACGTAATCATACCAACCTTTGTGACTCCATGCCGATATGGCTACATCATGCATTGCTCCTCCTATGGTCAAATAGGTTTTTACATCATATTCCAAATCACTCAAAACAGGTCCTTGACCTCCCCATTGTTTTACATACAATGGATCTAAACTAATTTTGTTATATATGTTAAACCAATGCCCTGCAGGTGTTTCTGAGTCTAAACCATCTGCCCAAAACTCTGCCAATACTCGAGCATAGTCGCCCCTTTTAACTATTTGTGGAGTATATGGTTGACCGGTTACAGGGTTTACCGCATAACCTACACCGGCATCTCCGCCATTTTCAAAATCATAAAAGTTTTCATAACCTGCATAAGTATTGGGTAAACTACTCAAAGGGATGTTGCCCTGACTTGCCGGTGAAATATCCCACATCACGCCATCTGTAGTATCTAGGTGAGATTGCCAAGCTGAAACCATACTGAAATTCCATTTGAAAAAATCAGCAAAGCCACCTCCATTTAATGTATCCATATAAACAGGATCGCCTTGATCATGATAAACTTTATAATTTTGTCCATCTCGTGTATGTATTGTCATCACAGAATCTGCTAAAGCAAAACCTTTAACATTGCCCCATTCAGGAGCCAAATGCGGAGGATCGGATGTCAACAAATTACCGGCCTGATCAATGGCTACCGATAAACTGATAGCTTGCCAACGATTAGGATGAATCATGTTGGGATTACCCGGTTGCTCTACTAAAATTTTAGGATTAACAGGTTGGTAGTATTGTGAGGCATAATTATTAATTTCATTTGAACCATCGGTGTAGCCGTATGCGATAACTCGATTGGCTATGTAATTACCAAGTGCTGCAGGCCCACCATTTATATAATCTATTGATGTGTAATTAATGTCATACCCCAACGAGTCCATCACATTGTTGATATTGTTAGTGGTGATCAAAATACCCGGAGAGTTGGCAAAACGATGTTTAATCAAACGATAGGCTGCATAACTAATTGCTTTGTGCCGGGCAGCTTCTACATCTGCAGGAATTGGTACTCCCAAAAATGTTGCAGTGAAGCCACCTAAACTTTTTCCCAATAAAAATTTTTCTGCATCAGGTTCATAGGCTGCCCAAGCATCGTGCATAGCAATCGATAAATGAAAAAGATTTCGAGAATGTATCGGAGGTCGAGCAAAATCCTTTGTAATTGCTTTTAATATTTGTTTGTTCCAAAGCATAGCTACGCTGCTGTTTTGTGCATAGTTTTTTTGCACAACAACTAACAAAAATATTGCTAATGTAAGCGTAAATTTAGATTGTTTCATGGCTGAAAAATGGTTGAGTTAAATATTACATACATTAATGTGGTGTTGAAATTGTAATACGATTTTTTATTTCAATGAAAGAAGATAATCATTTAACAAATTTATAATAAAATCCAATAAAACAAAAAAAAAGTTAAAAAATAGCCAAATCAATTCCTGAAGTTTTGATATTGGCAAAACATTTATATTAATTTTCGGAGCAAAATCAGTTTCACTTGCCATACTGAGAAAACTTCAACATGCAATCCATCCAACAGCTTTCTGTAATTGTTTAAAGGATATCCTTGGATAAAATGATCAATAGTTTAAACCGCAAAACATCATCATCCTGCCAATCTTCCAAAATAATCAAACTCGTATCATTACCAATCATTATCTTATCATATTGAACAGGAACCAAAATTGCCCTGCCCATAAACCTAAGTTCTTATTTAGCAATAGTTAAATTGGCACATTGGCACATTGAAAAGGGGGCGGGGGCAAATTGGCAAATTGGCATA
>JALRAS010000156.1 GCA_023262495.1 Bacteroidia bacterium | reverse complement strand
AAGGATTAATTGACATTTACTTGAATAAAAAAAATGAACATGAAACTGACTAGTTTGATGATTGTAGGATGTTTGTTGATGTTTGCAGCTTGCAACAAAAAATCAATACCCGGCAACAGTAAAAAGGAAATTCCCAAAGTAGAAATGATGGCCTACTATCAAGCATCGAATAAACTTGGCTACCTGGTAGAGTCTGTAAAGATTAATGGCAATAACCTTGTTTTTAAGATTGTGCACAACGGTGGCTGTAAACCCCATACCTTTCGGCTTATTTGCGACAGCACAATTGCAAAATCTAACCCTGTGCAAACCAATCTATATCTGGTTCATGACAATAATGGCGATACGTGTGCCGATGAAATAAAAAAAGAACTTATATTTGACATCACAAGATTAAAAAATTTAGGATTTAACCCAATTCAACTGAATATAGACCACTTAAATACTGTATTGTATGAAATTAAATAAGTTTTTCTTTTATGGAACAATGATGTTGATGGCTTGCGCCCACTCTGTAACAGCGCAGTTTAGTATTGGCGGTACACCAAAGGGATTTTCTCCTAAGGTAAATCAATCAATTGAAATAGCTAAGATGCCAACTTTTGATGTAGATGCCATGCTGCTTGAAGATGAAACATTGAATATTAAAGGGAATGGGCCATATCGTTTTGGGAAAAATTTTGACGTAAATCTTAATCCCAACAACAGCGGCAGCTGGTTTACCTATCCCAACGGTGACCGCCTGTGGCAGTTGCAAATAAGCTCTATTGATGCATATTCTATTAATTTGCAGTTCTCCTACTACCAATTACCTCCCGATGCAGAAATGTTTGTATACAACCAAAACCGTACAATGGTGATAGGTGCGTTTACTCATTTAAACAATCAGGATGACCATCTGTTTGCAACTGACTTGGTGCAGGGTGATCAAATTATTGTTGAGTATTTTGAACCAAAGCACGTAAGCGGTATGGGCAGCTTTAATATCTCTACAGTAACGCATGCCTACAGAAATATTTTTAGTGAGGATTTTACCAAAGGGTTCGGCACATCCGGCTCATGCCAAAACAATGTGGCTTGCCCCCTTGCTTCCGGCTGGGAAGACCAAATTAAATCATCGGTGATGTTGGTGAGCGGTGGCAATGGCTTTTGTTCAGGATCATTGGTGAACAATACCGCTCAAGATGGCAAACCATATGTGCTTACTGCCAATCATTGCGGTAGCAGTGGCTTCGGCTCTTGGGTGTTCCGATTCAATTGGCAATCGGCAACTTGCAATAACCCTGCCTCTTCTCCTTCATTCCAATCACTAACGGGCTCGGTGCAAAGAGCAAGCAGCGCAGGTAGTGATTTCAGCTTGGTTGAAATTACAGGAGGACTAAGCAATGGTACGATCCCGGCAAACTACAATGTATACTTCTCGGGTTGGTCAAACTTAAATGTACCTGCTGATTCGGCTTATGGTATCCACCATCCGGATGGCGACATTAAAAAATTCTCGGCTGCCACCAATGCCACACAAAGCTCTACTATGAGCGGAGCCCAATGCTGGCGAGTAGGACAATGGACAAGTGGCTGTACCGAAGGTGGCTCATCGGGCTCACCGCTTTACGACCAAAATAAAAGAATTGTGGGGCAATTGTATGGTGGTCCCTCATTCTGTGGTGCGCCTCCGTCAAGTATGTACGACAACTACGGAAAGTTTTCTACCTCCTGGTTAGGTGGTGGAACCAATAGTACCCAACTTAAATTTTGGCTTGACCCCAGCAATAGCGGTGCTACGGTGTTAGATGGATACGATCCCAACGGAGTAGTATTAGCTTTGGATGCCTCTATACTCAATGTGGTAACACCTGTAGATGGATTTAGCACTTGCAACACCTCAATTACCCCAACTGTAACTGTAAAAAACAACGGCCAAACAGCTCTTACAACCTTTACCATCAATAGCAGCATCAATGGCGGTACAGCCGTACCTTTTAATTGGACAGGCAATTTGGCCTCAGCACAAACAACGGTAATCAATTTACCTGCGATAACAGGTTTATCGGCTGGCAATCAAACCTTGGTGTTCGAGCTTATCAATCCTAATAATGGGACTGATTTAAATACCGCAAACAACCAACGTACAGTCAGTTTCACAGTCATCAACCCTACCCCAATAGTATCGATACCGGTTTTTCAAGGGGCTGAAACTACGCCATTTCCAGGGAATAACTGGAGTATTTTAAACCCAAATAATAATGTTACCTGGACTTCCACAACGGCTGCCAGCGGACTTGGAAATAGTAACAGAAGTTTCAGAATGGACAACTATTCAACCGATATTTCGGGGCAAAGTGATTTTATTATAAGTCCCTACATGGATTTTTCAGCTGCGGTAACTCCATTGCGTCTAAATTTTAATGTAGCATATGCCAGATATTCTACCACCACAGCATCTGACTCACTGATTATCTCCATATCCACCAACTGCGGTGAAACTTGGACAAGGATTTACAATAAAGGAAGTATTGGCTTATCAACGGTGGGCAATACCGTTGTAACAACTTCATTTGTTCCAACGGCCACTCAATGGAGAAATGAAACACTCAACCTAAACAATTACATTGGTAACGATAAGGTTCAAATTAGATTTCAAAACAAATCTAATTACGGAAATAATCTTTATATCGATGACATCAATATAGCCAATTCATTTACTTCAGTTGATGAGTTTGAGCAAACTTTGACTATTGATGTTTTTCCTAACCCGGCTCAAGGAGTGTTTACGGTAAGTTCAGGAAATAATACAAACATTCAAGAAATTCGTATCTTTGATACTATTGGTAAGGAGGTTTATCAGAGTACAGAGCTTTCCGGTAACAAAAAAGAGATTCATGCGGCATTTGAACGTGGCATATATTTTGTAAAGGTTTCTGCCAACAATCAACAAATAGTTAAGAAAATTATTATCAATAAGTAAAATCAACAACGATGAAAAACAAGCTAATCCAACTTTTTACGCTTTTATTTTTTAGCTGCATCAGTAGCTTTGCCCAAAATGGTAATTCAACCTTCGAAATTTTCTCGGAAGATGGTGATCCATTTATTTTAGTGATGAATGGACTACAACAAAACACACAACCGCAAACCAACGTTAAGATTCCTAATATGGCCATGGCTGCCTATAAAATAAGGGTTATTTTTCAAAATACCGAGCTTGGCGCGTTGAACGATAGAATTAATTTGGATATGGGCTTCCACCAATCATATGTAATCAAGAAGAAAAAAATCACCAGCTTGCAAAAAAATATCAAGAGCGCAACCAACAATATGGCTCAAAATTTTGATCTAAAAAATGCTGAAGAGGCAGAAGCTAAGCGTGCACAAATTGAAAACGAAAATTCAAAATATGTGATAAAGATGTTGAGTAAGGTGCCTGTTGCCGGAGCGCCTATGCAAACAGGAATGAATCAGGCAGCACCTACCGGAGGAAGAGGCAATGCGCAAGTAACTACCACAACTGTAGTTCCTGCTCAGCAAACCACTGTGGTGCAGCAAACTACCACTACTACAGGTAACAATGCCAGCATGAACACCAACATGGGAGGAGCCAATGTGAGCATGAACATCAATATGAACGGTGGGTTAAACAGCAATGCCACATACAGCGAAACTACTACTACCACTGTTCACTCAAATAACGGAGCTCCGGTTCAACAAAATGTATATGTACTTCCCGGATATAATGGTCCAACAGGTTGCCCATGGCCAATGAGTGCAGGCGATTTTGCTAATGCTAAAAATTCTATTAGCAGCAAAAGTTTTGAGGACAGCAAACTTACACTAGCCAAACAAATCTTTGACCACAACTGTCTTTTATCTGCTGATGTGAGAGATATTATGACCCTTTTTGATTTTGAAACTACTCGATTAGAGTTTGCTAAGTATGCTTACGGTAGAACTTTTGATATCGGTAATTACTACAAGGTGAATGATGTGTTTGACTTTGAATCTTCTATTTCAGATTTAAACGCTTACATTAACAGCTACAGAAGATAATATGTTGTCATCGGTAGTAGTTCAAATACTATTAGATGACTATGCCTATTTTAGAAACAATACACTCCTCCTCGTTTGTAATGAGGAGGTTTTAAATTTGCGTTTTCAATGCAACATAAATATTCATGCCCCTGCATGATTATTTGGATTTGAATTTAATGTTGTAATTGTTGACTACTCATTGATGCACATAAGAAATGGATATTATTATGCCAACTCTTCAATTGATTAGGAGTTATGCAACGGCAAAGCAACTATTTTACACGGAAAAATGCACTGTAAAAGAGAATAAGAGATAGGTGATGGTTTTTATTTTGATGGTTTAAATCCTAGTATATTCATCAGCGCCAAATTTTCTTTGCAGTTCTCCCACTTCACAGTTGCAACAATGTGGTTTAAAATACGCGTTGCATTGGCAGCATCGGGTGTTTTTGCGTTTTTAACATCAGACATCCAATCTATAAAATCTCTTGTTTCGTTATCCAACTTAAAGGTTATGAGCGACATATACAAGTCGCTGAAAGGGATAAAAAACCAATTGCCATAATATGGAGGTCTCTTTTTTTCCTCTTTACCCAAAGGTAACTCTAATGCTTTCCACATGTACACAAACCACCCATCCATATCAGTGGTGCTGTTCATGATGTTAACCTGTGAGGTCATAGTGGACAAACGATTAATGCCCCACTCTCCACAAAAGATTGGACGATTATGTGTTCGTGCGTTTCGCATAAATTTGGGCATATGATTTTTCATTTTTAAACCAAACCAACTATAAAAATGATAGGAATAGGCCCCATTGGCATCAAGTGCATCGTCATTCTTGCCCAACACATCAATATCAAGCGCGTAGTTATTTCCTTCATAAACAATCATGTGATTGGGATCAACGGAACGAATCGAAGTTGAAATTTGTTTATACACGCTAATCAATTCATTGGCCCTATTCTTTGGCAGCAGTGGTTCTCCCAATAAATCGTAACCAAGTATTGATGCTTCCTTGCTGTAATGTGCAGCAATATCTTTCCATATGTCAACAGTTCTTTTTATTCCATCAGGAGAATCC
>JALRAS010000155.1:240-5129 GCA_023262495.1 Bacteroidia bacterium | reverse complement strand
ATCAGTACCGGTGATTATTTGATGGTGGTAAAAAATAATTACTATTGGTTAGGCGATAAAGACAAAACAAGTTTTATTGCGAATGGTGATATTGCCGAAATTGTAAGAATTAAAAAGCGAGACGTAGAAAAGTTCGGGTTTAAATTTGCTGATGTTACATTACGATTGGTGGATTATCCCGATGAGCCGGAGTTTGAAGCTAAGATTTTACTCGATACCATTGATACCGATGCTCCTGCGCTTACACAAGAACAAAATAATAAACTTTTTAACGAGGTGATGGAGTTTCATGCTGATGTTGAAAGCAAACAAGCGCGTATTCAAAAGGTTAAGCAAGATCCTTTTTTTAATGCGCTTCAAGTAAAATTTGCCTATGCCATTACCTGTCACAAAGCCCAGGGCGGACAGTGGAATGCTGTGTTTATTGAGCAAGGATACCTTACCGATGAAATGGTAAATACCGAATTTAAAAGATGGCTATATACTGCTATTACAAGGGCAGTAGACCAATTGTATTTGATCAACTTTAACCAAAAGTTTTTTCCTGAATTTGAGCAGGAGTAAATCAGCATACAAAATCCACTGTTGAGAAAATAAGTTGTATGAGGCTAAATTTTTTTTAGCAGATTAATTTTGGATAGCTATTTGTGTATACCTTTAACCATCTTTTTTAATTATATTTTTCACCCTTTTTTTATTCAGCATGAACTGGACCAAAATTAAGTGGATGCTTGCAGGAGCAGGCATTTCCATTCTTGGCGTACTTGCCTACAACAATATTGATATAATTAAATCAATAGAATTCAGCAGTAAAGACAAGTATGAATTTCAACAAATCAATCCCGAATTTGCGCGCTATATATCAGCATTTACTACGGGATACATCTCTTCAGGTTCGGTCATTAAAATAAAGTTTACCTCCCAGCTGTTGGAGAGTGTTCCCATCAACAAGCCCATTGCCGAAGAACTATTTGAATTTGATGATGACATTGCGGGCACAACCTACTGGTCAGATGCACAAACTATTGTGTTTAAACCTGCCAAAAGATTGCCTGCCGGGAAGTCTTACCGATGCAATTTTCATTTGAATAAATTAGTGAATGTGAAGTCGGAGTTGGAAGAATTTGAGTTTGGTTTCAATGTGGTGAAGCAGTCAATCAAAGTAGAGTTTGTAGGTCTCAAATGCTATGATGCCAATGATTACAGTTTTTATAAATCATCAGGTGCGGTTTACACGGCAGATTTTGCAGAATCATCGCAGGTTGAGAAAGTGCTGAACGTTGTTTACCAGGGCAAGGCAATGCGAATTCAGTGGATGCACGATCAAAAAGGAACTACGCATCGCTTTTATGTGGATAGTATTCCTCGGGGCACTGACACCAATAACAACTTATATTACAATTGGGATGCAGAGGCCATAGCAGTAGTTGAAAAAGGTAAAAGGGAGTTTAGAATTCCGGCAAAAAATGAGTTTTCTCTTTTGTCAGTAGATGTGGTGAGCAGCCCCGAGCAGTATATTCACCTTTGTTTTTCTAACCCTTTGAATACTGCACAATCACTCGAGGGACTCATTAGCTTGGGCGAATTTAAAAACATGAAATTTTTGGTTGAGCAAAATGAGGTAAGGGTATATCCTGACGAAATTAAAACAGGAACCTTCAATTTGACGGTGAGCAAAGCAGTGCGTGATGGATATGATAAAACATTAGGTCAAGAAGAGTTGCGACAAATTATGTTCGAGGAAAGCAAGCCAAAGATTACATTCTCCGGAAATGGAGTGATTTTGCCTTCAAGCAATGGCATGAGTATTCCTTTTGAAGTGGTCAATCTTAAAGCTGTTGATGTAAGAATAGTTAAGTTATACGAAAAGAATGTACTACAATTTTTACAAGTCAATCAGCTTGATGGAGATCAGGAAATGGCAAGGGTAGGGAAAACGGTGTTAGAAAAAACGATCAGTTTAGGCATCACAAATCCTGCTGATTTCAAGGTTAAGAAGAAATTCTCTCTTGATTTAAGCAGCTTGATTGAAGCAGAGCAAGGCGCTATTTATAAAGTGAGTTTGAGTTTCAAAAAGAAGTATTCCACTTATCCGTGTGGGGGAGAGGTTAATACCGATAATCTTGAAACTGAAGAGCTGAAGGAAAAAGTAATCAGCAATCAAAGCTATCAATACTTTTATGACTATTATAGTTACTTCGAAGAGGGAGAAGATTATGATTGGAATGAAAGAGAAAACCCTTGCAATGCCTCCTACTATAATAGTTATAGCACCACAGTATCTAAAAATATTATTGCTGCTGACATTGGACTCACGGTAAAGAAGGGCAATGACGGCAGGTTATTTGTGGCCACTGCCAACCTGATTACTGCTGAACCAATGCCCGGTGTGGAAATAGAGTGCTACGATTTTCAGCAGCAGTTGATTGAAAAAACTAAAACTAACAGTGAGGGACAATTGTTTTTTGCGCCATCAGAAATGCCGTTTTTTATGGTAGCCAAAAAAGAAAAACAAAGGGCTTATTTGAAATTAGAAGATGGCAACGCGCTATCGCTCACTGTTTTTGATACCGATGGATATAGTGTTGACAAAGGGCTTAAAGGATTTATTTATGGAGAGCGCGGTGTTTGGCGTCCGGGTGATACCTTGTTTTTGAGTTTTATTTTAGAGGATAGGTTAAAGGTGCTGCCTCCCAATCATCCTGTTATTTTTGAATTGTACAATCCGCAGGGTGTGTTGTATGAAAAGATACTTAAATCAAAAGGTACAGACGGATTTTATACATTTAAAATCAATACTGATAAGAGTGTTCCTACAGGCAATTGGTCGGCTTCATGTAAAGTAGGTGCGAGTGTATTCTCAAAGAATATTCGCATCGAAACTGTGATGCCCAATCGATTAAAAATCAATGTAAATATTGGTGATAACAAATTGGTACATGCCAAGTCAGACCAACAATTAAAGATACAGACCTCATGGCTTACAGGTGCAATTGCAAGGAATTTAAGAGCTACTGCAGAGGTTACACTCACATCACAGGAAACAGTGTTTGCGGCATGGAAAAATTATCATTTTGATGATGTTACGCAACGCTTTGAGTCGGAAAAAATTACCCTTTTTGATGGTAAACTGAATGATCAGGGTGCAGTCAGCGTGCCTTTGCAGATGAATGTGAAAGGCAATGCAGCCGGTATGTTGAGAGGGAATTTAATTACGCGTGTATATGAAGGTGGAGGAGCATTCAGTGTAGATCGATTAAAATTTACTTACGCTGCGTATGAGCAATTTGTGGGCATCAAAATACCTGAAGTAAAAGATCAAATCATCTTAACCGATACCAAACAAGAATTCAAAGTAGCCACTGTAAATTACCTTGGACAGCCCATCAATAGTAATAAGTTGCAAGTAACTGTGTACAAGTTGAGTTGGCGCTGGTGGTGGGATCAGTACGAAGATGAGTTTGCCAATTATGTGGCTTCAGATTTTCATGAACCCGTATATACCGAAGAGATTAAAAGCGTTGGAGGTAAAGGAAGTTTTTATCTTAATATTAAAGAAAAAGATTGGGGGCGCTATCTCATCAGGGTGCGCGATCTGGAGGGAGGTCATACGAGTGCTGTGATTGCTTATTTTGATCAAGCGAATTACCTCAGCAGAGGCGGACCTGATAATAAAATTGTTGCTAACATGTTACAATTTTCAACTGTAAAAGAGAGCTATACCTGCAATGAGGAGGTAACGGTAAATATACCTTCTCCGAAAGGTGGCAGGGCCCTGGTTACGATTGAAACAGGAAGTAAAATTTTAGATGCAGCGTGGGTACAAACAACCAAAGGGAACACCTCTTTTAAGTTCAAAGCAACACCTGAAATGGCTCCTAATGTGTATGTGCATGTATCGCTCATTCAACCTCATGCTCAAACGCAAAATGATTTGCCAATCAGACTTTATGGCGTGTTGCCTGTGCGCATTGATGATCCACAAACTCATTTAAGACCGGTCATAAAAATGCCTGAAGTGCTTGCGCCCGAGACAAAGACCAACATCACTGTTTATGAAGAAAACGGAAAAGAAATGACCTACACCATTGCCATGGTAGATGAAGGGTTACTCGATTTAACCGCATTCAGCACACCCGATCCTTGGTCATATTTTTATGCACGTGAAGCACTTGGTGTAAAAACCTGGGACTTGTATGACTATGTCATTGGTGCCTATGGCGGAGAATTAGAACGTATCTTAAGTATTGGTGGCGATGGAAATGAGATTAACAGAGATGCTGCCAAGGCCAATAGATTTAAACCTATGGTTAAATTTTTAGGGCCATTTCATCTCAATAAAGGAGCTAAAGCCACCCACACCTTAACTATGCCAAATTACATTGGTTCGGTAAGAACCATGCTTATTGCAGGTTATAACGGTGCATATGGAAACGCGGAGAAAACTACCCCAGTAAAAAGTGCTGTCATGCTGCTAGGAACACTGCCAAGGGTGCTTAGTGTGAATGAAGAGGTCAACCTGCCTGTTTCTGTTTTTGGAGGTGATGCCGACATTAAAAATGCGCAAATAGTTGTTTCAACAAATGAATTGATGGAGGTGATAGGCAATAAGATGCAAACCACTGATGTGAAACGCAATCAAGAGCAATTGCTCAACTTTAAAGTGAAGGTGAAATCAGCAACAGGTATTGGTAAAGTAACAATAGTGGCCACTGCAGGTACAAAGAAAACCCAGTATCAGGTAGAATTAGATGTTCGTAATCCTAATCCTTACAGAACTGAAGTGCAAAATTATTTTGTTGAAGCTGGTCAAACTTTATCAAAAAATTATCAGGCCATGGGCAATCAAGGAAGCAATTCGGCTGTGCTTGAAATATCGAGTATTCCCT
>JALRAS010000155.1:0-230 GCA_023262495.1 Bacteroidia bacterium | reverse complement strand
GAACGTCTCGACTATCTTATCACTTATCCGCATGGTTGTGTAGAGCAAACTACCTCGGCTGCATTTGCTCAACTGTATGTCAACGAAATTGCAAACTTGGGCGCAGTTTATCAGAGCAAGGTGGAGAAAAATATTAAAACTGCCATTGCTGCTTTGCAAAAGTTTCAGCTCGAAAATGGTGGTTTCTCTTATTGGCCCGGTCAAACCGATGCTGATGAATGGGGAAGTAT
>JALRAS010000154.1 GCA_023262495.1 Bacteroidia bacterium | reverse complement strand
TCATTCGCTCATCAACTTTCATTTTCAAATTGAATAGGCACATTAATGCTTTATATATCGCAAAGTCTCATTCATATCGCCAACCTGCATTTTTATCAAATACAATCCATCCGCAAATTCAGATAAATCAATCAAATTGTTTTTATCAGTTAATGCTATTGATTTAACCATCATACCGGCAGCATTATATACTTCACAAGTCATTGTGTTTACTTTCCCATCAATAACAATATTCAGCAATCCATTTCCTGGATTAGGATAAGCCTTCACACTGGTATTGGCAATGTCTTCAACACCAATACAAACATCCACCATAATGGTATCATAAGCAAAAGCAATGCAGGAATTACTGTCTACATACGAATATTGTATCACATGATTGCCAACACCAGCCAAACTTGGATTAAAAATTCCAGCGCCAACAGTGTTGCCTGCATAGCTTCCTCCAAGGGGTGTTCCTCCAATCAGTTGTACTGAAGATACGGTGACACATTGTATATTAATCGGACTTAAATCTAAAGCAACGTTGGGCAAAGCGTGTATGGTAACATTTAATGATTGTGGTGTTGAACTTCCGCAAGTATTCAAAGCTGAAACTACAATTGAACCTGTGCCTGCACTCGCGTTTACGTTAATGTTGTTGGTTACGCTACTGCCGCTCCAACCCGAAGGTAGAATCCACTCATAAGAAGTTGCGCCCGTTACCAAAGGAATAGAATAACTGGTATTGCCTGCACAAAGTTCGCTACTGCCAATAATTGAATTGGGTGATGCAGGCAGATTGGTTACCTGAATAGTCAATACTTGTGATGATGAGGTACCACATGAATTGCTTGCGCTCACCGCTAACTGTCCACCACTGTTGCCTACTGTAAGGTTGATACTATTACTGCTGCTGCTACCCAACCAACTAGCCGGTATCGACCAAATATAATCAGACACAGATGGGTCGGCAATCACTGAATAAACCTCTGTAGCATTTTCACAAACAACAGGAAGTCCTGAAATGATAGATGGAACTGCAGGAATACTGCTGCTACTGATATTAATAATTTGTGGGGCAGAATTTCCACAACTGTTATTGGCAGTTACGGTAATGTTTCCGCTTGATAGGCCTGCTATTGCGTTAATTGTATTTGAGGTGGAAGTACCTGTCCATCCTGCAGGTAAGTTCCAGGTATAGCTACTTGCCCCTGATACTGTGGCAATACTGTAGGTATTCGTGCTTCCCGAGCAAACCGACTGACTTCCGGAAATTGCTCCGGGCTGAGCAGGAGTTGAAGAAACAGTAACAGCAAGTTGTAAGGTATATGACACACCACAAGCGTTATCTACATTGATTGTAACATTTCCACTTGCACTGCCAGCAGTCATCACTGCACTGTTGTTGTTATTGGTAATTGCCCAACCTGCCGGAGCCGTCCAATTATAATTAGTGGCACCATTCACACTTGTAATACCAAAGGTAGCTTGTGCACCACTACATACGTTGGTACTTCCCGATATTGTACCAGATAATACGGGAACAGATAATACACTCACTGCAAGTGTTTGTGGCTGGGAAACACCGCAAGCAAAAGATGCAGTAACCGAAATGTTTCCACCGCTGCTGCCTGCTGTAGTTGTGATGTTGTTGGTAGTTGAACTGCCTGTCCAACCGCCTGGCAAGGTCCAATTGTATGATGTTGCACCTGCCACTGGGTTAATAGAATAGGTTTGAGAAGTTCCTGCACAAACAGAGGAAGCACCCGCAATTGGCGATGAAATAGGTGGTACACTGCCTACATTGACAGCAATGCTCTGTGGGGCAGAATTTCCACAACTGTTATTGGCAGTTACGGTAATGTTGCCGCTTGTTGTGCCTGTATTCACATCAATTGTGTTGCTTGTTGAGCTGCCAGTCCATCCTAAAGGCAGTGTCCAAGTATAGGATGAAGCTCCCGAAACAGGCGCAACACTATAAGTTTGTTGAGTAGCAGCACAAACATTAAGATTACCTGATATTGAAATTGGAACGGCAGGAGCAGTATTCACACTCACATTGATACTTTGCGCACCACCAGTTCCACAACTGTTAACGCCACTTACTGATATATTGCCACCGTTTGCTCCAACAACAGTAGTAATGCTGTTAGTTGTGGAGTTGCCGCTCCATCCTGAAGGTAAAGTCCACTGATAGGAGCTGGCACCTGCAATATTAGCAACACTATACGTTACAGAGGTTCCAACACATTGTGTTGTACTGCCAATAATGTTACCGGCTGTTGATGGAATTGGGTTCACTGTCATCACTACATCAGAAGAGTTGCCTGTTGACTGTGAAAGACAGGTAGCATTGGAGGTTAAAACCACCGTAATTACATCTGAATTGTTGAGCCCGGCATTAGAATAGGTATTTCCACCAGAACCCACATTAGCACCATTTAACTTCCATTGGTACGCAGGGTTACTTCCTCCGTTTACCGGAATAGCAGTAAAGCTCACATTGATTCCCTGACAAATAGTGGTTCCCGGGTTTGTTTGAACAGATACAGAAGGGGTTAACAATGGCGATACACTCATAGTGATGGCATTAGAAGTTGCCGGACTGCCTGCCACACAAGGTAGATTAGACACCATGATACAAGTTACCACATCATTATTATTGAGGGTTGATGAGGTATATGAGGTACTGTTGCTGCCCACCGTAATTCCGTTTAATTTCCAGGTATAGGTAGGAGAGGTGCCAGTATTTTGCCCATTTGCGGTAAAGGTAACAGGTGTTCCTGCGCATATTGTTCCTGTAGGTGATGAGGTAATATTTACTGAAGCAGTGGTGCCCCCTGTTGTAATTTGAACCACAACAGTATCAGAAAGGACACAGCCGCTGTTGTTAGATTGCACTATATAGGTTGTGGTTGAGGAAGGTGTGGCAATCGGATTAGCAATATTCGGATTGTTGAGACCAGATGCGGGCGACCAACTATAATTGCTTCCTCCTGTTGCATTTAACTGAACCGGAACACTCGAACAAACACTTGTAAAGGCAGGAGTAGCAACAAGGTTGCCATTAAGTATGGTAAAGTAGGCATTGCTTAAATCAAATACAGTAGAAGGATTGCCGGCAGATTGTACCCTCAGTAAAACCGCACTTGAGTTAATGGTATTAGGAACAATCCAGTTGTAAGTGCCTGTAGCAGTTGAGTAGTTGGTAACAATATTTATCCAAGTATTTCCGCCATTAAGAGAATAGGCCAAATTATAGGTTCCTATGGCTGTGGTTTCAGTCCAAGTAATTGTTTTGGTTTGACAACCATATAAAGTATCAGCAATTCCGTTGTGGCTTGTGAGTGTAATAGCAGGTGCTGTTGGACTAATGATAAATGCAATATCGCTGGTATCGGCCTTGCATGAATTAATATTATCTCTTACCAATATTCTGCAATTATTCGATGCTGTTGCTGGTACAAGCCAAGAGTAGGTGTTGTTGGAGGTGTTATAACCGGTTACGATATTTGTAAAGCTTGCGCCCCCATTTGTTGAATAAAAAATATCATATAAATTAGATATCCCGTCTGACTGCCACATAATGTTGTAATTCGTACCAATTTGCATGATACCGCCAAAGTTTGGCTGTATGATGGTTACAGGTTTCGTGATCGTAAAAACATTATCGCTTGCATCACTAAACGATGTAGATGATGGTGTAACCCTTACTAATGCTTGTGTTGTTGGGGTATTGGGAATACTCCAATTGTATGTGGCCGGATTGCTGCTCGTGCTCCATGAATTGGTAATAGTAGTCCATGTTGAACCATTATTTATTGAATATTCTATCACATAATTTGACCAGGCTGGCGATCTATCAAAAGTAATTGACGTAACCGTGCAACCTCCCCAGATAGTAACACCATTATCGCCATTGGGCGTGATAATCGTAACAGCGGGCTTAATAGTAAATACAGCATTACTTACATCAAACACATTTAAATCTGCTGTGTTGCTCACCCTAACTAAACAGTTAGTAGATGAAACGTTTGGCACAGTCCAGTTTTGTGAACCATCGTTTGTGGTGCTTGTTGTAATATTTACCCAAGTAACTCCATTATCAATGGAGTAATCCAATCTAACAGACGAAAAATAGGTAGCAGCATTCCATGTAATTGCATTTACTGTACCTGCATAATAAGATTCACCTCCGTTTGGTGTTATCACAATCGGAGTTGCAGGAGATATCGTAAACACCGCATTACTCACATCAAACTTACAAGTGTTTACAAAGTCAATAACCTTAATTAAGCACGAAGTAGAGGGCGAGTTAGGCACACTCCAGTTGTACGAGTTACCAGTAATATTCGACACAATAGTTGTCCAGTTTGTTCCGTTGTTTAATGAATATTGCAGGGTATATTGTCCTGAGGCAGCAGGTAAGTTAGTCCAAGTAATAGCTTGGGTAGATAACCCTTGCCACACTTGTCCCCCATTAGGCGAAGTCACTGTAATATCATTGCTTGGATTGATATTAAACACCGCATTGCTCACATCAAAATTAGCTGTAGTGTAGTTTAAATCCTCCACTTTAATCAGCACCTGATTACTAGTAATACCGTTTGGGACTAACCAATTGTAGGTTTGATTAGCCAGTCCATTGTTGCTTAAGAAAGAAGTAATCGTATTCCAAGTAGTACCATTGTTGGTAGAATAATAAATAGCGAAAGCAGAAATACATGAAGATTTAGTAAAAGTAATAGGCATTGTGGCACAACCAATCCAATTTTCGCCACCATTGGGTGATGTTACGGTAATAGGCGGAGCAATAGTAAAAGTAGCATCACTCACATCAAAAATATTTAAATCGGCCGTGTTACTTATTTTTATTTTGCATTGGGTGCTGTTTGCAGTGGCAGGTACGCTCCAGTTTTGCGTACCATCATTGGTAGTGCTTGTAGTAATATTTACCCAAGTAACCCCGTTATCGAGCGAGTAATCAAGTCTTACCGAAGAAAAGAAAGTACTTGCATTCCAGGTAATAGGTGTAACACATTGTACTTGTAACACCTCACCACCATTAGGCGAAGTAAGCAATGGTTGAGGCGCATTGATGGTAAACACCGCATTACTCACATCAAACTTACAAGTGTTTACAAAGTCAATAACCTTAATTAAGCACGAAGTAGAGGG
>JALRAS010000153.1 GCA_023262495.1 Bacteroidia bacterium | reverse complement strand
GGACAGACACCCGAGTTTTGGACTATACAAACACAACCATGCAGGACAGCATGATCAACGCCATGAAATTTTGGTTAACCGATGCCAAAATAGATGGTTTTAGATGCGATGTTGCCGAAATGGTTCCGATCGATTTTTGGATTGAAGCGCAGCGAGAACTTGTTGCAGTGAAGCCCACGCTATTTATGTTGGCCGAAGGTGAGAAACCAGAATTGCATGCTGCCTTTAATATGACATACACTTGGAAGGGTTTCAATATTTTCAGAAAGGTAGCCAAAGGTGAATATCCTGCAAGGGCGATTGACGATTATTTGGGAGAAGATAAAATGAATTATTCTCCTAAGGCAGTGCGCATGTATTTTACCACAAATCACGATGAAAATTCATGGAACGGAACCGAAAAGGAAATGTTTGGTGATGGTGCCAAAGCATTTTATGTGTTATGCACCACGCTCAATGGCATGCCTTTGCTCTACAGCGGGCAGGAAGCCGGTTTAGATAAAAGACTTAAATTTTTTGATAAAGACCCCATTACTTGGGGGAATTATGCGAATGCAGACTTTTACACGCGTCTGCTTTCATTAAAGAGAAAAAATAACGCGCTGCTTCACTCAGAATCAGGTGGAGCTTTCGCTAAAATATTGAACACCAATCCTAATCAGGTTTACTCTTTTTACAGGAGAAAAGGGAAGGATGAAATTGTAGTAATTTTAAATCTATCCAATACCGAAGCAGCCGTAAAATTTGAAAGATACAAATTCGCGCCAAGCTATACCGAACTGTTTACCGACAAAAAGGGAACACTCAAGGTTGATGAAGAAATAAAACTCAAACCTTGGGAGTACAGGGTTTACGTGATTGACAAAATAGCAGATAAATAATACCAACTATTTTTTGCTATTATACCTTCTAAAGAATAATTGATTTATAGACTCTATAAATTGAAATCGATGATTAATCTGCACGTTTTATTTCCTTTTCCCATTGCCCAATATGCTTTATAAAAACCATCCCCCATACCAGAATGAAACATTATGATGTTGTTCTTAGTTTTGGGGATAGTAAAATTTACCCAATCACCTTCTTTTGAGTTTTTATCCGCATTTTTTTTAAAATGTGACTTGAAGAAATCATCATATAAATTTCCTTTTTTGTTCTTTTGGTAGAATTTATTCACAAATTCTATATATGAATCACAAGTTAAAATATCCATAAAACAAGCTAAACCGGAGCTTACTTGGAATGATTCATTGGAAACAAATTTTGCTAAAATTACTTTTTTAATGTCTTCTTCAGAAAACACAATTTGTGCGAAGGCGAATCGATTTCCCCATTTTTTGGTCTTTTCTTCAAGGACAGATACATGATAAGATCCAGATTCAACAGTTCTTTGGACGCGATTTTTGCTTTCAAAATCAGAGAGTGGGTCACATATCACAACCGCTCCATATTCTAAATAAATATCACCAAGTGAACGCCATTTTTTGCTTTTGTCATTAGCGATTTCTAAAATTTTTTCTTGAGGTTTCATTTTTTTAATTGTTGATTGATTGCTTTGCCTTTGAATATTCCTGTTTTGTTGCCTTAAACATTCTATTGTATTAAATCATTGTTTATAAATATTCTGCTTCAATATTAAGGGCTCTCAGTTGATCTAAAATTGATTTGTCTTCGCTATAGAAAATTGTCATTTTTTTAAGATTGGGAAGCAGTAAAGCATCAGCAGTGTTTGTAATATCAAATTGGTTGTCTTCGCCACTCCAGAAAGGACAAATTTGGCTGTATATTTTTCCGAACTGATAAATTTTCGTAATGTTTTTCAATAAATCTGCTGGGATTTCTAATTGCTGAAAATAGTCAAGTACTTCGGGAATAATTTTATATCCTTCTTTCTGTATGTTTATTTTCCGTTTTTTATAATTCTTTACAAATTCTTTAATATCAAATTTTGGGAGCAAAACTCCTTGGTTATACATTAACTCCTGAATTACACATAGCTTAAAATTGATGTCCTGAAATTCTGCTTTCATTTGTTTAAATTTTAATTGTTTTCTGGTTTTATTATTGGCTATAACTATTAAATCTTACATAGTAAAAACCGATTAAAAATTTACATCGGTAACACATATTTGGACCATTACTGATTTCATCATCGTTATACTTAATTCAGGTAGGTTTTAAAAAAGGCCACAAGCTTATTCATCACATCATCTGATTGCGTATTGTCGAAACTATGAAACGCAATATACTCATGGTACTGATGAGAGACTCCTAAAGTGTTAAGTTTACCGTTTAGCCACTGACTTTGATATACGGGAACAATAGGATCAAGATTGCCGTGAAAAATGATGGTAGGAGCTGAGGTAGACTTTACCTGCCAATAAGGACTCACCGCTTTATAGGCCAAACTGTCCCAAGGTTGTCCAACGTATTCTGCAAGAATATTTCCCGTATAACCACCAAGCCATATGTTGGTGCTGTTGTACCACGACCAATCGTTGATAATACCCGGTCCAAAAATATTACCAACGCATTTTATACTGCTGTTGTATTTATATGCGTAAATCATAGCAAGCTGTCCGCCTGCACTAACACCCATCATGCCTATTTTAGAAGAAATACCGTAGTATTGTTTTTTATCTTTAAGGTGATTGATCAATGTATTGATGTCATCAATAATTTGATTGTGATGTATGTTTTCTGCATTGCTTGCAAGACGATAGTTCATATTTACAATTGCTGTTTGTGGCCATTTTGATTTTATCAAATTAAAATAACTGCTGAGGTCTTCCTTTTGTCCGGCTTTCCATGCGCCACCATGAATCATCACAATAAGCGGAGTGGTTGTATCTCGATTTTGGGGAAGATAAATATCATAAACTTGTCGTTGGTGTGTGCCGTAACTTACATTTAAAATTGTAGTGTCAGGCACGGCAGGCGGGTTGACGATACCTCCTTGGTTGCTATCTTTTTTACAAGACACCAAGTATAAAATTATGATACAACAACAAGTTGTCAAAGGGTAAAATAAGCGCATAAGTAAATTTACTGTAGGGTAAAATTAAAAAATATCTGACAGGTAAATGAAGAGTATCACATCCTTGCGGAAAATTTTAATCTCTAAGCAAAAGTATTGCTTTAAACAAACCTAAAATTATTCCTATTAATTGGTATCTTGATTGATTTCCTCGGGGATTAATTTTTCTTTCTTGAAGAACATCAACTTGCTGCCATAATTTTTAAATAGCTCATTAAATGAATCGAAGTCTTCACGATAAAACACACCAATACCTTGTGTGTATGGAGCAATGGTGGTAAGGTTAGTGTAATCATTACTTTGTGTAAATGCACGCAGTCTCAATTTACCATCGGTTGTAACTTTATATTCAACACTCATATCGCCCACCAAATTACTTGCAGTTGATGGGTTATTGGCTACACCAACATTGCCATCAATAATGAGGCGTTGTTGAAAAAGTTGTGTACTCATTGTGGCCTGCCATTCATTAGCAGCAGTTTGGTCGCCTGCTCTTACGTTTACACCAAGCGTTACAAATTCATTACTCTGCGAGAGCCAATTGCTGAGCTGCGAGGATAGTAATTCTGAAGTGTTTTGAGAGATACCAAAGCTGCTTGAACTCACGGTTTCATTAGGAGGGAAGAAGCGTCCGAGCATCAGTAATGAGAACATTTGCTTATTGAGCTCAGATTCATTTTCGCTATTAATGGCAGCTCTAACATCATTCTTAATTCGTTCTTCAGACTGTGGTAAACGGATATCAAACTTAATGGTTGGATTCATCAACTTGTCACTCATCTTCAACACACAGTCAACAGGTACTCTTTTTTTGCTGCTATCGGATGGAAGAATTTCATTCAGTGCAGTGCGTAACTTATACACTGCTTCCAAATTGATATCGGCTTCAAAAGGATCTCCATTCCAATTGATGGTGCCACCTTCAGCAATTCTAAATTTTTTATTGATTACATTTTTGAGGGTAAACAAATAATTTCCTTTGTAAATCACATAATTGCCATACATAGTGAAATTGCCTAACGGACTGATATCCATTTTAATGATACCTGAGCCGGTTCCTGAAATTACGTCACCAATTTTTTTGTCAAATATGAGCTGTACCTCTGCACTGGGTGTAACCTCAAGGTCGAGCGTCATTTGAATACCTGAGTAATTTACTTTATATGCTTTTTTAGCAACAATGGTATTACTTCCTTTCGATACAAATCGGATAAAGCCACTCTCACTTATTTCTTCGGGTGATGAAAGAGGGATATTGAATTGAGTACCTGGCTCAGTTTTCGCATCTACCTCAATAATCAGCTTGTTTAAATCTCCTTTAAACTTGATGAGACCTGTTGCAAATGCTTTCCCAAAGTATGATGAATTCATCGATTCAGTTGTATTCAGTACAAAAAATTTACTGATATTAATGCCAATGTTGAGTTTGATGTCGCTAAAGTGATCGTGCGGAATATTACCGCTCACGCGTGCTTCTTTCCCGTTTTGATCAAAGAGGGCAATGTTTTCGAGTAGAATATCATTCTTCACAAATTTTGCTTTGCCGTTAAAAGTGTATGAGGTATTCAAATAATCAACTTTAAAGCCTCCTCGTTGCACTTCAATATCACCGGTGAGTAAGGGCTTTTTTAGCGAGCCTTGTAGAAAGAGGTCCCCACTCACATAACCTCTTACCTCACTCATCACACCGGTCAAATAATTTTCAAATAATTTGAGTGGTGTTTTTTTTAATTGGATTTCTATATCCAAGCTATTTTCATTTTTTTCTGGATAGTAAAATCCTGTAAATCCAATGGTGGGAAGTGCCCCTCTCAGGAAGTTACCATTGAGTGAAATAGATTGTTTTTTACTATCCCATAAGGATATAATGTTACCATCTCCAATACTTTCGTTGTTGATATTAAACTCTGAAAATGCAAGAGAAGTGCTGAAAACTATATTTTTACCAAATCCCGAAAAAGAGGCATTACCATTCAAGATACCCTTTAATGTGATGTCTGAAGACGCAATAAAAGGATTTAAATTGGCTAGCGTAAATTCCTCTAATGCAATTATTATTTCATCATCATGCTGTAAGTTTTTATTGCTTGAAATGCTCAGCGACTGCTTATTATGAGAAAGTTTGAAGTTTTCAAATAAGGTATGCAAGGAATCAATATGTATCAAACTTCGTTGGTCAAAAACCCAAAGCGAATCTTCAACAGTAATACTCGACTGCTTGAATTTGATATCAATCAGCTTACCCGGTGTAAAAAGTATATCTCCATTTAAATCGGCTGCATTTTTTATCTTTCCGGGGTTGTTAAATTTTAAGCTGTAGGCAATAGAGTCGT
>JALRAS010000152.1 GCA_023262495.1 Bacteroidia bacterium | reverse complement strand
AAGCATCAATGCCTATAATGATATGGCAACAGCAGTGTTGCTAGACTCATCGAATTACGACTATCAATTTAAGTTTTCGGAAGTTGCATTTGTTGCGGGTAAGTCAAGACAAACAAAAGTGTCGCTCGAAAAATGTTTGCAAATTAAACCCGATGACATCAATGCACGGCTTAAATTAGCAGAATTGTACATCTATGTGAAGGAGTATAAAAAATCATTGGCGCTGCTTAAAGAAGTTACCGATGCTGATAAGATGAATGCCAAGGCCTACTTCATGAAAGGGCTTTCTTTCAAACTTGCAGGAGATACCAATGCGGCTATTTCAGGATATCAACGATGTGTTGAGTTAGACCCTGAATACTATCACGCATACATGCAATTAGGCATTTTGTTTGGGGCAAAACACAATCCTGTAGCTATTGATTATTATAACAATGCGCTCAATCTAAATCCTCGCAGTACAGAGGCCTTGTATGCCAAATCATTATTTTATCAAGACCATGGCGATTTAAAAGCAGCCGTATCGGGTTATAACATGTTGTTGCAAATTGACAGCACCAATTACTTTACCCACTATAACTTAGGATATATCGCACATAACTTCGAAAAAGATTACCGCAAAGCAACGGTCATGTTTAGCAAAGCTATTGATTACAATCCGGCCTATGCCGAAGCTTTTTATATGCGCGGTTTAAGCTTTGAGCAATTAGGTGAATACCCAAAAAGTATCAGGGATTACAATGAGTCGTTGAGAATTGCACCGGGATTCGAATTGTCACAAAATGGGCTGAAAAGAGTAGAGAAAAAATAATCAATAATCAGGAGTTGTGTGCAACCTTAAAAATAGAAACATTTGAAAAAAACGATAACAATTCTACTATCAATAGTCCTGACAACATTTGCTTTTGGACAGATTGACGACAATTTAATGAAAGCAAATTGGAAACCTGGCAAAGAAAAAATTATCTATGGCAATACCATTTTCCGACACGAAGGGAAAAACGATATTGGCGGAATGCTTAATGTTGGATTTCAAACATTCGCTCAGGTAAAAGCAGACATAGAACAAAGGGCTGATAAAGAAATGTGGACACCCGAAAAGAAAAAAGAGACGATTGAATCCTATGAGAAATTCGCAGGTGGCGGCATGATACATTTATACCTTACTCGACTTACTATTGACGCAGCAAATACAGATATGTTCACCCTAATTGTAAAGGACACGACAGACAGCAATGAAATTTTAAGAAAAGACCTTAAAAGGGATATTCCAAACACTCCGTCAAGTGAAAGCAGTTATTGGTGGAATTATACTTCAATACCAATTCGCGACAAAATCAACGGAAGAATATATATCTATATCATTGACAAGTTGGGTGGGGACAACAATAAATTTAAGTTTGAAATAAAACTATAAAGGCAGCACATAACAGGCGTTTGGCTCAATGGCGGGTGAAGTGGTTATTGAACATTCTTCCTATCAATAAGTTTTGTGGTACATTGACAGTTTAGTGCTCCGAAAGCCGCCACTGCGCCAAGCGCCCAAACGTTGTGCCCAGTCTCCTCGCCTATTGCAACTTACAAAATTGGATAACTATTATTAATCCCAAATTAATAAGTAGAAGTTACGCGGTAAACTATATCATCATGAAACAGTTCATGAATTAATCATCATCGCCAAATCTGAAAATCACTTTATCGTTTCTTTGAAGACTCAATAATTGCGCTGCACTTCCTACATTAATGGCTATTTCCAATAATCCAATAAAATTAAAAAAGCAACTGATTTCACCGTCTCTTC
This sequence comes from Bacteroidia bacterium, assembly GCA_023262495.1. Lineage (GTDB taxonomy): Bacteria > Bacteroidota > Bacteroidia > UBA4408 > UBA4408 > CAIKXD01. Next base: position 3,711 of record JALRAS010000152.1, on the reverse strand, counting down.
TTTCCTCATAATGAAAGTTAACTGTAGCATTTTTAACGCCTTTTAAATCAACCATAAATTTCCGCCCTTTTCCAACCGATTCAAAAAGTTGTTTGGTGATATTACTGATGCAGTTGCCATACTTATCTATATGCCAAATATATCCGTGCACTTGATCTCCTTGTCCGAATGCATTAAATGGACTCTTGCTGATGTATTCCTCAACAGGGGTTCCCAAACTTTCAGCACTGCTGCCTTCTATCAATAACTTTAAGCAGGGCATATACAATTCAGTGAAAGGAAAAGTTGTTTTATGCACTCGATTATTCTCATGCAGCTTAATCAAAAGCTCGGGGGGCTCAGAAAATAAAAAAGAAAATAATCCATTATCAGGCCCTATAAAATAATGCCCATCGTACTTTCCCAATAAAATTGGAGCTTTTTTATGAGAATTGGTGTTAACCAAAATGCAATGTATGGTGCCCTTTGGAAAAAAATTATAGGAATGACGTAAAAGTTCTGCCGCTTTAAAAATATCGAAATCAGGAACCTGATGAGAAATATCAACAACCTGCACGTCCCTCAAATGCGATAGCATAGTGCCTTTTACCGCAGCGAGATAAATATCCTGTATTCCTAAATCTGAGGTTAAAGTTATTGCCGGCATATGTTTAGAATGATTAGCTACAATATTTTTTATAAATTTAAGGCCATAAATTTAATGTTTTAAATCTCAATAAATAATATTATTTAGTCTTGACAGAGCGCATATTCGAGTTGGAAACCATTAACCCAATTGATTTCTATGGAGTTAATGACAGCAAATTAAATATTTATCAAAAATTTTTTCCTAAGGTAAAATTAGTTGGCCGTGGTTCTGCCATAAAAATTATGGGGGAAGAAAAATTCATCAATGAATTTTATACCATTCTGGAAAAACTTGCCGATTACTATCATCGTTTCGGAAAACTAAATGAGAGCGACATTGAGCAAATGCTTGGAGGTATTAGCGTTTCAGAGGAAGTATCCAATGCAATTACACCCCCCACAGCGTTGCAAGAAGTGTTGTTGTTCGGAAATAATGGCATGGTGATAAAGGCCCGTAGCGCCAATCAAAGCAGAATGGTTGAAAGTATTGTGAAGCACGATATGATGTTTGCTATTGGACCTGCCGGAACAGGAAAAACATATACTGCTGTTGCATTGGCTGTAAGAGCGCTTAAAAACAAGGAAGTTAAACGCTTAATACTAACACGCCCCGCAGTTGAGGCAGGAGAAAATTTGGGATTTTTACCGGGCGATTTAAAAGAAAAACTAGATCCTTATTTACAACCTTTGTATGATGCTTTACGCGATATGTTGCCAGCCGAAAAGCTAGCTCAGTACATGGAAAATGGCGTGATACAAATTGCTCCACTCGCATTCATGCGCGGACGAACACTCGATCATGCTTTCGTTATTCTTGATGAAGCGCAAAATGCCACACAAAGTCAAATGAAAATGTTTTTAACAAGGATGGGCAGAAGCGCTAAGTTTATTGTTACCGGTGATACTACACAAATTGATTTGCCTCGCAATCAACCATCGGGACTCATACAAGCCATTAAATTATTAAAAAATGTAAGAGGCATAGATTTCATTTACCTCGACTCCAATGATGTTATCCGCCACAAACTTGTAAAAGACATTATTTTGGCATACAACAATGAAACTAACAACTAGTTGATAAACAATTTTAAACTTTCAAGTGTTGAAACAATGTCAGTGTGTCATTATTAAAAATATGGCAAACAATTTGTAAACTTGCAATACTAATTTTTCACATTAAAATATATAAAATCATGGCATTAGAATTAACAGACGCAAATTTTGAAGAACTTGTTATCAACTCAAACAAGCCTGTGCTTGTTGACTTTTGGGCAGAATGGTGTGGCCCCTGCAGAATGGTTGGCCCCGTAGTTGATGAGCTATCTAAAGATTATGAAGGAAAGGCTATAGTTGGCAAAGTGGATGTTGATAGCAACCCTAACATATCTGCCAAGTTTGGTATTAGAAATATTCCTACACTCCTTGTCTTTAAAAACGGTCAGGTAGTTGACAAGCATGTTGGCGTGGCTCAAAAGTCGCAACTTGCAGGCAAGCTTGACGCTCAATTGGCTTAATAATATTTTTTGCAGATAAATCCGGTGGCTCATACAACTACCGGATTTTTTTTTGATATTTACCACAATAATCGTTTATGGAAAGTCAGCTCAATCTCACCCAAATTCACACCCTGTCTAATCTTGAGTTTATTGCCAAACAGGTAGTAGAAGGGTTTATTACGGGTTTACATAAAAGTCCTTTCCATGGTTTTTCTGTAGAATTTGCCGAGCATAGGTTGTACAATACAGGTGAGTCGACCCGGCATATTGATTGGAAGCTTTACGGAAGAACAGAAAAGTTATTCATAAAAAGGTATGAAGAGGAAACAAATTTACGCTGTCAAATTGTGATTGACACCTCCTCTTCCATGTATTTTCCTGAGCAAACAATATCGGGCAAAAACAAAGGCAACAAACTTTCATTTGCGATATATTGTGCAGCCACATTTATTGAAATGCTGCGTAAGCAAAGAGATGCGGTGGGCTTAACATTGTTTGCGGATGCTGTTGATTTGCATACCCCTTGCAAATCGAGTCTCACCCACCAAAAACTATTGTACTCTAATTTAGAGCGCCTGCTTCAAAGCGATAAACCCAGCACAAGTAAAGGCACAGATGCCATTGCTGCGCTGCATCAGGTTGCAGAAAATATTCATAAGCGCAGTTTGGTAATCATACTTAGCGATATGCTCGACTCATCTCACAAACAAAGTGAATTATTATCTGCCCTGCAGCACCTCAAGCATAACAAACATGAAGTTATTCTATTTCATGTAAATGATAAAAAGCATGAGTTTGATTTTGAGTTTGAAAACAGACTCTACACCTTTGTTGACATGGAAACCAATGAAGAAGTTAAGCTTTATCCTTCTCAAATCAGAGATCAATACGTAAAGAGCATCAACGAATACAAAAAGGCGCTGCAATTAAAGTGTGGGCAATATCGAATCGATTTTGTAGAGGCCGATATCAACTTGGGATTTGAGCAGGTGCTCCTCCCCTTTTTAATAAAACGTTCAAAAATGAAATAATTATTTTGCAGGTTTAAAAATTAAATCTATTTTTGCACCCTCTTTGAGAAACGGAGTGGTAGTTCAGCTGGTTAGAATGCCTGCCTGTCACGCAGGAGGTCGCGGGTTCGAGTCCCGTCCATTCCGCAAAACCCAACACAAATGTGTTGGGTTTTCTTTTTTGATTAAAAATGGGGTACTACGTTTATATCATACAAAGTGAATTGGATGCGTCATTTTACAAAGGATTTTCGGAAAATCCTCTTAAAAGACTACAACAACACAATAATAAAGAAGCAAAATTTACTTCCTCAAAAACACCATGGAAACTTGTTTATATTGAATTATTGGAATCAAAAACTGCGGCTCTATTAAGAGAAAAAGCAGTTAAAAAATATGGTCATGAAAGAATAGGTGTGCTCATCAATAGCCCTAAAAATATACTGTCTCAATTTATTCAAAATGAATGATCCCTGCCTGTCATCCCTCCGAATGGAGGGACGGGTTCGAGTCCCGTCCATTCCGCAAAACCCAACACAAATGTGTTGGGTTTTCTTTTTTGATTAAAAATGGGGTAC
>JALRAS010000151.1 GCA_023262495.1 Bacteroidia bacterium | reverse complement strand
TAGACCTTGTTGAAATGGAAATCCGTGAGTTATTATCTTTCTATCAATTTGATGGTGATAATACTCCAATCATCCGTGGTTCTGCACTTGGTGGTTTGAATAAAGATGCAAACTGGGTTCCAAAAATTATGGAATTGATGGATGCTGTTGATGCATACATTCCAATCCCTCCACGTGAAGTTGATAAGCCATTCTTGATGCCAGTTGAAGACGTCTTCACGATCACAGGTCGTGGAACTGTTGCTACAGGAAGAATCGAAACAGGCGTTATCAACTCTGGTGATGAGGTTGAAATTCTTGGTATGCAAGAGGAAAAAATGAAATCAGTAGTTACAGGAGTTGAAATGTTCCGTAAACTTCTCGATAAAGGTGAGGCCGGTGACAACGTAGGTTTGTTGTTACGTGGTATCGATAAAGATAAAATCCGCAGAGGTATGGTTATCGCTAAGCCGGGTTCAATCACTCCACACACCGATTTCAAAGCAGAAATCTATGTATTGAAGAAAGAAGAAGGTGGTCGTCATACCCCATTCCATAACAAATACCGTCCTCAGTTTTACTTACGTACAACTGACGTAACCGGAGAAATCGATTTACCGGAAGGACGCGAAATGGTTATGCCGGGTGATAACGTTACCATTACAGTAAAATTAATTGTTCCTGTTGCTATGGATAAAGGATTGCGTTTCGCTATCCGTGAAGGTGGAAGAACAGTTGGTGCTGGTCAGGTTATCGAAATCATTAAGTAATTAATACTGGTAAAGGATACTTTTAAAGGTGGGTGAACAGCCCGCCTTTAACTGCCCTTATCCCCCACCATTATTAAGTAATTAATACGGGCGTAGTTCAAGGGTAGAATAGAAGTCTCCAAAACTTTTGATGGGAGTTCGAATCTCTCCGCCCGTGCAAAGGAAGAGAATAAGGTTGAAAGGTAATAAAGGCAATTAGCTCTAAACCCCATAACAAAAATATGTTGAACCCTGACAACAGGAATCAATTTAAAAAACAAAGAAATGAATAAGTTAAAGTTATACATCGAAGAATCTTATCAAGAACTCTTTAACAAGGTTTCTTGGCCAACTTTTTCTGAGTTGCAAAGCAGTGCCATTATTGTGATGGCAGCTTCGCTAATTATTGCGCTCATCGTGTTGGGTATGGACTCAAGCTTTAGGTTTATCATGGAAAATTTATATAAGTTAGCTAACTAAGCAATGACATCAACAACTAATGACATAGTTAAAAAGTGGTATGTTGTTCGTGCCGTAAGCGGTAAGGAAAAGAAAGTAAAACAATATATCGAACTTGAGATCGGAAGATTAGGCATGTCTGATTATGTGTCACAAGTATTGATTCCAACCGAAAAAATTTACCAAATTAAAAATGGTAAAAAAGTAAGTAAGGAAAGAAGTTTTTTTCCAGGATACATACTTATTGAGGCAGCATTGGTAGGTGAAATTGCGCACACGATTAAAAATATTACCGGAGTAATTGGTTTCCTTGGAGATAAAACAGGAGAAGCCGTACCTCTAAGAATGTCAGAGGTAAATAGGATTTTAGGAAAAGTTGATGAATTGGCAGAAAGCGATGCGGAACTAAGTGTTTCATATAAAATTGGTGAATCGGTAAAAGTAACCGATGGTCCATTCAACAACTTCAGCGGTATTATTGAGGAAATTAATGAGGAAAAGAAAAAGCTGAAAGTTATGGTGAAAATTTTCGGAAGAAAAACACCGCTAGAGTTAAGTTATATGCAAGTTGTAAAAGAGTAAAAACAATATATAGTATCAAGAAATGGCAAGAGAAATTACAGGTTTTGTTAAACTACAGGTAAAAGGAGGGGCAGCAAATCCTTCACCTCCAATCGGTCCGGCCTTAGGTTCTAAGGGGGTAAATATTATGGAGTTTTGTAAGCAATTTAATGCCAGAACCCAAGACCGCCCAGGAAAAATTTTACCGGTATTAATTACCGTATATTCCGATAAGTCTTTTGACTTTATCATCAAAACACCTCCTGCAGCAGCACAGTTGATGGAGATGGCAAAAATTAAATCAGGTAGCGCTGAGTCTAACCGTAAAAAAGTTGGCAGCGTTTCTTGGGATCAGGTAAAAGCAATAGCTGAAGATAAAATGCCTGATTTGAATTGCTTTACAATTGAGAGCGCAATGAGTATGGTAGCAGGTACTGCACGCAGTATGGGACTTACCGTAACAGGCGAATCTCCTTTGACGAAGTAATCGCAGCAAGAGTATTAACAGGTGGAGCTCGGAAACCAAGTTAGAAGAGCGTTTGAACATCGAAAACTATAATTAATGAGCAAATTAACCAAAAACAGAAAAAAAGTTCTTGGCCTTGTCGATAACAATAAGGCTTATTCTCTTCCCGATGCCAGTAAATTGGTAAAGGAAATTACCACAACAAAATTCGACTCTTCTGTCGATATCAGCGTCCGCTTAGGAGTTGATCCCCGCAAAGCTAACCAAATGGTTAGAGGTATTGTAACCCTACCGCACGGTACAGGTAAAACTGTAAGAGTGTTGGTGTTGTGCACACCCGATAAAGAAGCAGAGGCAAAAGCAGCCGGTGCTGACTTTGTAGGGTTGGATGAATACATCGAGAAAATCAAAGGTGGTTGGACAGATGTTGATGTCATCATCACAATGCCTTCAATCATGGGCAAAGTTGGTGCACTAGGTAAAGTGTTGGGGCCACGCGGATTAATGCCAAATCCTAAAACAGGAACCGTAACCGTAGAGGTTGGTAAAGCAGTAACCGAAGTTAAAGGTGGTAAAATTGATTTTAAAGTTGACAAAACAGGTATTATTCACGCCTCAATAGGCAAAGTGTCTTTCGCAAGCGAAAAAATTGCAGAGAATGCGCAAGAATTATTGCAATCAATTATCAAGTTAAAACCGTCAGCGGCTAAAGGTTCTTACATTAAAAGTATTTACATGTCTAGTACCATGAGCCCAAGTATAATGGTTGAGCCTAAATCAATTGCATAATTCATCAACATACAGTTAAGTTAATTTTTAAGTCTAATAATTTACTAAAATGAAAACAAGAGAGGAAAAAGAACTGCTAATCAATGAATTGGTTACAGACCTTCATAACAACCCTAATTTTTATATTACCGATACCTCCTCATTAACCGTTGAAAAAACCAATCAACTGCGCAGAGAATGCTACAAAAACAAAGTAACACTTAAGGTAGTGAAAAACTCTTTGTTGATGAAAGCCATGGAGCGCAGCGGAAAAAACTACGGTGAGTTGTATGGTTCACTTGCAGGTACTACTGCAGTTATGTTTTGCGAAGTTGGAAATGTTCCGGCTAAATTGATTAAAGAATTCAGAAAGACCAGCGATAGACCACAGTTAAAAGCAGCATTCGTTGAAGAGTGCGCATACTTGGGCGATAATCAATTGGACACGCTAGTAGGCATCAAGAGTAAAAACGAACTCATTGGCGACATCATTGGCTTGTTACAAAGTCCTGCCAAGAATGTTATCAGTGCTCTTCAATCAGGAGGTGGTAAAATTGCAGGTATTGTTAAAACACTTTCTGAAAGAAACGCCTAACATCACAAAATATCAATAAACATCATCAATAAACAATAAGTTCTAATCAATTAAATAACAATTAAAAATGGCAGATTTAAAAGCTTTTGCTGAACAACTGGTAAACCTAACCGTAAAAGAAGTTAACGAGTTAGCACAAATTTTAAAAGACGATTATGGAATTGAGCCTGCAGCTGCTGCTGTAGTTGCTGCTCCAGCAGGCGGTGCAGGTGCTCCTGCCGCTGCAGAAAAAACCACTTTTGACGTAATCCTTAAAAATGCAGGTGCTGCAAAATTAGGTGTGGTTAAAGTAGTAAAAGACATCACAGGTCTTGGCTTGAAAGAAGCTAAAGATCTAGTTGACGGTGCTCCAAAACCATTGAAAGAAGGTATCTCTAAAGAAGATGCTGAAAACATTAAAAAACAATTAGAAGAAGCGGGAGCTGAGGTTGAAGTTAAGTAAGATTCTTCTCAAATACAATTAACCGGTAAGGGTCCTCCAGTGAGTTTTCAATGGGGGCTTTACCGTTTGTAATTTAGTGTAGTAAACTTATTAATTCTCAATCTCAATTACCTTGGTCACAACAACTAAAACCCAAAGAATAAATTTTTCTGCCATCAAAAATCAGGTTCCTTATCCTGACTTTTTAGATGTTCAGATTAAGTCCTTCCAGGATTTTTTTCAACTGGAAACTACACCTGAAAACAGAAGAAACGAAGGTCTCTTTCAGGTATTTGCCGAAAATTTTCCAATTACTGATGCACGAAATAACTTCGTGCTTGAGTTTTTAGACTATTTTATTGATCCCCCGCGCTATTCCATCGAAGAGTGTATCGAGCGTGGATTAACCTACAGCGTTCCGCTGAAGGCCAAACTAAAACTTTACTGCACCGACCCGGAGCACGAAGATTTTGAAACCATCATTCAGGATGTTTACTTAGGTACAATTCCATACATGACTCCAAAGGGAACTTTTGTAATCAATGGTGCCGAAAGGGTAATTGTTTCTCAACTTCATCGTTCACCGGGTGTGTTTTTTGGTCAAAGCCGCCATGCAAACGGTACAAAATTATACTCTGCCCGTGTAATCCCATTTAAAGGGTCGTGGATTGAGTTTGCTACCGATATCAACAATGTGATGTACGCCTACATCGACAGGAAGAAAAAATTACCTGTAACAACCTTGTTGCGTGCTATTGGTTTTGAAAGCGATAAAGACATCCTCAATATATTCAACTTGGCTGATGAATTCAAGGTTTCTAAAACCGGAATGAAGAAAGCCGTTGGTAGAAAATTAGCCGCTCGCGTGCTCAAAACATGGGTAGAGGACTTTGTTGATGAAGATACTGGAGAGGTGGTTTCTATCGAAAGAAATGAAGTAATCATTGACCGCGAAACGGTTATAGAAGATCATCATGCCGACCTTATCATTGATGCCAACGTGAAATCTATTATACTTCACAAGGAGGACATCAACGCTGCTGATTATACCATCATTTACAACACGCTTCAAAAGGATACTTCAAACTCTGAAAAAGAAGCAGTAGAGCATATCTATCGTCAGTTGAGAAATGCGGAGCCACCGGATGAAGAAACTGCAAGAGGAATCATCGATAAGCTGTTCTTTAGTGACAAACGCTATGATCTTGGTGTGGTTGGTCGTTTCCGTATCAACAAAAAATTAAATCTTGATATTCCCGAAGACACTAAAGTGTTAACGAGAGAGGATATTATTTCGATTATCAAATATCTCATCGAATTAATCAACTCTAAAGCAGATGTTGATGATATCGATCACTTGAGTAACAGAAGGGTGCGTACAGTTGGAGAGCAGCTTTATGCACAATTTGGCGTAGGTCTTTCCCGTATGGCAAGAACCATCCGTGAGCGTATGAATGTGCGCGACAACGAGGTATTTACACCAATGGATTTGATCAATGCTAAAACGTTGTCTTCCGTTATCAATTCGTTCTTTGGGACTAATCAGTTGTCTCAGTTCATGGATCAAACCAACCCGCTTGCGGAAATCACTCATAAGAGAAGATTATCGGCACTCGGGCCAGGTGGTTTATCGCGCGAACGCGCAGGGTTTGAGGTGCGTGATGTGCATTACACACATTATGGCCGCCTGTGTACCATTGAAAC
>JALRAS010000150.1 GCA_023262495.1 Bacteroidia bacterium | reverse complement strand
GCCGGATTTCCCACCGGTATGAAATGGAGCTTTTTGGCCAAACCTGCAGGTGTTCCGCGCTATTTAGTTTGCAATGCCGATGAAAGTGAGCCAGGTACTTTCAAGGACAGATATTTGATGGAGAAAATTCCACATGCCTTAATAGAAGGTATGATTACCTCAAGTTTTGCATTGGGTGCAAATACTTCTTATATCTACATCCGTGGGGAGTATTTTTATGTTTCCCGTATTCTAGAAAACGCTATTGCTGAGGCCTATGCTGCAGGTTGGTTGGGTAAAAATATATTAGGTACCGGATACGATCTCGACTTATATGTTCAGGTTGGTGCAGGTGCCTATATCTGTGGAGAGGAAACCGCGCTGCTTGAGTCACTCGAAGGAAAAAGAGGCAACCCAAGAATTAAACCTCCTTTCCCTGCTGTTAAAGGTTTGTACGATTGCCCTACTGTAGTTAATAACGTAGAAACAATAGCTGCTGTGGTTCCAATTGTGAATCATGGTGGAGATGAATATGCGAAGATAGGAATAGGTAAGAGCACTGGAACCAAATTGATTTCTGCGGGTGGCAATATCAATAAGCCCGGAGTTTATGAAATTGAGTTAGGTGTTTCGGTAGAAGAATTTATATTTTCTGATGAGTATTGTGGTGGAATTCCCGATGGCAGAAAGTTAAAAGCTTGTGTTCCCGGAGGTTCATCGGTTCCTATTTTGCCTGCCGATTTATTGTTAAAAACCAGCACAGGTGAAAACAGATTAATGTCTTACGAATCACTTTCTGAGGGCGGTTTTGCTACCGGCTCCATGTTGGGTTCAGGAGGATTTATTGTATATGACGAGCGTGCCTGTATTGTAAGAAGCACATGGAATTACAGTCGCTTCTATCATCACGAAAGTTGTGGGCAATGCAGCCCTTGTCGTGAAGGAACAAGTTGGATGGAAAAGATTTTACATCGCTTAGAGTATGGTCATGGCAGGAGCGAGGATATTGACTTGTTGTGGGATATTCAAAGAAAGATTGAAGGCAATACCATTTGCCCGTTGGGTGATGCTGCTGCATGGCCTGTGGCTGCTGCCATTCGTCACTTCCGTCATGAGTTTGAATACCATGCCAAGTATCCCGATAAGGTAAAGGATGTGAAGCATACGCCTCCTCCAATGCCTACTAGGGTGGCTGTGGGCTAAATGTACCTTTCCTTTTTTTATTATTTCTTGACCTTTCATTGATTTTACAATTGGGTAATGTTAATACTCTTATGCAATTGTATGCATACCAATATGAATTTAGTAATGGATCAAATTTGGTTCACTATGTTTGTAACATACATGTCTCCAATCTTCATTGTCTGTGGTTGGATTTTAAAATATCAGCATAGTATATAAAACTCATTGCTTTTCATGATTGCTTTGTCAAACTTGATTGGGTAAATCAAAAAATTCACATTCATGCCTTTTTTACCCGAATTATTGTTAATTTAGGGGGTGTAAATTTTTGAGTTTAGCGCTTAAATTCTATTTTCGCATCATGTTCAAAAAGGGAGTCATACTTTTATTGTTGTTGTTATCGCATTTTGCCTGGGCAGGGAATCCTACAGGTAAACCTTTCAAAAAAAAAGTAACACCCGAGGAGGCCATTTCATTTTTAAAAGCCCACGAAATTGCTGTTGATTCGTGTCATTTGCATTTGTACACTTCCATTTATGAGTGGATTGGCACCCGCTACAAATACCGAAGCAAGAAAGGTAGCGGTGGTTTAGATTGTAGCGGTTTCGCTAAAATCATTTACAAGGATGTTTATCACAAAGAGTTGAAAGGTGGCTCGGCAGATATATTCCCTAAAACCTTTGCCCTCGAAAAAAATCAACTAGAAGTGGGCGACTTGGTATTTTTTAAAATTAGACGCAATAGAATTTCTCATGTAGGAATTTACTTGGGTAACAATAAGTTTGTTCATTCTGCCGTTAAGGGTGGCGTGAGAATTGACAGCATGGAAAGTCCTTACTACAAACAGACATTTTTTAAGGGTGGTCGTCTCTAATATTTTTTCTTTCAAGAGTATAATTTAATAGTTAATTTGGTGCCATAATTTTTGCTATGGAGCCTCTACTTATTTTAAATCATCAGCAAATTCAGCAAAAGATAAACCGTATGGCTTATCAGATTTTTGAGAATAATTTTGCCGAGTCGGATATTGTGCTTGCGGGTATTGAACAAAGGGGTTTTATACTGGCCCAGCGAATTGAGGCAGCGCTTAAAAAATTCTCTTCTCAAAACATTATTCTGCTTTCTGTGGATGTAGAAAAAGATGCGCCATATCAAAAAAATCAAGCACCTATTATTGCTGCTGATTTAATTAAGGACAAGGTTGTGATTGTTGTTGATGATGTTTTAAATTCAGGTAAAACGCTGATTTACGGTGTCAATCGATTTTTGCATGCTCCTGTAAAAAAAATATCTACGCTGGTGTTGGTTGACCGCAACCACAAGAGTTTTCCTGTTAATGCTGATTATGTTGGTCTTTCTTTGGCAACCACTTTTAAACAACATATCAAAGTAGTTTTTTCGGAGAGTGGTGATGCTGCCTATTTGCAGTAATTTTTTGCCATTATTTCTATGATTTTATTTCTTTTGGAGATTAATCATTATCATTAGATTTGCACACGATTACAAATAATAATACTATGATTTTAAGCAAAATTAATACTTGTAAATCAGGGTTGATGCTCATGTTGCTGTTCGTTGGGTTTAATCAAACAAAGGCAGGAAACGAAGTTGCTGCATCAGACTCTGTAAAACCGGCTGTACGCTATTGGCAGTCATCAATTGGCCTGTCTAATCCTTCTTATCGTGATTTTGCAACCTCTCCTTTGTTTTATAGAGGTGTAGGTTTTAATATCAGTACCGGATGGCTAAAGCGTTCTGCAAAAAAGGAGCGCTTGTTTGATATGCTTTTATCCGTTGCTCCAATGTCAGCAACTATACCTGCGAGCAATTATTTAAAACGCGCTGTTACTTCAACCTTTGCTCAAATGAGTTTACGCTATGTACAACTTTATGAAATAAAATCTTTGTCGCAGCATAAAAATAAATACAAGGCAGGCTTCGCGTTGCATGCTACACAAAATTTTAGAATGAACAGGTTCTTGCAAAACAATGCAGCAGGTGTTGAAAATGTATCCAATGTGATGCTCACAGGGCAGGTGATGAGAGATGTTTCTCGCTCAAGCGAAAAGAAGGTAAACTTGCTGTTTTTTAAGCCAACACTAAAGCCTGTGAAGCGAGACCTTCGTTTTCAGTTAAATGTTGGGGTATTAAATTTTAATTATCGTCCCGGCTACGCGTTTGCTTACGAAGGATATTTGACAAGTAATACAAGTCCACTGCTATGGATTTTAAACAACTATTCGTGGTCATTAAATGGTTGGCGCACACAAGGCGAGCTAGAGTTGTTCACTTATTTGGAAGGAGGCAATGCAAGAAGTTGGACCTATGTATGGTCTGCCATGCACATTCCCGGTAAATTCGAGAATTTTCAAATGGCCATGCATCAAATTAAGTACACCGTATTTTTTCAAAGAACCAAAAAGAAATCATGAAAAGAATATTTATCCCGTTGATGGTTATTACCATTGTTTTTTCTTCATGCGAAAAAATAGTTTTTAAACCCGACCAAGCATCATCTGACCCGCTCACTAACTTTGATTATTTGTGGGAGGAATTAGATAAGAAATACAGCTATTTCGAACTTAAAAATTTAGATTGGAATAAGGCGCGTGACTATTACAGGTCGCGCTTGAACGCCAATTCTACCGAGGAAGAACTATTTGATGTATTAGCTGCTATGATTGATACGCTGAGAGACGATCACAGTAATTTATTTAGCCCATTTAATGTTTCCTCATACAATATTGCAATCCGAAAACCGGCCAACTTCAATTGGCGTACACTCAACGAATATTACATGCCAAATATGTGGTCAACCGGAGTATTTTCTCACGATTTCCTAGACAGCGGAAGGGTAGGGTACATTCGCTATGGCAGCTTTATGTCGGAATTCACGGAAGAGCAGATGGATTTTCTTTTGAAACGCTATAAAGATACAAAGGGGATTATTTTTGATGTGCGAGAAAATGGAGGGGGAAGCGTATTTAATGTGCCCAAAATTTTAAAGCGTTTCACTCAAACAGAAGTTACTGCAGGATACTTTATTACCCGTAATGGTCCTGCTCATAGCGATTTTAGCGAGCGAGAAAATTTTATTGTAACACCATATGATGGAATCAAGTATTTAAACAAGGTTGTGGTGCTGTGCGACCGTGGCTCCTATAGTGCCACCACATTGTTCTCTCTGGCTACTAAAGCTTTCCCAAATATGGTGTTGATGGGCGATACCACAGGTGGTGGTGGTGGACTTCCAAACGGAGGACAATTGCCTAACGGGTGGACCTATCGTTTTAGTGTAAGTCAGTTACTTGACTTAAATGGAAAGAACTTTGCCGAAGATGGTGTACCTCCGGATATTCAGGTATCTTTTAATGGGAATGACCTCACCAGAGATGAAATATTGGAGCGTGCCATTGCTGAAATTAAATAGGTTGTTGTAACAGCTACTTCCAAATAAATATGATATGGTTCAATAGAAATTATCTATCCCATATTTCCCGCCATGTTTGATGTCAGTAAGATGATTTAATTTTGTCCAAATCTACATCGTCATCATGAATCTCAAATGTTTCGATTCCCCACTATCCCTATGTTTAGCATTGCTTATGTTGCAGAGCATTGTTGCTTGCCAAAGAACAAAGTATCACCACGATGTAAAAGTGGATGAAAATTTGGGATTTGAAATTTTTGAAAACAACCTGCCGGTTAATTGGATCATATATGCCCCTGAAGATGCGGTTTACAGGGTAACTGCAGATACTAATGTTTATTGTGAAGGTAAAAAATCATTACGTTTTGATTTAATTGAAAGTGCTCATAAAGGCGAAGAGAATTATACCGGTTTTACAAGTGAATTTATTTCCTTGACTAAAGGAAAAGGACGTTGTCAATTAAGTTTCAGGGTGATTAATCAGGGTGCAAAATTTATGGTTTATGTCAATGCAACAAATGCAAAATCATCAGGTGGAAGTCCGGTATTGATTGAGGAAACAGCTTCTTTTAGTGCGTGGAAAAGATACGAGGCAACCATAGATATTCCTGACGATATGTGGCTGCGATTTGAAATAAAAATATTTGGTACCGGTGTTTTTCGTATTGATGATGTGAGGATCAATCAGCTTTAAATCCTACATTTATCCATAGTTTAAAAATTACATACCATGAGAAAAGTAATTTGGCTCATAGCCACACAGTTTGTGATGCTGTCATTAGCGGTTTTCGCAGACAACGCTAATGGATATTTTCATCGCGTAGGGCAAGAAATTATTGCTCCTTCAGGTAAACCATATTTAATTAAAGGTGTGAATGTGAGCTGCTGGCTGTATCAAGAAAACTATGTGTTAGGCGGTGCCCAAACGGCACAAAAGGTAACATCGGCAAAGTTAAAGCGCCTGCTCGGAGAGGAGGGGTACCTTAACTACATTAAAAACATGATGGCTAATTTTTTAACTCCTGCTGACCTTGAGCACATGAAAAAAATGGGTATCAACAGTGTGAGATTGGGTTTCGATGCTGATTTGTGGGAGAATGAGGAAACAAGGCAGTTGTTTTACAATACCATCGATCAATTGTTACCTGCCTTTAAGGCCAATGAAATTGCCATTTTGCTGATTATGATGGTGCCGCCCAAAGCGCCCGATAAATTAT
>JALRAS010000014.1 GCA_023262495.1 Bacteroidia bacterium | reverse complement strand
CTCAGTTGCAGATGGATTGACAGCGGTACTATTGAAATAACTCCAGAAGGAAAAGCTACAAGAACAGTTGATTTTGGAAGCGGTACTTGCGATGATCAGGCAACTGTTTCGGTAAGAAACAGAAGTAGAAATATCACTTTGAATTAACTCGTATTCCGCGTTCAGAAATGTGAAATCGCCAGAAAGATATAGTTCAATCATTGAATTAATAGATTTCAAATAACTGCTGTGCGAGATTAAGTTTGATCAGATTAGGTTGATCATTTGTTTGGGCTGTCTGTTGGAAAACAGGCAGCTTTTTTTATGAGCAAATTTGGCCGAGCACTACTTGATATTGATTAAATCAAGTAGGATAATGCTGAATGCTGAAAAAAAATTAAATCCCCTAAAAACATTGTTTTGGTCAACTAATTCAATCGGCTGGGCGTAATCAATTCGAAATAAGGAATATGCACATCAAACAGCACATTATCATCCAAGCGCTTCATTTGGTAGGAACCTTTCATGTATCCCATATCAGTTTTTAGGGGACAATAAGAATCGTAGCGATAAATTTCGCCCGGTTTTATGATGGGCTGCATGCCAATTACACCCTCTCCTTTGACCTCGCTTTGAATGCCTAGGGAGTCAAAGATGATCCATTTTCTTCTTAGCAACTGACAAGCAAATTCGGTATTATTGTGTATTGCGATATGATACGTGAATACATAATTACCTCTTTCAGCGCTAGAATATGCTTCATTAAACTCAGGCTCTGCCTGAATCAGAATGCCTTGTGTAATTTTAGAAACTGTTGGCATAGCAGTAATATTTTCAACAATACTAACTATTTTAAAAGCAAAAACAAACCCAAAAATGTTAAATTTATAAACCAAATCAATGTTATTAATCCTAAATTCCGCATTAGAAATGCGGAATCGCTGAAACAGCTATAATTCAAAACATTGATTCAATGGATTGAAAACACCTGCTAAGCGGAATTACCCTCATTAAATCACAAGTGCGTTACATCCGTAACTTCTATTGATTAATTAGGGTTAATTGGGTAGTTGATTCAACCTAAATAATAATTTAGAAAATACAGCATATCTAAAATAGCTATCATTCAATCAATAGTTTCATTGGAGTATCAAAACTATTCGCTGCAAAAGGATAAAATAGGAGGTCGTAATAACCTTAGATGATTATTTTTTTGCCCGTAATGATAAGATCTTAGGCAATAATGTGCTCGAGATTTATAAATTTAGAGGCGAGTTGATTAAACCTTGATATGCCCCCAATTTTCACCGGTTCTGATGCGGTGCAGGGTCATTTCGGTTACTCCAAATTGTCGGGCAAGAATTTTCAATCTTACTTTTCTATTTGGATCAAGTAATTTCTTTTTTAGAAGAATGACTTGCGACTCGGTTAATTTGTGTCCGTCAGACCTGATATTATGCTCAATTAGTTTCTTTTTAGCTTCGATAACATGTGGACTTTTTTTGATGTGTGCACGCTTCTCTTCTAATGTTGCCCACTTTAAATTATTGACAAAATCATTGCTTCGGTTAAAATCTACATGTATGACGTATTCCTGCTCAGGAGAAGTTTTAGGAATAAAATATTCAGCAACCAATTTGTAAATAAATAGTTGTTTGAATTTTCTTTTGCCTTCGATGATTAATACGTACCTGAACAATTGATAGCCGTTTACTTGGCTGTTCTTGATTAATCTACCATTTTCAGGGGTATCACTAAAGCTCACCACACGACCGTAATTTGAAATCGCATATTTAAGTTTTAACTTGTCCTTAATTTCAAATTCTTTAAAAACTTCACCTGGAAATAATCTATACATTTTAATTCAATCTTTGTTATTAACGACCTCCAATGTAAAACATATTTTATTCATTAAAGTTGTATTAATCTTTGTAAAATAAGTTTTTGTAGACGTATTTAATTGATTTTATGAAATCGGGCGTCTAATTCACATTGAAGGTTAATTAAAAGTATTAAAAACAGGGTGATTTAAGCATCACTTTCAGCATTAAATAATTCACAGAATTTTTACAATCAATCACCTATTTTTTTGTTCAAAATATTTTTTTTGCAAATCGTAAACAATTGACAATTAATTGTGTTATGTATAGATATTCACCAATTTCTAAAAAATTTAAACGTGTCATCATATTCTATCAAAGATTTAGAGCGTATCTCAGGCATCAAGGCCCACACTATTAGAATTTGGGAACAACGTTACAACATTATCAATCCCAACAGATCTGATACAAATATTCGTAATTATAATGATGAGGACTTGAAGTGGTTGCTCAATATTGGTATCTTAAATAATTGTGGCTACAAAATCTCGAAAATTGCACAGATGCCTAAGGAAGAAATTTTGGCATCAGTGTTAAAGGTTACTGAAACCAATTTTGACACCAATGTTCAAATCGATAACTTGATCATTGCCATGACTGAATTAGATGAAGACAGATTTGAAAAGTTTTTATCATCTAATATTCTTAGAAAAGGTTTTGAGCGCACTTTTTTAGAGATTGTACAACCCTTCATGGTAAAGGTTGGCGTGCTTTGGATTACTAACTCCATCAACCCTGCACAAGAGCATTTTATTTCTAACCTTGTGCGTCAGAAATTGATTGCAGCTATCGATGGCATTACCCACAGTACTAGTCAGCAGAAATCGAAATGTTTATTGTTCTTACCTGAAAATGAGTTACACGAAATTAATTTATTATTTGCCAATCTTATTTTAAGAAAACACGGCTACAAAACCATCTACTTAGGACAATCGGTGCCTTACAATGATATCAAAATGGTGACCGATTTACATCAACCAGAATTTATTATCACTGTAATTACCTGCATCCCTGCAGAGATGAGTGTAGAGGAGTATATTGGCAATCTGAGCAATGATTTTAAAAGTCAGCAAATATTGGTATCAGGATATCAGTTTTTCAATACAGAAATTAAGTTTCCACCGCGCGTAAAATTCTTTAAGACCCCTGAGGAATTGATGAGTTTTGTAACAAATAATTCATAGGCTGCATTCAACACCACCCGCTTCTGCACAACCTTCTCTCCTGCGTGAGCGACTGCAGTTGTTTGACTTAATAGTGTAGTTTCTTTGTCATTAGGCGTTTCTGCTAATGTGCACATAGCAATCTTAAATAGCCATCTCAATTATAGTGTAGCAACATCTACTTATACTGACTAATTGTGTTACAATTGTGCCACAAATAAATACAACCGGTATTACGGCTGTTAAAACATCTTATACGAAGGAACTCTTTGACTATTACCTTTAGTATACAGGCATACAATCAAATCATACTATGAAATATCCCTATTGGGAAGAATTATGCAATATTTAAGTATATTATTTTGTTACATTACTTAAGCAACACCGGTAAAACAGATTGCGCCCACCAAATAGTTTACCTCCTTAAAAATTAAATTGTGTTAATATCAACCTGTTAAGTTAAACATCATAGGAACACTGTTTTCCAATATTGGGCATGATGACAATATTTAAATAGCTTATTTTCAATTTATTACCGATTTTTTTTTAGCCCTTAAAG
This sequence comes from Bacteroidia bacterium, assembly GCA_023262495.1. Taxonomy (GTDB): domain Bacteria; phylum Bacteroidota; class Bacteroidia; order UBA4408; family UBA4408; genus CAIKXD01. The sequence goes on along the minus strand of JALRAS010000014.1, from coordinate 35,543 downwards.
AACGCTCGTCAGCATTATTGTTTATTTTTTGATAGGCTTATTTAAACATTTAGGCATTATTTTTTATTTTTTATTTGTTTTTGTTTAATCTTTATTTACTTTTGTTCCACAATATATTTACAGCCATGTCAACAATCGAATTCAACAAACAAGTACTAAACTTCAAATCAGCGCTGAGCTACTTCGCGCTTAGTTTAACTTCTAACTCGGAGGATGCCAAAGATCTATTGCAAGATACACTTGTGAAAGCTTTGGTATATAAGGACAAATTTACTGATGCTACTAATTTAAAAGCATGGTTATACACCATCATGAAAAACACCTTCATTAACAATTATAGAAGATCGGTAAAGGTGAATCAAATCATTGACAATACCAAAGATTTGTATTACATGAATATTCCTCAAAACAGCGGAGTAAGTTCACCGGTATCACAAATTTCTATGAAAGATATCAATAAAGCTATTGATGGATTGAGTGAAGATTTGCGTGTTCCTTTCAAAATGTTTTTTGAAGGATACAAATACAAAGAGATTGCCGATCGTTTTGAACTTCCTATAGGTACGGTAAAAAGTCGTATCTTCCTTGCGAGAAAACAATTAATGTTAGAATTAAAAGATTTCAGATAAAAGCTTACATTTACTTTGTTTTATTTTTAAAAGTAAATGATTAACAAAAATGTTATCGTTATAGGATCGGGCTTTGCTGGCCTTTCAGTGGCATGTTTTATGGCCAAAGCGGGCTATGATGTAACTATTCTGGAAAAAAATGCTACCCCGGGTGGCAGAGCAAGAAAATTTGAAGAGCAAGGCTTCCTGTTTGACATGGGACCAAGTTGGTACTGGATGCCTGATGTTTTTGAAAGATTTTTTAGCCAATTCGGAAAAAAAGTATCTGATTATTACGAACTAGTAAGATTGAGTCCTTCCTACCAAGTAATTTACAGCGAACAAGATAAATGGGATATTCCGGCAAGCGTTAACGAATTAGCTTCTTTTTTAGATAGTATAGAGGCGGGTGCAGGTAACAAGTTAGCACTCTTCCTTCAAGAAGCTGCCGTTAAATATGATGTTGGCATCAAAGATTTGGTTTTTAAACCCGGTAGAAGTATTACCGAATTCCTTACCTACGACTTTTTCAAGGGTTTATTAAAACTTGACTTGTTTACTTCACACAGTGCGCACGTTAAAAAGTATTTCAGCAATCCCAAAATTATTAGTTTGTTGGAGTTTCCGGTGTTATTTCTAGGTGCTAAGCCAGAGCAAACACCTGCGTTATACAGTTTGATGAATTATGCAGATATTAACTTGGGTACATGGTATCCAAAGGGCGGCATGCACAAAATTGTAGAAGGAATGGTTGCGTTGGCAACTTCTCTTGGGGTAAAGATAAAATTTAACCAAGCTGTAACAAGTTTTGTTCATCAAGAAGGTAAGATCACTAAGGTAATTACCTCCACAGACGAGCACGCGTGCGATATTGTAATTGCCGGTGCCGATTACCATCATATAGATCAAGAGGTGATTGAATCACCATACAGAAATTACTCCGCTTCATACTGGGATAAGCGCACTATGGCTCCTTCCTCTCTACTTTTTTATTTAGGGATAGACAAAAAATTGACCGGCCTGCAACATCATAATTTATTCTTTGATGAAGATTTTGGGCAACATGCCATAGAAATATACGATCAACCACAATGGCCTTCAAAACCTTTGTTTTATGTGAGTTGCCCATCTGTTACTGATCATTTGGTAGCTCCCGAAGGCAAGGAAAATGTTTTCATATTAATACCTGTTGCGCCAGGCATAGAGGATACACCAGCCATTAGAGAAAAGTACTTTGACATGGTGATGCAACGTTTAGAGACGCTTACCAATCAATCCATCAAACAACACATCATATTCAAAAGAAGTTATGCGCATCAAAACTTTATGGAAGATTATAATTCCTTTAAAGGGAATGCCTATGGGCTTGCCAACACCTTGATGCAAACAGCATTATTGAAGCCATCTTTAAAGAGTAAGAAATTAAATAATTTATTTTTTACCGGACAGCTTACTGTTCCGGGACCCGGGGTTCCACCATCACTCATTTCGGGAGAGGTAGTTGCGAAAGAAGTTATCAAACAATTCAAATTACAGTAATGGATCAAATTGCTCTATATCACAGAAATAGTTTTAAGTGCAGTAAAATTACCACACAAAATTACAGCACTTCATTTTCGCTTGGTATTCTATCTTTAAACAAAAAATTTCGCGATCCAATTTACGGAATTTATGGATTTGTAAGGTTTGCCGATGAAATAGTGGATACCTTTCATGAACACAACAAGCTTGAGTTGATTGAAAGATTTGAACACGACACCTATGCGGCTATCAAAGAAAGAATTAGTTTGAATCCTATACTTAACAGCTTTCAAAAAGTGGTGAACGAGTATGGAATCGATCATGAACTGATTGATAGATTTTTGAAAAGTATGAAGATGGATTTAAACAAGAAAGATTACGAGCAACTCAGCTATGAAGACTATATCTTAGGATCGGCAGAGGTTGTTGGCTTAATGTGTTTAAGAGTTTTTACCGAAGGCGACAATACATATTATCAAGCTCTGAAACCACAGGCAATGCGTTTGGGTGCTGCCTTTCAGAAAATTAATTTTTTGCGCGACTTAAAAGCCGATTACTTTGCATTGGGGCGCGCTTATTTTCCGGGCTTTGAGCTGGATAAATTTAATGAGCAAAAAAAGAAGCAAATTGAATTAGACATTGAGCAAGATTTTAAAGCCGGATTAGAAGGCATCAAGCAATTGCCGCGTGGTGCAAGATTTGGTGTTTATGTTGCCTATGTATATTACTATTCTTTATTTACAAAAATTCAATCGCTATCAGCAAGTACCATACTCTCTGAGCGCATCAGAATACCCGATTTTAGAAAGTATGCGCTGATTATCAGTTGCTATTTCAGGCATACTTTAAATTTGATTTAATGTATCGTCATTGGCTATACCTCATTTTATTGAGCAGCATCATGAATGTGGTTGCAGCAAAGCTTGTATATGGTGGTGATATCAAAAACATCAGACGTGATTTTAATCTTGCAATGGATGATGAAGGCAAGGCCAATCAACTTTTTAATCAGCTTACAAAATTAAACCCTTCAGCCGGTTCTTTAGAGTATGCTTATTGGGGCGCTACAGAGGCCTTATTGGCCAAGCACTCCTTCAATCCTTTCTCTAAATTAAATTATGTAAAAAGAGCAACTGAAAAATTAAATAAGGCCATTGCGCTCAACGGAAACAATATTGAAATGAGGTACATGCGTTTTTCGGTTGAATCTGCCATGCCTACTTATTTGGGTTACAGCAAACATGTGAACGAAGACAAAAAGGTAATTATTGATGGATTAAGCGGTATCAGTGCCTCAAACGAAAATAAAGCGATGTATAAATTTTTCGCTTCAAACATTTTAAAGAGTTCTTTTTGCAACAATGCAGAAAAAAAATTGTTATCAGATATAGTTGTAAAACTTAGTCAGTAAGCACAATTAAAAACATACACCATGTTAAACTTGAAACTCACTATTGATCAGCATTCCGGCTTTTGCTTTGGAGTGGTTTATGCCATTCAAATGGCCGAAGAAATATTACAATCTCAGGGCTATTTGTATTGCCTAGGTGATATTGTGCACAATGATGAAGAGGTTAATAGACTTAAAAGAATGGGTTTAATTACCATCGATCATAATCATCTTTCAACTTTAAAAGATGAAATTGTTTTGATCCGTGCACATGGTGAGCCGCCATCAACTTATCAAACAGCTATTGAGAATAATATTACCTTGGTTGACGCCACTTGCCCTGTTGTGTTGAAACTTCAAAATCGGATCAAAAAATCTTTTGACAATCAGGAAAATATATTTTTATTTGGTAAGCAAGGCCATGCAGAGGTAAAAGGACTGATGGGTCAAATTCATAATAAAGGTGTTGTTTTTGCTGATATTGATGAGCTTGAGCAAACTGCTATTCCAGAGGAAATTACTGTATATACACAAACCACAAAAAGCAAAAAACGTTTTGGAGAGATTACCAAGATTTTGCGTGATCGTGGTATTAAGGTGAACGCACACGATACTATCTGTACGCAAGTTGCTGACCGTGATAACGAATTGAGAAAGTTTGCTTGTAAATTTGATAAGGTAGTTTTTGTTGCAGGAACCAAATCGAGCAACGGAAAAGTATTGTATAATGTATGTAAAGAAGTAAACGAGAAAACATTTTTTGTTTCATCGTTGAATGAGGTTAATCCTGCATGGTTTAATGATGGTGAAAGTGTTGGTATATGCGGAGCAACAAGCACACCAATGTGGCTGATGGAGGATATTAGAGACTACTTGGCCTCTGCCTAATTGCTTATTAGGTCAGTCCTCATCTGCCTTCAACACCTTTCTTATCAAGTCAATTTCATACCCTTTTGATTGTGCGAAATGCATGATTTTACGCATTTTTAGTGGTGTCATTTTACCACTGATACTTTTAGTTTTTGTTTGCAATATTTTCTTTAAGCTTTTATGGTACTCATCATCGGGTATTTGCTGCAATGCCTTTTTAATGCAGTATGCCGACACATGATGTAATTTAAGGGCTTGGGTAATTTTTACCTTTCCCCAATGTTTAATTCTAAATTTTCCATTTGCCAGCTGTATTGCAAAACGTTCCTCATTGATATACCCTTGATTGATTAATTCCACAATAATATTTTCGGCATCTTCGTCTCTTATCCCCCATTCATACAGTTTGTTTCTTACCTCATGTTGCGATCTTTCTTGGTAGGCACAGTGCTTGCCTGCCTTTACTAAGGCCGAACGATAATCAAGCTGTATGCGCTTTGTTTCCATTTTCAGTAATCCAAATATTCTTGAAATAGTTTTTGCAAGTATGCCTTACCTTTATAGTTTAAGCTATCGGTACATGTTTGTTGTTCACAATTATTCCAATCATTTGATTTGTTTTGATAATTATAGGCGAGCGCATGAGTTGGTGTAATCCAACCAAAGCCTGTGGTCAAAGCATAATAAGCAAATTGATGCACATTAGGGTTCATTAAATTTTTACTCCACTTAAATTCATCTGCCAGCTGATGCAATTGATTGAGCAGCGTAGTAACCAAGTCGTGCTGCGCACCAACTATGACGTTCTTTTTTCCTTTAAACTCAGGCCTGAGCACCTCACCAAAAAAAAGCAAGGGAATATGTCGGTTGAGGGGCTCAAAATAATTTCTATCGTAATGGGTATGTTTGCTATGATCGGCCATTAAAACAAACAAGGTATTTTTGTACCAACTTTGTTTTTTACACTCACTGATATAGGCACCTATACAGCTATCGCTGTACCAAGCAGCATTTAAGAAATCTCTTTCACTACCTCCTTTTTGAATATTCCAACGTGCAGGAATATCGTATGGACTGTGTGTGCTAACTGTAAAAATTGATGAAAAGAATGGAGGCGGTTTTGAATTGAGTTCATTCAAATGGTCGGTTAAGGTATATTGATCGTGAATCCCTAATTTACCTCTTGGCATGTCATCCGTATAATCATCAATATCCTTTATTTTATGAAATTGATTGACATACATGTAGCTTTTTATGTTGGCGTAGGTAAGTTGTCCTCCAAAGTAAAACGAAATATTATACCCCAATTTCAGCAGTCTTTTGTTGAGTGAAGGTAGCTTACTGAATTTTGCGTGTTCCTTTATGATTGAAGTTGTGGGCTGTGCCGGAAAGCCGCTAAATATGGCTGCAATACCTTGATGGGAAAGTGTGCCGCTTGAGTAGATGTTTGTGAACAAATAACCGTCCTTGATTAATTTTTCTATCTGTGGAGTTATTCCTGTGTCACCACCGCAGCTTTGGATCACATCTGCCGAAAAACTCTCGAGTATTAAAAAAACGATATTTGGTTTTTTATGATTAATAAAAAATATAGTGGTATCCTTCTCAACCTGATACAGCGCTTTAACCACATTGTTGGCTTCATCCATACTCATGCTGATGTATGGATTCTTATCCATATTAGTTGAATTTTGATAAAGACTTCCGAGTAAATTCCAAAGTGAATTTACGCTTGCTTGATTAACAGTGTTGTTTTTAGAGTAATACGCCCAACTTTGATTGATTGGTATTTGCTGCACTCCGCCTCTGATGCCTAATGTAATGCCCACCGTACCCATTATCAACAAACCCGATGCATGCATACTATTTTTTAATATTGATTGTTTACGGGCAATAATAGCATCACTGACAAGGAATTGATACAAGCGAAAAAGCAGGTACATCATCAATATTAGATAAACAAAAAATATAAAGGTTTGTGTGTAGGTAGCTGTTTGAAATACTTCAGCCGGTTGGCTCAAATAAACCACTGCGCGATAATCTATTTTAGTCTGCCACTCGGCATAAAGATTAATTTCGGCAGCACCAATCATTAGATAAATCAATACCAGTAGCATTGAATAATATTTTATGATGGGTAAAGCAATCTCTTTTTCTAAGAATTGTTGAATCACTATCAATACAAGTGGCAATGCCAAGACGTAGGAAATCATACTCAGGTCGAGCATAAAGGCATGCATTGGCATACTTAATAGATGTAAAGCACCTGTATTTGTGATTAAGCCACTGTAGTATATTAAAAAAACTATCCTTACAATGTTGAACAGCAGCAGCCAAAAAACGAAGTAGGAAAGCAGAAATTTAAATACGTTTTTAAGCACCTATAGTTTGATGATAGTTAGCAATGGCAAATTCTATTTGTTGTTGCACACTCGCATTTACATTAACGAGCGGCAAGCGCACCGTATCGCCACACACGCCAAGTATTTTTAATGCGGCCTTTACACCACCGGGATTGCCATCGGCAAAAAATAAATCGGTAAGCCCTGTAAGTTGATAGTGTAAGGTACGTGCTTGTTCAAAATTACCTTGTAAACAAAGTGTAACCATTTTACTGTAGTCGCTTGTAAAAGCGTTGGCCGTTACAGAGATTACCCCTGAGCCACCGGCCGCAATGATCGGCAGTGTAAGATTATCATCACCGGATATTACTAAAAAATCAGACGGCTTTTTTTTGATGATTTGCATAATCTGCTCCATGTTACCCGAGGCCTCTTTTATTCCGCAAATATTTGGTAATTCGTGTGCCAATTGCAGGGTAGTTTGAGCTGTAAGATTAGATCCGGTTCTTCCGGGCACATTATATAAAATGATAGGTAGCGCAGAAGCAGCAGACAACGCTTTGTAATGCGCAATAATACCTTGCTGAGATGGCTTGTTATAGTATGGTGAAACAGATAACACAGCAGTAAATTCTTTATCGGAGAATGTTTCTAACTGCTTTACCAATTCAGCGGTGTTGTTACCTCCTATACCAATTACAAGCGGCACTCTACCCGCGTTCTTACTTTTGATACAGGCAACAACATCATTCTTTTCTTCTTTTGACAGCGTGACTGTTTCACCTGTGGTTCCTAATACCACAATGTAGTCTATTCCCTGCGTAATAAGTCTTTCAACCAAATTTTCGAGTCCTTTAAAATCAACTGCTTGGTTGCTTAAAAAAGGAGTAACAATGGCAACACCTGTACCTTTTAGTTTGTTTTGCATATTATTTTTTTGGTTGAATCATTGATAGATATTTCTCGGCTACAGCAATAAAATTTTTCAATCCCGTGCCATCTTCCACATTGAGCAACAAATCGTAATATGGCTCATATTGGGTGTGTTGTCGGCCTACCTTAAATTTAGCTCTCGACAGCGCTGTAACATAAAGCAAGGGAGTTTTAAAGTTCATACACAAATTGATGAGCAGGTCGAATGGCTCTTGCATAAAATTCTCCACTATGGGATCATCCGGTTTGAGGTACCATTTAAGTTGCTTTCTTGAGAAGAAATCGTACTCCAATTTTGAACTCATGAGCACAGGTTCTTCTTTTCCATCATAAAAACCTATGGCTCTTACTTTGCGCTTGTTCTCTTTGAGCTTTTTAATATATTTTTTTACAACTTCAAATTCTTCTTTATCGGTTGCATCAAAAATAAGCGCAATTGTTTCTGCCTCATCAAAATTAGTTACCGCTATGGTTCTGCTGATGTTGGCAAACTCTTTTCTTAGAAAATATTCTCCGGCTTTTTTTCTTGTTTTCTTAACTATACTCAAAACCTTTCCTTTTTATGATTACAAAATAAAGACTTTATCGCCATACTTTTATCAGCAGCCGTAAAATTTTAGCTTGTTGAGCAGTGAATTCATATGGAGTCTTGAATGATTTGCTGCGCTTCTTGCTTCAACTTACCAAAAATGGCTTCTTCCACAAGGTGAAATTGACTCTTTTCAAAAACACCGGTAAACTTACCTGATTCGAGATAGCAAATTTGATGGCAAACACTTAAAAGCGGATCGATGATATGTGAAGAAATAAAAACTGTTTTTCCTTTATTGAAAAGGGCTTTAATCAGCCATTCCAATATTTTATTACTCTCGAGGTCGAGACCGTTGAAAGGTTCATCCAACAAATAAATTTGCTTGTCTTGCTTGAGTAAACCTAACAAAGCAAGCTTTTTTTTCATTCCTGTTGAATAGGTATCAATTAAATTATCAAGCGGCAATTGAAAGTATGCCTGCAGGTTATCTAACTTAAATTCTTGATTACTGTTGTTGAATATTTTTAAATATTCATTGCCGGTAATATTGCTGTAAAAGAAATTATTGGTTTCGAGATAACCAACACTGTTCATGTCAAGCGGTTGATCGTTTCTAAAAAGTACCTGTTCATTGGTTTTATACAATCCGGAAAGCACATTAAAAAACGTACTTTTACCCGCACCGTTGAGGCCTGCAATACCAATTATTTTGGGCTCTTCAAACGTAATATGCAATCCATCGAGCACAACTTTTTGATTAAATGCATAATTGAGGTTGCGGATGCTAATCATGGAAATATTGATTTAAATTTCGAATAGCCTTTTTATAGTAGATGAATGCAAAGATCAATGGCAAAGGTAGTAAATAAGGTACAACAGCACTGATAATCACCAAAGAGACAATGGAATTGGCGGTGTTATTTTTTGTTGCCGGCACATAGCTGCTATATTTCATATTAATTGCAAAGATTATTAAGGCAACTTGTACCAACATAAAAAGGATATTGATATCAATAAAAGAAGGGTTAAAAATGGCATTAACGATTAGTATCGGACTGTATAAAAAAATGATTCTTTTGGCATGCACCAGCATTTTATGATGAAGAAATTTTCTGGCATTTTGATGTATTGCTCTCAACGATTGAACATCTTCAAATTCATTATAAAAGTTAATAATAGTAGCAGTCATTAACCACAATAAAATTAACGGTAAAATACGCACAAAAGAGCCAATAATGGCCAACAGGTATACAGGCAATATGGTGTATACAGCATTTCTGATACCTGCTATCCATTCGATTGAGTCAGATGGGTTTAAAACCCTAGACAGATTAGGAATGAGCGTTACCTTGGGTCGATTTATATGCAACCGAGGAACAAAAAAAAGTATCAACAACAGGAGTGGAAAATGATAATACTGTTTTGTAAATAATGCTGTGATTGCAAAAGGAATGGTAAGCAATACATACTCTAAATACATTTGCCTGTGCCAACCCAATACGTGCAGACGAACAAAACTTTTATCCTTTCTGCTTAATTGCAAACTTACACACAATAAGAGCAAGATGCCTGTTATTGCAATTGCATGATCTTCTTGACCGTATCCCACATAGGAAGCCTTCACCAGGCCTGCAATAAAAAAAGGAAGTAGTATACTACCTAAACCGCCCTCTTTGAGTATGCGCAGCAATTGACAATATCTTATTCTCAGAAGCGGGTACGTCACAACTTAATTTGTTTTACAACATTTGATTCAAAAAGCATATTAAACAGATCTTCAATTAAACACCACTGTTCAATGGCTAAAGTTTTTTATTTTGATGGTGTCTGTCGTGATCTCGTAATGCTTTTCGTTCGAGGTTTTTTGCGAGTTCCTTTTGCAAATCAACACCGGTTTGATTGGCAAGGCATATCAGTACAAAAAGCACATCGGCCAGTTCTTGTCCAAGGTCATTTTTATCACCTTCTTTAAAGGATTGTTCACCATATTTACGAGAGATGATACGCGCCACCTCACCAACCTCTTCGGTAAGAATTGCCATATTGGTAAGTTCGTTGAAGTAACGTACTCCGTGTTTATTAATCCAATTGTCAACTGCTTGTTGTGCCTCTGTAATGCTCATTGTTTGATTATTGAATATTTTTAATTTCTTCTTTGTAATCGAATTGTAAATCCTCATTCAACTTGGGCAGTGCCTTTTCAATTTTTATAAGTTGACGCTGATACAAATTAAACAAGGCCGTTGATGATATTGACCTCACGTATGGTTTTAACTTACCGCAAATATAAATGAGCACTGCAACTTCTACGTGCTTACTTCCCGAAAATTTGATGTGTTTGTTGGCAATTCTCACTGCTTTTCGCAACTTTTTAAGGAGGTTGCTGAAAGTCAACACAATTATTCCATCAAAATAATCATCTAATTCGGCCTTGATGTTCTCGATATACTGCAATTCATTATCGGCCTCAAATAATAAATAAGTCAACAACTCCTTGCTTTCTTTGCTATGCTTTGACATACGTAAGCAAACCTGAATCAACTCCTTGGCGCTGAGGTCTTGCAAAGCATATTTTAAATCGTTAATAGAAGCACTTTTCATTACACAAATATGCTAAATAATTCATAAAAGAAATTTTACTACAAATGCCAGATTATAAAATACCAAATCGTTTGGGAGACAGTATAATGTATACTAGCGTTTTTTAACCACACATACTTGCCAAACATGATCAAAAAAGCAGTTTTTCAACTTTGCAGCTTTTAGATATTTATGGAGGTTAAATGATGATGATTGTCAAACATTTTAAGAAGTAATTTATATATTTACCGCTTGCAAGGGCTTTAAACAGGAGTTATGAAATATATTTTAATTTTTCTTCAACTGACTTTTTTTCTGTGCGCTCAGGCGCAGTTAACTGATCAGTTTGACGATGGCAATTTCACAGCTAATCCGCAGTGGACAGGCGATGACTCGGTATTTGTTATTGCCCCTTTGAGTGGTAACAACAAGCTTCGTTCCAACAAAAATATCCCTAACAGCAGCTATTATCTTTCCACACCAAGCACCTTGATTAATGATTGTCAGTGGGAGTTTTTTGTAAACCTACAATTCAACACCTCAGGTTTGAATTATACAGATGTGTTTCTTACATCCACTGATGCAAATTTGCAATCGGCTTCATCGAGTGGCTATTTTGTAAGGATTGGGAGTACCCAGGATGATATTTGTTTGTACAGAAGAGTGTCAGGCACTAATACCAAAATTATTGATGGTGTAGATGGTATTACCAACTTCTCGAACAACAACATAAAAATTAAGGTAACAAGGACTGCGGGCAATGACTGGACACTTGAACGAGACATGAGTGGCACGGGAAGTACTTATACCAACGAAGGTTTAGTGAACGATGCTACGGTATTAACAGGTGGCTTTTTTGGATTTTCAATTGTGCAATCAACGGCATCTTTTTTTCAAAAACATTTTTTTGATGATATCCAAGCAGGACCAATAGTTGTTGATACAACACCACCTCAACTTATTGCTGCAACGGCTATCAATGCATTGAATGTGGATGTTACTTTCAGTGAAGCCGTAAGTTCATCAACGTGCGAAAATATTGGCAACTACAATATCAATAATGGTATCACGATAAGCACTGCAACACGCGATGCCGTTAATTTTTCGCTAGTTCATTTAGCACTTTCCAATAGTTTGATTAACAGTAGCAATTACACACTTAGCGCAAACAATATTCAAGATATTGCAGGAAACACTATTTCGGCAGGAAGTAATACCAATTTCAATTATACAGTGCCAGTTTCTGCACTTTACAGAGATGTTATCATCAACGAAATTTATGCCGATCAAACACCTATCGTAGGTTTGCCGAATGCAGAGTTTGTAGAAATATTCAACAGGTCGGGCAATCCCATCGACATTAGCGGTTGGGAAATAAGTGATCCAGGAACAAATGGCACTATAGGAAATCATACCATCCTACCCGGTGAATACGTGATATTGTGTGCCAATGCAGATACATCATTATTCCAATCATTCGGCACGGTGGTTGGTGTAACATCATGGCCATCGTTGAACAATGCTGCAGATGTACTTTATTTGAAAAACAACAATGGTAGTTTTATCGATAGTGTGAGCTATGCTGATACTTGGTATCAAGATGCAGTAAAGGCAGCAGGAGGCTGGACTCTTGAGTTAATCAATCCGACCATAGAAAGCGGTTGTGCCGGAGGTGGAAATTGGTTGGCGAGTAATCATCCTTCGGGAGGCACACCCGGACAAGTAAATTCAGTATTTAACGGTACGCCCGATGTTGTTTCACCACAAATTATCAGCACTGAAAATCCGGCTGCAACCATACTCAAAGTTTGTTTTTCAGAACCTATCAATCCATTATTGTTGCTTGCGTCAAATTTCACAATTAGTAATGGCATTGGTACACCCACACTTGTTAGTATAGATGCCAACTGTGTAACATTAACTCTTTCGAGCAGCCTGCAGGCAGGAATCAATTACACACTCACCTGCACAGGACTCAGTGACTGTTCGGGCAATTTGCTCAATCCTAATTCAGTTACATTCAACTATTTTTTACCACAACCTTATGATGTGGTCATCAACGAAATAATGGCCGATCCTTCACCAATTGTTGGATTACCCGATGCCGAGTATGTTGAATTTTATAATACCACCAATTACAGTATCAGTACCGCAGGTTGGACTTTTGAGCATGGCACAACAATCAGAAATTTTCCTAATGCAGTAATTCCACCCGACAGCTTTCTAGTGATTACAACGTCTGCTGCCTTCAACGATATGAGCATATATGGCAATGTAGTTGCTGTCACAAGTTTGAGTTCTACAGCCATTACCAATTCGGGCACCACCTTGCGCATCAAAGATAACAATGGGCAGTTAATACATGAAGTTACCTACAGCGATCAATGGTACAATGATGCTTCAAAGGCGGCCGGAGGTTGGTCGTTGGAAATGATTGATCCGTTGAACCCTTGCGCTGCCAACAATAATTGGACTGCATCAAACAATCCCGATGGAGGGAGTCCGGGCAGAAAAAATTCTGTATTTGGACCCAATCCCGATATAGTTTCTCCACAGCTAGGCAGTATCAGCATCATCAATAGCAATCAAATTGAGGTAACGTTTTCTGAACCTATTGTAAATGGGGCTTCTATCAATGCTTCTCAATTCACCATTAACAATGGTATAGGTATTCCCGCGCTTGTTACCTTTTCGGGGAGTCCTGCAAACAAGGCCATCCTCTCGCTATCCAATGCTTTACAACTGAATGTAATTTACACCTTAACACTTACGGCAACCATAACAGATTGTGCGGGAAACAATAGTGTCAATTCGCTATCTGCTAATTTTTCTAATTATAATGCAAAAGCTTTTGATGTAGTGATTAACGAAATTATGGCCGATCCTGATCCCACAGTTGGTTTGCCATCATACGAGTATGTAGAGTTATACAATCGCACACTATTTCCAATTAATTTAGGCAAGTGGCGTTTAAAATATGGCAGTTCATTTAAACTTTTACCATCGGCAACCATCAATCCCGGTGAATATGTAATTCTTTGCGCTGCAGGTGCTCTTTCCTCACTACAAAGCTATGGTAAAACCTTGGTGGTTGATGGACTTTCCTCTAGCTCAATTACCAACTCAGGAACAAATTTGATTATTACCGATACCCTTGGCAGAGTAATTCACGCTGTAAACTATACTGATACCTGGTATGGCGATGCAAACAAAGCAGATGGTGGTTATAGTTTAGAACAAATTGATGTTACTAATCCATGTGCAGGAAAAAATAATTGGCTTGCTTCTAACAGTGCAACGGGCGGAACACCCGGAAGCAGCAATAGTATTGCAGCATCTAATCCCGACAATAAAGCCCCTAATATCAAGGCAGTTTGCATAGAAACCCCCAACACACTTAGATTAAAATTCACTGAACCACAAGACAGCATTTCGCTGTTAAACGCTGCTGTATATAATATTGATAATGGCATTGGATCACCTTCAGGCATTCAACTATTTGGTCCTTTGTATAATGAAGTGGTGCTCACCTTTAGCGCATCATTTAATAATAGCAGTACATACACACTCAGCATCAACGGCACGGTTAAAGATTGTGCAGGTAACCTTATTGCTTCTAATGCCAATCAACAATTCAGTTTATATCAAGCCAAGCCATATGAAATTGTTATCAATGAAATTATGGCGGATGAAAGTCCTGTTGTTGGATTGCCTGCATCGGAATATATTGAATTGTATAATAAAACAACACAACCCATCAGTTTAATCGGATATACTATAAAAACCGGTAGTACTATATCACAAATAGGCTGCGCCTCAATACAAGCCGGTGAATACCTGACTATACTGCCAAAGAGTGGCAACGGAGATGAAAGCATATATGGAAATAATTACATTGCCGATAATTATACCTCAATCACCAACACAGGAGCACAGATTACACTTAATTCTGGATCGGGTACAATTATTTCAAACGTAAGCTATTCCGATAATTGGTATCAAAATACATTGAAAGCAGCAGGTGGCTGGAGTCTTGAACAAATTGATCCACTTAACCCATGTGCCGGCAGTGAGAATTGGAGAGCAAGTAATGATGTTAAAGGCGGCACACCCGGGAAAACAAACAGCATAAATGCCTCCAACCCCGACACACAAGCACCGGAGATATCACGCATAGCTTATATCAATCCCACCAATATTGTGGTGTATTTTTCCGAGCCCCTCAACCTCAATTCTATTTACAACGCTTCGTCCTATATTATTGATAATGGTATAGGTTCTCCATCTCTTGTAGTACCTTATTTACCTGATGTTAAAAAGGTAGGGCTAAATCTCTTGTTCCCTTTACAGCAAGGTAAGATATACACACTTACTATTTCCGGCAATCTGATTGATTGTGTGGGCAATCTCATCAACACCACTATTACCGGCAAGTTTGGCATTCCAGAAAAAATCGCTGAGGGTGATTTAATTTTAAATGAGTTGTTGTTTAATCCCAAAACAGACGGATTTGATTTTGCCGAGGTGTACAACAAGAGTGAAAAAATATTATCCTTTAATGATGTGCAGATTGGCAATGTAGATACAACAAGCCGCACTTTTTCAAATCTATACACAGTAGATTCTCTAGGCTACCTCATTTTTCCAAAATCTTATTACGTGCTTAGTGAGGGTACTGAGATGGTAAAAAAACAATATAAAACCGCCAACGAAAATAATTTTATTCAAGTTGAATACATGCCAAGTATGAATGTAAGCGAAGGTAGTTTCGGATTGATTTTAAATAAAGACAGCTTAATTGACGGTTTAATGTATACCGAAGACATGCACTTTCCCCTGATTGCCGATAAGAAAGGTGTTTCTCTGGAAAGAATCAGTTTTAACAGAAGCAGTAGTGATTTATCAAACTGGCATTCTGCCGCTGAACAGGTGGGATTTGCAACGCCCGGATACAAAAACTCACAATTTGTGGAGGACTCAGAAAGCAGTGATGTTTTAAGTTTTAACAACGACATATTTTCACCTGATAATGATGGCTATCAAGATGTTTTGCTCATTAATTATTTATTTTCCGAACCCGGCTATGTTGGAAATGCAAGTATTTTTGATGCAAGAGGAAGATTTATTGTTAAAATTATGGATAATGAGTTGCTAGGCACACAGGGAGTTTTTAGTTGGGATGGCATCACTGAAAGTAACGAAAAGAGCAGTATAGGCGTATATTCTGTGTTTTTTGAGTACTTTGACACGAAGGGCAATACCAAAAAAATCAGGAAAAGTTTTGTTTTAGCAGGTAAACTTTAACAATTTATCTAAAAAAATATCGTTAATTTTAAACACAATTATGTGAAGGTTCGTTTATCATTATAGATGAAACAATTGAAATACATATTTACCGTCCTATTGATATTGTCGTTTGGAAGACTGTGGGCTACCCACAACCGAGCGGGAGAAATCACCTATAGGCAAGTTGGAACGAGCCCGTTTACCCTTGAGTTTACGCTTACCACCTACACCAATATTGGGCCTACCATTCAGGCAGACCGCTGTCAAATGACTTTTCATTTTGGCGATGGAGATACTTGTATTGCTTATCGTGAAAATGGCCCCTCTGGAAGTTGCCCACCTCCTGCCAAAATGGGTGAGGTTATACAAAACGCAACTGCAACACAGGGTGGTATCAAAAAAAATATTTACAAGTGCATTCATACTTTTTCGGGAGGTGGAACATTTACCGTGTTCGTGTTAGATGAGAATCGAAATGATGGAATTAACAACATTCCAGGATCAGTAAACGTGCCTTTTTACGTTGAAACTGTGGTAACATTAAGTCCATTTTTAGGATCAAACAGCGGTGCCATCTTATACAACCCTCCTATCGATAACGCCTGTGTTTGCAAGCGCTTTGTGCACAACCCTAATGCCATAGACCCCGACAATGACAGTCTTTCTTATGCGCTTGGCATTTGCAAGGGAGCGCAAGGAAATAACATTATAGGATATTCTATTCCTCAAGGCGTAACCTTGAATCCCGTAACCGGTGATTTGGTTTGGGAATGTCCGACTCCGCAGGGTGAATTTAATTTTGTGATTCTTATCATTAGTTGGCGCGCAGGCATCCCCATTGATTCAATAACCCGCGATATGCAGGTAACTGTTGATGGCAGTTGTATTAACAATCCACCTGTGTTGCAAGTGCAAAATATTTGTGTGGATGCGGGCACCTTGGTTAACTTGCCCGTAACAGCCACCGATCCTGATAATCATGATGTAACATTAACTGCCACAGGAGCTGTATTTAATTTTAATCCCAACCCTGCAAATTTCACTCAAAATTTAACCGGTCCAACGCCCTTAACAAGCAGTTTTACTTGGCTCACTTCCTGTGCAAACGTGCGCAAAGCACCTTACCAAGTATCATTCAAAGCGGTAGATATTCCTTTAAATGTCAACGATCAACCGCTATCAGACATTAAAACCGTTCAAATAACAGTAGTGTGCCCAGCGCCCATCAATTTGACAGCAACCCCCCAAGGTACTGCCATCAATTTAAATTGGAATCCAACAATATGTTCCCAAGCTGCAGGTTATAAGATTTACCGCAGAAACGGGCCATCTGGATTTGTACCGGCACAATGTCAAATAGGAGTACCGTCTTCTACCGGCTATAGTTTAATTGCCACACTTACAGGCAGTGCCACCAATGCCTTTACCGATGATAATAACGGTCAGGGTTTAATTCATGGCATTGATTATTGTTACATGATTTGTGCTTATTTTACTGATGGTGCAGAGAGTTATGCCTCTAACGAGGATTGTACCACCTTGAAAAAAGATGTACCTATTATTACACATGTTACCGTTGACAGCACAGCCATTCAGCAGGGGAAAAATACCATTATATGGTCGCCACCAAGAAGAAGTGAGTTAGACACTATTACTTATCCCGGCCCATACAAATATATTATTTTCAGAAGTTCAGGAGCCAATTGCAACAACCTTACCCCAGTTGATTCAATTGGCAATGTAAGCCTTCCTGGCACCGCAACGGATACTATATTTCAACACATTAATGTTGACACCTACAACAATTCAAACAGCTATCGAATTGGATTTTACAATGAAAACCCTCGCTTATTTATAGGTACCTCCCATTGCGCCTCGTCAATATATTTAGATATTGTTCCTAGCGATAATTCCTTGACACTCGACTGGACTTCAAATGTGCCATGGAGCGAAGATTCATTTGTTGTATACAGACAAAATCCAACTACCTTACTGTTCGACAGCATTGGCACCTCAAGTATAGCACAATATACCGATACAGGATTAACCAACGGAACTACCTATTGCTACAAAGTAAAATCGTACGGACATTACTCTGAACCAGGCATTGTAAAACCGCTGATTAATTTTTCACAAGAGGCATGCGGAGTTCCAGTTGATAACGTTCCGCCCTGCTCCCCAGATTTATCCATCACCGCCAGCTGCGACTCTATTTTGAATACACTTAGTTGGAA
This sequence comes from Bacteroidia bacterium, assembly GCA_023262495.1. Lineage (GTDB taxonomy): Bacteria > Bacteroidota > Bacteroidia > UBA4408 > UBA4408 > CAIKXD01. The sequence continues at coordinate 17,247 of JALRAS010000014.1, read as the reverse complement.
CAATCCGAATTTAAGTTGTGCTGATGATGTGTTATCGTATAAAATTTATTTTAGCACCAACGATAGTGCTGACTTTAATTTGATTGCAACTATTGATGATGCAGGTAAACTCACCTTTACTCATAATAATAACGACATTTCTATTGCAGGTTGTTACTACATCACTGCGCTTGATAGCAATGCAAATGAGAGCTTATCGAGTGATACAGTTTGCTCTGACAACTGCCCTGTGTATATTCTACCTAACATATTTACTCCTAATGCTGATGGGATAAATGATGAATTCAGACCCTTTCCTTACAAGTTTATTGAAAGCATTGATATGAAAATTTATAATCGATGGGGAAGTTTGGTATTCTCAACCACTGATCCGGAGGTATTGTGGAACGGAACCAATCAACAAAGCAAGCAACCTTGCACCGATGGTGTATATTATTACATATGCGATTTCACAGCTATCAGGCTGCAAGGGAATGTTACAGAAACACTGCACGGCTTTGTACAATTGTTTACCAGCCCCGCAAACGGAGGAAAATAATTTTTCTTTTACAATTTATGTCTTACAACTTTCCCTCTATCGTTCGTTTGAAACATGCGGTGATATTTATTCTTACAGCAATAGCCTTGAACTGTAACGCGCAATTCATCAAAGGGATTGGGATCATGGGTGGTTTGAATATGAGTAATCAAAGATGGCAAATTGACACCAACGATTACAACAAGAATCAGAAATATAAATTTGGATTTAATGGAAGTTTATTTGTTGAATACATCAATCACGAATACATTAGAATGGTAACTGAGGTGCAGTATTTTCAAGATGGGAGTAAGAGTAGATTGTTCGGAAATACAATTGGCAATAACTATTTTTGTTTCAATAATTTCTTAAAATTAAGGCAAGAACTTTATGATGTTACACCTTATTTTTTGATTGGGCCCAAGTTTAAGTATTTGGTTGGAGAATCGGGTTTCACAGGGTTTAGGCCTATGCATTTTAGTATGTATGCCGGCATTGGAATGGAATTTTTGTATAAGAAACCATGGATTTTTATAGCTGAATTGGGATATGACCACGACATCAATCGCGCACTCAAACAGGAATTTATAGCTACTACCAATAAAACCATTTGTTTGCGATTGGGCATTAAATATCAAATCAAGAAAAAAGCAAAAGGGTGCCGTACAGGAGGATTCAGGCCCGATTTTCCAAAAAGCTCCGATTAGTATAAAGGTTAATTGGCATATTCAAAAAAGCCCATTAATTTTGCAAAAAAATACACCATGTTTTTACACAATCGAATAAACAAGAAAGAGCTGAAGGAGCGGTTGAAGAATGATGTTACCGTTAGAAAAACCATCTCTTTTTACCGATATGTAATATTAGAAAATTCCGCTGAGCTTAGAGATGTTTTATACAAAGATTTGAGTGCCATGAATGTGCTTGGCAGAATTTATTTGGCCTACGAGGGCATTAATGCACAAATGAGTATTCCGGCAGAAAACTACGACAATTTTATTAGTTATTTAAACACCTATGCAGCGTTTAAAGATATGCCCATTAAAGCAGGCGTTGAAGATGACGGTAAATCGTTTTACAAGCTGGCTATAAAGGTGCGCAAAAAAATTGTTGCCGATGGTTTAGATGATGGTACATTTGATGTGACCAATGTTGGCAAACATCTAAATGCTGCAGAATTTAATGCTGCCATGGACTTGCCTGGCACTATTGTAGTGGATATGAGAAACCACTATGAGAGTGAAATAGGACATTTTGAGAATGCCATTTGCCCCAATGTAGATACCTTTAGAGAGGAGCTGCCACTTGTGGCCGATATGTTGAAGGACAAAAAAGATCATAAAATACTGATGTATTGCACCGGAGGGGTGAGATGTGAAAAAGCAAGCGCGTATCTGAAACATCAAGGTTTTAGCGATGTCAATCAATTATATGGTGGAATTATTGAGTATGCCAAGCAAGTGAAAGAGCAAAATCTTCCGGTGAAGTTCAAAGGCAAAAACTTTGTATTTGATGAACGACTTGGCGAAAGAATAGGCAATGAAATTATCAGCAAATGTCATCAATGCGGAGCTGTTTGCGATACCCATACTAATTGTGCGAATGATGATTGTCACCTGCTTTTTATACAGTGCGATGATTGCAAAAAATCGATGCAAGGATGTTGCAGCGCTGCTTGTATAGCTATTGTTAATTTACCGATTGATCAGCAAAGAAAAATTCGCAAGGGAAGGATGAAGGAAGACTCTCTGAGCGTTTATAAAAGCAGACTAAGGCCTAACTTGGGTGAAATGTTACAATCGGGTTTGGAACAACTGCGGCCTGTAAAAAATCTAAAATAATGCCCATATAAGCATTTAAATTATTGGTATAATTGATTCATCTCATTGGCATAATAAGCAATACCTCTCAAGAGTTACTTTTCATCAATAACGAACTATCGCCATAGCTTAAAAAACGATAGTCGTTACTCAATGCCTCGGCATATATTTTTTCCCAATCCTTTCCGGTAACAGCAGCTATGAGTAGTAGTAAGGTGCTTTTGGGCTGATGAAAATTAGTGATTAACCCATTGCCAACTTTAAGTTTATAATGCGGTGTAATCATGATTTGTGTTTTACAAATAATTCTGTTGCAGTTTAATTTTTTCATTATTTGCAACAAAGCAGACAAGGCTTGCTCCGCTGTATACGATTGCGGTAACTCATAGGCTTCCCACTGCGTTACGCTTAGTTCATTGATTGATGCGTTGGGGTTGAGCATTGCTTTAACCCCCATCCAATATAAGCTTTCGAGCGTTCGTAGCGAGGTAGTTCCAACTACGATAACTTTTCCCAGATGATGCATCATCATTTCAATTGACTTATCACTTACATCAATGAGCTCGGCATGCATTTCGTGTTCCTTATAGTTGTTGGTTTTAACAGGTTTAAATGTTCCAGCACCCACATGAAGCGTAACAAATTCAGTTTTGATATTTTTCTCTTTGAGCGATGTTAATACCTCATCGGTAAAATGTAACCCGGCTGTAGGAGCAGCCACCGAACCGGTTTGCTTGGCATAAACAGTTTGATATCTATTTTCATCTTCCGCATTGGCTTTTCTATTCATATATGGCGGAAGTGGCAATTCACCTGACTTTTCCAAAATATCTGCAAATGATAAATCGTTATTATCCCATTCAAAAGAGATATGAAACATATCATCCTTGCGTGCAATTAGCGAGGCCTCAACAATTGTTTCGGTTTGATGGTGCATGAGTCGACAAATCAGTTTGTCGGATTTCCATTTTTTTGCGCCCCCAACCATACAGATCCATTCGGAATGAGCATTGGCTGCCATGGCCAATACAGGATCTTTCCCATCAGCAGGTTCCATACAAAATAGTTCAATCACCTTTCCTGTAATGCTTGTGAAATACATGCGTGCATGAAATACTTTTGTATCGTTAAAAACCATCAAACTACCTGCTGCAAGTTGATTAGATAAGTTGTAAAAGCGATCGTGAGTAATTTGTTGATCTTTGTATACAAGTAATTTGGCATCATGCCTTACCGAGAGCGGAAATTTTGCAATTCGTTCTTCGGGTAGATGATAATCCAATATGTGTGCTGTAAATTCCATCGAAATCAATAAAGTTAGTGCATTTGAGGGAGGTTAAATATCCCACACACTTTTCTTTTTGTTTTTATTGAATCGGAAGTAATGTTTATGTTCAAGAATGAAAGCCATCAGAAAATAAATGATGATTGGAGAACCAACAGTAAAAAAACTCAGGTAGATAAAGTACATTCTGATGCGTGTACTTTCGATGCCTAGTTTTTTTCCCAACCACGTACAAACACCGAAAGCATGCTGCTCAAACCAAGAGGTAACTTTTTGAATCATAAACAATATCTTGCCTACAAATTTAATTATTTTTCAATACAAAATGTCCTATACTGCATTGTAAACACCTTTTCAGCTCACAGTAATTGGTTTTAAGCTCAATGAGCGACTGAGATTGCGCAGCGTTTTTAGCATCAATACCGATATTTTGCCAAAGTCGGGTGATGTTATTTTTCTCGGGTTTAATCAAAGAAAGCAATTCCAACGAAAGTTCGCATTTAGTTTCATCGCCATAATGCTTACCGTAGACAAACATAAACGGAACAATGGTATTGATAATAAGATTTTCGATTCCTGCCTTTCCAAGATACTTTTTCAAATTGGCTGATTCCTTATAGAAAGTGTAATGCGTATCCCAATAAGTTGAAGCTTTTACCTTGAACAATTGCATGAGCTGTTGAGGACTTGTGGCTTCAGTAACTTTCGAAAACAAATGAGAAGATTGGTGCACAAGTGCTGCAAACTGGGCGATGCGAATAGATGCAAAATTTACCGGCCTCATTTTAGAGAACTTCCAAAGATGGCTGTCGACACCCGTAATGTTGTATTTCTTTTTCAAGTAGGCATACTCATTTTGTAACATTACCGGATAGGGATCTTTAAATGATTCATTGAGCATTCCTGCCTGACCGAAGAGCAGGGCTTCAATTTGTGAGAGGTTACTTTTATGCTTTGCAAGTACTGACAATGGTGTATTTCGAGCGAGTAGTTCAAAGGGAACCTGATTGATCTTGAAACCAAAATTAGCAGCTAATTGCATGTAAAAACTTTGCTCCCAATTGTTGTTATTTTCGAGTAGCAGGCGCTCTACATGTTGTGATTTATGCTCCAATCGTTTAACCAATAATCGTTCTAAAGTAGTTTGTATAATTTCATGAGGTACCTTTTGAATACTTTTAGAACATGGAATGATTTCATTATTATCTTTAAAATCCTTGTAAGCATTAATGATTTCACTTTTAATGTGCTGCTCCAGCACCAATGTTTTAATCGCATTTCCTGAGGAGTCAAACAAAGGTTTATCATCCTTATAAACCACGTGTAGAATAATGTTTTCGTATGATTTATCAAGTTGATGTTTATGTAACATCCAATCTGAAGATTTTAGGTGCAATTCTATATTTCCAGCCCAAATAGTATCGGCAATTTTGATCTTTGCATTAAAAAAATCGGGGCCCGACTGCATGTTGTGCGTCCCTACATGTATAATTTCTATTTGATCGCCATCGGTTGTACATAGGTTTCGGCTATCAAATAATTTCATTTTCCATAGGTATTGAAAAAGATCTTCGGACATTTTAATAATTTTAAAATCCTATGATAATTTAATAAAGCACTATTTCTTAACAAATGTAATTGAAAAATTCAGTAATTGCTGCCCTTTTACATTATTTTTGAATGTGCAAAACTTAAAACTAGTACGGCTGAAAAATTTCAAAATCTTATTAGTTTTGTAAACAACTATCTACCGAATTAATTCATTAAGGTTTGTTGTTATGCGCTCTCCTTTGAAACAGTAAAATAATTTTGAATGATGAAAAAAATACTTACTACGATTATTCTAGTTTTTAATTTATTCTGCGCCATTGCGCAGGAAGAAAAACCAACTATTACAAAAATGTGGAGCCGAACAGAAGGCATTAAGAACTTTGTGTTTGATATAGAGTCTGATAGTGTTTCACTTAATTTTTCTGAAAAAGATAAATGGTTGGCAAGCAACATTAAAACATATAGCATTGTAGCAAATTCAGTAAAGGATTTGGGTGGCAGACTTGTTGTGCTGCGCGACAGTGTTGGCATTGAGCATTATCGAACGATTGACTATCTTAATTTAACCATTGATTCTTTAAAAATATTCCTTCATCCGGAATATTTTGCAGATAAAGAACAAGCCGAGGGTGCGGTTCAGAAAAAGCTCAACGATATGAAAACCTTCTACACTACCGAGTATCTATACTATAAGAAGGTAGAAGAAAAAGCACCTTCACTTAAAAAGACCGACTACATCGCATTTTTGAAAGAAGCCCAAGCCGAGGCAAAAAAGAGAGCAGTTGCCAAAACATTGAATTTAGATCCGAAAAAGCCCATTGATAAAAGAGTGGAAGAATTTTTATACGATTATGCCAAAGATAAAAAATACAGAGGAAAAATATTTCCCGGTAATTTAGAAAAAGCAATAAAGGCCAATGCAAAGGATGAGAACGTAACCAAATTATTGGCAGGCATCAAAACAAATTTTGTAGTAAAGAAAACAACCGAAACGCAAGCCACCGATACAAAAGATAAGAAAGGTAGCACCTCAAAAGAAACTTCCAATACTGATAAGCAAAAGACAGGAAAAGATAAAGACCCCAACAATTTGATTATCAAAACTGAGGAAAAAAAAGGGACTCGTAATTAATGTAATTGCCCATATATTGCAATTGATTCAACTTTTGTTGAGGACTTGATTTATTTTATCGGCAATGCGTTAAATTTTTTAATTTTGTCATTCAGAATCATAAAAGATCATGAATGAAGCTTCTATAAAAGCGGTTGACTCCTTAATTGCAACATTCGAAAAAGATACCTACACCATCAAGCATGTTGAGAGTTTACTCAACTATTTATTAGATTTGAACTCTGCTGATGTTTATCAAACGATTGCAGCAATTACCAAAGTGCTTGGATTCTGCACCAAAGATTTTGTAAAAGTACCTATGATTGATGCGCTCTCAAACAAAAGCATCAGTCACGAAATTAAAGCAGCCTTATTGACTGCTTGTTGGGAGTCGGGTATTGATTACAGTACACACACAAGCATTTTTGTTGATCCTTTGCTGAACGGAAACGAACTTGTTGCTATTGAGGCCTATACGCTGATCACAGAACTCACCAATTATCACGAAAGTATGAAGGAGGCCATTGAAACCATTACCAAAACCAATCAGGAAAATTACTCTCCTGCTCACCGCGTGCTAATTAATGATAGCTTACATCATCTAATTAGTTTATATCAACATAAATCATAAAATAAATTTTATACCCATGAAAAATCCTGCCAAATTTATTCCATTATTCATATTAGCATTACCGCTATTTTTAAGCCAATGCAAAAAATTAACTGAGGAGCCGGTTTGCGCTTATCCCGAGGCCATTACGCTCAAGAATTTGACCAATGTATCGGTTGATGCCAGCTGGAATGCTGCCGAAGATGCACAACAATACCTATTTGAATACCGAAAATTGGGAACCACAACCTACACGGTGATTAGGGTTACCTCAGGAACGAGCACCAAGGTAATTAATCTATCCTCGGGAACCACTTATGAATACAGGGTTCAAAGCAACTGTCCAAGTTCAAATTCAGATTATTCTATCGTGCAAAAATTTACTACTATTGGGAACAACGATTTTAATATCATGAAAAAATGGCGCATGAATTTTTACAAAGAGAATGATGTAAATATTGCCTTGGGTTCTAATGACTATCTTGAATTTAAAGATGGCGGGGTTTTAACACAATCTCTTACCATTGGCGGCACACCAACCAATACAGATGGCACCTGGCAATTATTTTCGGGGAGCGATTCGGTAAAAATAAATTTAGGGGCCGAAAAGAAATGGAAAATCCAATCGATGGATGCTACTAACTTTTTATTAATTAAAAACGCAGCCGCACCGCTTACAACGGTTGACTCTTTGCGCATGACTGCCTTTTAGCCAATCAACACAGAAGTCATACTGATTGATCCCATAACAGCTTTGTCATTGAACAAGCTTACCTGTTCATGATCTCTTTTAAGTGACAATGTGTACAGCAATGGAAGATAGTGGTCGGGTGAAGGAACTGCCAACGACACAGACTTTCCCAACTGCTGATAATTTTTAAGTGCTGCATGATTTCCTTCAAGGATGTGTTTATTGATGATGGCTCTTGCTTCGAGGGCCCAATCAAAGCCATACTCGGGTTGGTGCATTTTTTTCCAATCTATGAGTCTCAAATTATGAACCAAATTACCACTGCCAATAATCAGCACGCCTCTTTCCCTAAGATACTGCAATTGTTTGCCGATTTCGTAGTGAGCGGACGCCTCCTTTTGATAATCTATACTTAACTGTAATACCGGGACCTCAGCAGCGGGAAACATGTGTTTGAGTATACTCCAACATCCATGATAAAGACCCCATTGATGATCGAGTTGAATTTGCATTGGCTTGCTTTGGGCAGCAATATTTTTTGCCAACTCAGGATTTCCATTGGCAGGGTATTGCACATCAAACAGCGCTTTTGGGAAACCGCCAAAATCGTGAATTGTTTTAGGTTGAGGCGTTGCAGTGATAAAGGTGCCCTTTGTTTCCCAATGTGCCGAAATACACAGTATAGCTTGAGGAACGGGCAGCTGCCTTGCGATGAGTTGCCATTGCTTTGTAAACTCGTTTGATTCAATGGCATTCATTGGACTGCCATGTCCTACAAACAATAAAGGCATTTGTGGACTTGGTTTTAGTTGAGAGGTAACTTGTCTAAAATCTTTTGCGTTCATGGTAGTAGATGATAAAGAAAACAGGCCAATATATTTTAAAAAATCTTTGCGAGTCATATAAGACATCTATTATTCACTCATTGAATAGCGAGCTGTGATAAACACTGTCATACAATGCAAATGGTGATTAATTGTATCAAAATGCTTGATGATTATTCATTAAATTTGTCGAAATTATCGAATAATGTTTAGAAATATACTTTTAGTTGCTTTAAATCTCAGTTACTTTTTGGTATCCGCTCAAATTGTTTCGGGGCCTATGTTGGGTTATGTTGAACACCGAGAGGCAGCTGTTTGGCTTGAAGTGAAGGCTCCTGTAAATAGTGCTGCTATTCAATATTGGAAGAAAGAAAATAACAAGGAAAAATGCATTGTTAATGGTGATGTAAAACAGCAACAAGCCTATCATCCCATCACTTTTGTTTTGGAGCATTTGGCAATGAATACCATTTATCAGTATCAATTTTTGATTGATGGCAAGCTATTGCCAGCCGCTAAGGTATATGAATTTAAAACCAAGGAATTGTGGGAATGGAGAAAACCAGCGCCAGATTTTAAATTTTTATTTGGATCGTGCACCTATATCAACGACTCTTTGTACGATAGGCCAGGTAAACCATACGGTCAAAGTACCAACATCCTAGAAAAGATGGCTGATACGGAAGCAGATTTTAATATTTGGGGCGGAGATAATCTATATTTGCGCGAAGCAGATTACAGTAGTGCTTCGGGTATTGCCTATCGATATAGTCATGACAGGTCAACTAAAGCGCTTCAGCGTGTGCTTTCACTTAGGCCCAACTATGCCATTTGGGATGACCATGATTACGGACCCAATGATGCCAATTTATCTTTTGATTTAAAGCATGTAACCTATCATGCATTTAAACAATATTACCCTCAACGCAATTATGGCAACAAGGGAAATGATGGTATCTATCAGAGCTTCTTATACAGTGATGCTCAATTTTTCATGATGGATGATCGCTTTTACAGAAGTGCTAATGAGTTGCCTGATAGTATAAACGGCCAACCTAATCATGAAAAAACCTACTATGGAAAAACACAACTCGATTGGTTAAAAAATGCACTCATCAGTAGTAAGTCTGTTTTTAAATTTATTGTAAACGGCAGTCAGGTTTTAAATCCAATAGCAGAGAAAGAATGTTTAAGACACTATGCTGCGGAGTTTGATGAATTGATAAACTTTATTCGGTTAAACAAGATTAAAGGTGTTATTTTTTTAACCGGTGACCGACATTTTACCGAGATGCATAAAATCAGCTTACCAGGATTTTATGATTTGCATGATTTTACCTCATCGCCCATTACATCTAACGCTTATAACATATCCAAATCAAATGAGTATAACAACCCTACGCGTGTGGAAGGCAGCTTATACATGGGTAACAGTTATTCAAGAATTGGCATCAGCGGTGCAAAAAATGAAAGAAAGGTTATGTTTGAAATTTATGATCGGGAAGGCGTTAAACAATGGGATTATACGATTACAGAGCAACAACTGACAGTGCCCAAGTAGTATTAACCCAAATTCCGCATTAGAAAATGCGGAATCGCTGAAACAGCTGTAATTAAATCCATTGAATCAATGGATTGAAAACACCTGCTAAGCTGGATTGCCCTCATAAAATCACTAGTGCGTTACATTCGTAACTTCTATTGATTAATTCGGAATTAACCCGAATTAAAAATCGAGGTATCTATTATCGAGAGAGGTGCTGATGCCTAGCTGAAAGATAAGTGCTCTTTTGGTGCCGTTGATATTGCTTTCAATACGGGGGATCATACATCCTTCGATGCGTAAATTATAGGCGCTGTTAATTAAATATGATGCCTTGGCTGTGGCAAAAATGAGTGTTGTTTTTAAACCTTGTGCAAGTCCGTTTCCATAAACAGAAGGGCGTTGATCATAGGCACGATAAATATCTTGTCCGTAGCTAATGGTTTGATTACTATCGAGACCCACTACGGCATAAATAAATTTGGCAGCCACAAACCACCGCTTGTATTTATAGTTTAGGGTACTCATACTTTCGTAAAAGTTTGCTCCGTATGGATGGGCAAGTGGCTGATTGAAATGCCCATAGTTTTGAGTAGCGTTCTTGTGGTAGTATGTATAGGGTCTTACCACATTTACCTCGGTTAAAAAATTTAAATTTTTTATTCCGGCCACATTGAAATACTTTAACCCGGCTTGCGCTCCTTGCTTATTGTCTTGCCAACCGTTTCTTGCTCTAATCTCCTTCAAGAAAAACTCATCTAATATGACTTGCCCATACAACTGCATGTTTGCAGTTAACTTAATTTTAAAGTTAGCTCCAAGTAAGGCATTATCTCCCGACCCCAGGGAGTATTCTACAGGACGAAAAAATATAACCGGGTTAAGATAATTGACATCAAAGGCATGATAGCTTGCTTTGTTTCTATTTTCAAAAACTATGGCTTCAAATAGGCCAAAGTTCAACCATTTTGTAGCATTCCAACTCAGGTAATGCAACGATGCATATTTATTTCTGAATGTGTTGCTATTTCCAGGATCTCTTTGAACATCTTTAAAATTAGCCACCATACTTACATACTTGATACGCCAAAAATGTGCGGTTGTTTTTAGGTATGGATAACTGTATGCGTTGTCGCTCAACAGCAGCGAACGATATCCCTCGCCCCAGAAATTTTTGCCGAACCCTGCTTGAAAATTAAAGATTTTATTGGGTGAATAAGATAAATAACCTGTGTTTAAATTACTACTGTATCCCAAGCCCGTTCGGCCGGCAAAGTTGCCTCCCGGAACAACCTGTGTTTTGGCAATTACCGAGTCGATATAGCTGGCATAATCGGCATTAAAACTTTCTATTTTTACTTCTCCAAACAATTTTTTACCCAGTTGCACTTGTGTTCTAAAGCCAATAGACGTTTGCATTAATCGTTCGCCTGCATTCGCATCATAGCCGGCAATCGCAGAAAAAACAGGATCAGCTTTGATAAAAAATTTACCAGCATCTAATCCAAGCAAATGACCTTGGCTGATATAATTCCTTAATACCATTTTTTTGCTTGAAGGCATAGCGGTATCATTCTCGTTGACACCATTGAGCGATTGAATCTCACTTTTTAAATAGGGGCGAATGGCAGTATGAAATTGATAAGGATTTTCACGTGCGGCATTGGTAATCCCAATATTGGCCTCACGCAAAAGAGGCAAATTTTCGGGTTGTGCAAACACATCTTGAAAAATCAGCATCAAAACAATTAGACACTGAGCGCGATGTGAAAAATACGAATTCAAGCTGTTCATCAGGTGAATTATACTTGCTTGATGTTGTTGATTTCAGCAGACTCAGGTTCGCTGTTTAATGTTTTTATCACAGGTATTTTTTCTTTCATCAGATAAAATGGGATCAAACATAAGAAGACAGCAAAGCCAACCACAACCAATAATGAAAAAGTAGGCTGCAATTTGATGGTTAAAAAAGCAACAGCTATAACAAGCATATTTGACACATACAATACAAAAGAAGTTTGTCGATGATTAAACCCAACATCTTGCAATCGATGATGAATATGATTTCTATCGGCATTGAAAGGCGAAAGACCATTGAGCATGCGATAAATAAAAATACGCATTGTATCTACCAGCGGATAAATCAAAAAGGCGATAGCAATAACAGGTTTTGTAGAGAGCGCGAGCTGGTAAATTAAAGATACACGCTCAAACTCAATCAGTTTAATGGCAAGCACCGACATAATTAAACCGATGGTAAGGGATCCGGAATCACCCATAAAAATTTTTGCAGGAGAAAAGTTGTAATACAAAAACGCCAATAGTGAACCCGCCAACGCAAATGCCATGCATGACATAACCAAATCTTTGAGCAACAAAAACCAAGTGCCAAAGGCCATAGCAGCAATAAATCCAATACCGGCTGCCAAGCCATCAACACCATCAATTAGATTGAATGCATTGATAATTACAATCATGGTAAACAACGAAAGAAAAATACTTGCCCAATAAGGTATTTCATAAATACCAAATATCCCGTGCAAACTCTTTATTCTGATGTTTGCCATAAGCACAATAATTAAACCACACAAGATATGGGCAGCCAACTTTTTCATTGGCGCTGTTCCAATGATATCGTCTTTTACTCCAACAAAAAACATGAGCAATGTGGTGGCAACAATGTATTTAAAATCTGAAGCATCATCAGTGGGCAACCAAATAGCATAAGAGAACAATGTTCCTGCGTAAATGATAATTCCTCCAATAGTGGGTTTAGATCGCTTATGCAATTTACGAAGTTCATCGGGAGTGTCGGTAAGGTTTTTTAACTCCGCCACTTTAATCAGTGATGGTGTAAAAAATATTACCACCAAAAATGAAGTGAAGAATGCGAGTATTGTTAATCCCATGTTTTTGCTTGCGTCAAAGTTCGTAAAAAGAATTTATACACTAAAAATCGTAGTACTTATTTATGACTGAGGTACCAACGCTCAAATATACATAATTTGTTTGCAAACTGCCTGTTGAAGTTTGATTGTTTCGTAGCATAGCACCCACAGACACATTCAGATTAGACGCACGGTTAATCACGTAGCCGAGTTTAGCATCTATGATACTGGTATTTGCCTTATATTGCATCGTATTTTGCTGCACATCGGAAGGTAAATAATCGGTGATCACCGTATTGCCGGCATAAAAATCCTTCACATCCTGACCGTAGCTGATTAAGTTGATTTTGCCGGTGATGAAAATATCTTTCCAACGATAGTTGGCAATACCCACTAACTCATTGAAGTTAGCTCCAAGGGGATGGGCAATAGGCTGATTGTAATGGCTAAAACTTTGAAATGCATCATTAAAAGCGTAGCTATACGCACCCACACGATTATACTCTATCTGCATATATAAATTGTTGATTTTGGCTACATCAAAATATTTGACACCACCCTGAAAACCTGTTTGCTTATTTTTAATATCATCTGCCATCAATTGTCCGTACAGATTAATTGAGGATGTAATTTTTACATTGATATTGGCACCAAGCATTACATTATTAGATTCATTAAGATTATATTGAGCCAAGTGTGAAAAGATTAATGGATTGATGATGTTGAAATCAAAATTGGCATTGCCTGTTTGCTGAGCGCTCCACATCACTGCTTGAAACAAGCCCAGTTCGAGGCGTTTCAGAGGTCGATAGCTCAGATATTGAAATGTGTATGCCTTTTTTGTGAAGATGGGTTCACTGAGGGGATTAAATACAAACCGCCCATTTTTTATTACTTGCATTGATGCCCATGACGCGGTATACGCGAATTTTTGGGTATGAAAATTTATTTTCAAGTACGGATAGTTGAATGCATTATCGCTCAAGAACAATGATCGGTATCCATTTCCAACAGATAGCTTGCCGCTACCTGCCATTATGTTTAACACTTTGAATGGACTATATGACATAACGCCCGATGCATTAGCAAAATCAAATCCATTGGTTTTAAACTTCTTTACGCGGCCTTGCCCGGGCACTACTTCCCAAGTTCTAACAAACTGACTTAAGTAATCGGGCAACACGGCTTGATTCTCTAAAAAGGTTGATTCGAAAGCAAATTTTTGGCCTATACTGCCTCTAATTAAAACACCCCGCGTATTGGTATAATAGGTAGAATCGCTGAACTTGCTGTCCTGACCACCTTCAAAATAAAATAGCGGATCGAGTGATAATTTAAAATCGGGGCTATCCACCAGGAGCAAACTTTCTTGCTTCATTTTACGTAACCAAGCGCGCTTATAAGTTTTGTAAGCGTATCTCGCATTATTTGATGAGTCGAGCTGTTGCTTATTATAGTTTACACCATTTACAAATGGTTTTACAGCAGCTTGACATTGATTTTGTATAGCAGCAGCTTGACGTTCGACATCTTGCGCAAAAAACTGATTATGCTGATAGATAATGGGCTGCGCATAAGCAAATGAAGATGACAGCAACAACAATTTCACTACATCACGTACACGTGGGAAAATGAATATTGCCATTAGCGCTTTCATTATACGGTTTGTGTGTCAAAAATTTTCTTTTCGAGAACCTCTTTGTAAACGCTGCCTATTCCCTCTTCCAATGAAATTTTGTACTTCCAACCCACCTTTTCCAGTTTACTTACATCCATTAATTTTCGTGGTGTTCCATCAGGTTTAGAGGGATCGAGCTCAATTTCACCATTGAAACCAACAATTTGTTTAACCAGGTTGGCAAGTTCAAAAATGGTTACATCTACCCCACTGCCCACATTAACAAGTTGCTCTCCATCATAATGCTCTAGTAAATAGTAGCAAGCATCAGCCAAATCATCAACGTGTAAAAATTCCCTGCGAGGTGTTCCTGTTCCCCAAATTACCACACTTTTATCTTGGTTTACCTTGGCAGTATGAAATTTTCTGATGAGTGCGGGCAACACATGCGAATTATGTAAATCATAATTATCGTTAGGGCCATATAAATTTGTGGGCATTGCAGAAATGAAATTACAACCATACTGAGTTCGGTATGCTTCGCACATTTTTATCCCTGCAATTTTTGCAATGGCATAGGGTTCGTTGGTATGCTCCAATGTACCTGTAAGTAGGTAATCTTCCTTAAGCGGCTGTGGAGCCATTTTAGGATAGATACAAGAAGAACCTAAAAACAACAACTTCTTTACTCCATTAACATAGCTTTGATGAATAACATTGTTTTGTATCATCAAATTTTCATAAATAAATTGACCGCGATAGGTATTGTTGGCCATAATACCGCCCACCTTAGCAGCAGCGAGCACCACATATTCGGGTTTTTCGGCAGCAAAGAAATCGGCAACAGCTGCTTGATTGGTGAGATTTAACTGGGATGAAGTGCGGGTAATTATGTTGTTGAAACCTGCACGCTCTAACCTTCTTACCATGGCGCTACCTACCATTCCTCTGTGGCCAGCCACAAATATTTTTGCCTCTTTATTCATACTCATTTTTATACCAAGGAGATATCAAATTGAACCAAGTTTACAAACTCTTGTATACGATGGTCGAGCTCTTCCTTACCTAAATTTACAATTCTTTCGGTTCCAAATTTTTCCACACAGAACGAAGCCATAGCTGAACCAAAAATGATGGCTCTTTTCATATTATCGAACGATATATCTTTAGTATTGGCAAGGTAACCAATAAATCCACCTGCAAATGTATCACCGGCACCAGTTGGATCAAAAACATCTTCAAGCGGCAAGGCAGGGGCAAAAAACACCTGCTTGTTGTTAAATAGTAAAGCACCGTGTTCTCCCTTTTTAATGATCAGGTATTTTGGACCCATCGTTAATATTTTTTGAGCTGCTTTTACCAATGAATACTCACCGGACAACTGACGTGCTTCTGCATCATTGATAGTTAAAACATCAACCATTGCAATTGTTTTAACAAGTTCTTCCATGGCTATATCCATCCAAAAATTCATGGTATCCATCACAATCAGCTTTGGACGATTTTTGAGCGACATGATTACTTTGCGTTGCACCGCAGGAACAAGATTCCCGAGCATCAAGAATTCGCAATCTTGATAGGCCTCAGGAATAACCGGATCGAATGTTTCAAGCACATTCAGCTGGGTGTCGAGTGTATCGCGGCTGTTCATGTCGTTGTGGTACTTTCCACTCCAAAAGAATGTTTTTTCTCCCATTTTAACCTGTAAACCGGCTGTATTTACGCCATGTTGTTGCAACATGCCAATCGACTCTTGAGGAAAATCTTCTCCCACGACTGATACCAGGTTGATTTTTTTGGTGAAATAAGATGCTGATAAACAGATGTATGTGGCAGCGCCACCAACAATTTTGTCTGTTTTTCCAAAAGGTGTTTCAATGGCATCAAAAGCTACTGTGCCAACTGCTAATAGACTCATATTTTAAATTAGATTAAAAAAATTTTTGCAAATATAACTTTCTTCTGTACATTTGCGCTCCAATTAAAAAGATTCCTTCTTAGCTCAGCTGGTTAGAGCACATGACTGTTAATCATGGGGTCCTTGGTTCGAGCCCAAGAGAGGGAGCAAAAGCCGGAGTATTTTACTTCGGCTTTTTTGTTTTAATCCTGGTGTAGGGTATTTTTTCAATCTTCGTCCTTACTTAGTTTAAAGATAGTTTCCTTTTCTTCTTTGGTTAAACTATCGTACCCCGACTTTGAAATTTTATCTAGAATGGCATCGATAATTTCTTGCTTGCCTGCTGATTTGGGCTTCGACTGTGATGTGGCACGCGGATTTTGCCTGTAAACAACTCGGTTGGCAGAGGTTTTATTCCTGCTCAACAATGCTTCAATTTTGCTGATGAATTTATTAAAGGAGTGCGTAAAATCATAGCTCTTTCTTAAACCTTTTGCAAAAGCGATACCAAGCAATGCTCCACCTATATGAGCCATGTGTCCACCCGGATTACTTTGGTCGATGCTAAGCAAATCAATCAGAAAAATAACCAAAGCAATATACTTTAATCGAACTGACCCTATAAGAATAAGGCCCACCTCATAATCGGGTAAATAGGTTGCGGCAGCAAAAAAAATAGCGAGAACAGCAGCAGAAGAGCCCATCAATTGAGCATTAAACCCGGCATCGGCAAACAAAGGAATAGTATTAAAGAGCAATATGTAAAGCAGTGCACCTATGATTCCACCCGCGAGATAAAGCGGTAGCACCCGCCTATGTCCTAAAAAATCAGCAAAAATCCTACCACCAAAATACAGCATGAGCATGTTTCCTGCCAAATGGAAGAAATCAT